>CACHDD010000100.1 GCA_902578505.1 uncultured Bacteroidota bacterium | reverse complement strand
GGTACAATGAAATCTGGCTTGTGCGTTTCAACAACAGCATCGAGTTGGTCTCCATCGAGCATATTGATGACCTCAAAATCGTGTGCAACTTGCATAGCTGGAGCGTTAACATATGAATCAACTGCGATTACGTGTGCGCCAAGTCTTTGAAGGGCAATGACCACCTCTTTCCCCAATTCACCAGACCCTAGTAGAAGTATTTTCTTTCTCATATGAATACAAAGATATCAGGGCTCTACCTTTACGCCGTGCAACAACCGAAATTTCTTATAGCAAGATTTAGTTCCATTGGTGACATTATCATGTCGGCTCCCGTGGTGCAGGCTCTTCGCTCTCATTATGGAGATCAAGCCCAAATCGATTTCATAACGCTCAACAAATTCAAAGACGCTGCAGCTTTAATCGCCGGAATTGATACTATTCATACAGTTGAAAAGAACATAAATGAGATTTCTGGAGGATTAAAAAAACTCGGCTACAACTATCTCATTGACCTTCACTCAAATATCAGAACTCGTGCACTTGCTAGGGCATTGAATATTATTACTTTTAGAGTTAATAAGATGAGTCCCAATAGAATTGCTTTGGTTTTGGGAATAAGTAAAAAGCCAGTAAAGCACTTTGTTGAAAGGTCCTTGGACTTGTTAGAATCATTAGCTATAAAATCCAATATAAATAAACCTTGGGGTGATATAATAAGCAAATCTCCTGAAGTTAAACTACCAAAAAA
Organism: uncultured Bacteroidota bacterium; assembly: GCA_902578505.1. The sequence continues at coordinate 1,285 of CACHDD010000100.1, read as the reverse complement.
TTTCATTGTACTTGCTCCCGGTGCTTCATATGAAGGTAAACAAATTCCTGAATCTACTCTTGAAGCTATTTGTTCTGAAATTGATTCAAAATTTGTAATAGTAGGCGGAGATGATATTGTAGATTTGAGTAAAAGAGTAAGCAAGAAATTTCCTGAAAAAGTAATTGATCTATGCGGTAAATTAAGCTTATCTGAAACAGCTCATATTATAAAACATGCAAATGTTGCAGTTGGTGGTGACACTGGAGTCATGCATGTAGCTACAGCTGTTGGTTCTAGGCTCGTTTCTGTTTGGGGTTGCACTAGACCAACTTTGGGCTTAGCCCCATGGATGGCAAACCCACAATCAAAGATTATCCTGCCTCAAGGCAGAGGAAATAAACCTTGCTCAAGGCATGGAGATAAATGTCGATTTAAAATTTTTGGTAAGGATCTGTGTATTAATTATGTCAGCAGAGATGTTGTAATTAGCGCGATAAAAGACCTACTCAAATAAGGCTTTTAGTTCAGTAGCGTCAGTCGGCTTCATTTTGTCAGCCAATATCAATCTCAACTGCCGACGCCTCAATGCTCCATCGTATCTCTCTTTCTCTTCATTTGTCTCAGGCAAAAGCTCTGGAACGCCAATTGGCGCACCAAGTTGATCAACTGCAACAAATGTATACATCGCTTCATTACATCTCTCCCTCTCACCAGAAACACTATCCTCAACAAATACTTCAAGATAAACTTCCATTGAAGAATTGAAAGATCGTGTTACTTGGGATTCAATAATTACGATATCCGCAAGTCTAATTGGCCTGTCGAAAGAAACGTTGTTGACTGCCGCAGTAACCACAACCCTCCTGCAATGTCTGTTTGCTGAAATCGCAGCAGCGACATCCATCCAATTTAATAAGTTGCCTCCCATCAAATTACCCAATGTATTTGTATCATTTGGCATCACAATTCTAGTTGTAGATGCAAAAGTCTCTTTTGGATGTCTTGATTTAATCATAGTGCAAAATTCAACCACTACAAATCCTTATCCAAGACATATGACTAAAAAAGAAATTTATTTTTTTTTTACCAAAACAAAAAGCCTTACATATATTTGCCGTCCCAATCAGGTGCTATAGCTCAGTTGGTAGAGCAAAGGACTGAAAATCCTTGTGTCCCCGGTTCGAATCCTGGTAGCACCACAAAATGAGGACAAATTCAAATCATTTGAAAATTGTCCTCATTTTTTTTACTAAATAATGATCGAAAATTATCCTAATTTTTTGCTTCGTTTTTCTGAAACGTT
>CACHDD010000099.1 GCA_902578505.1 uncultured Bacteroidota bacterium | reverse complement strand
CACCCTACGCCAGAGGGTGAGGCTATGCAAGACAAAATTCGCCAAGTTGCACTTGCAAAATCAGAAGACAATATTGTTGAAATTGTCGATGAAATGTTGCTTGAAAATTATTCGGAATTGACTTGGCAACGATTAAGCGATGTTGAATTTAGAGATGTTTTTTTAGAAGAACTTCAAGCATATTATTGGAAACCAACATTTGGACCTGAGGTTTTAAGCGCAGAGGGGGATGACTTTTTCATCACTGGTTACGTAATCCCTGTTGATACAGATGAGGACTTTTACGTATTAAGTCGATATCCATTCGCTAACTGTTTTTTCTGTGGCGGTGCTGGTCCTGAGACTGTCGTGGATTTACAATTTACGAATAAAGCTCCTCGTGAATATGTGACAGACGAGAGATTGACTTTTGCTGGAACGCTGCACTTAAATGATGACGATGTATATAAAATGAATTACATCATTAAGGACGCCATAGAATACACTCCATAAGTAAGTCTAAATTAAGTGGATAACTATTTTACGTTTTAACATTTTATCATACACTAAGCTCTGATATTGTACGTTATGTATGTGAATATAACGAAACAATATGTTAGAATTCTGCAAGAAAGTACTCGCTAAAGTCAGCTTCGATAGAGCCCTTTTCGCAAAGGAATTAAAAAAAAGCATCAGGTGGTTGAAGGGAGCTGAACGAGAGAGTCTAAAACAATGGTGCTTGAAAAAGTATGGCGATCTATATGGTGATTTAATCCTCACCACATTTTCTAACCTAGCCCTTGTCTAACGACAGGGCTTTTTTATTTCTGGATAAATTTGATATTACGCTTAAGGCCTTCGTAGCCTGTCCTCATCACTGGGCTACTTTTAAAATAATCCCTGAATACCTCTTCAGTAAGATCTACCCAATCACTTTTAGTCATTTGAAGTAATCCTTCAGCAGGCTCTAATTCTGGCTCACTTGTTTTGATTGAATGTCTATTCCAAGGACAAACCTCTTGGCATACGTCACAACCAAATATCCAATCGTTAAACTTACCTGCCATAGGTTCAGGAATTTGGCCCTTTAATTCAATTGTAAAATAACTGATGCACTTAGAACCATCGACTACATAAGGTTGGATTATCGCACCTGTTGGACATGCGTCAATACAGCTTGTGCAAGAACCACAATGATCTGCGACTGGAGTATCGTACTCAAATTCTATGTCTAACATCATTTCGGCTGTAAAGAAATAGCTGCCCATTTTCTTAGAAAGCAATAGACTGTTTTTACCTATCCATCCTAATCCAGATTTTGCAGCCCAAACTCTTTCTAGAACTGGTGCAGAATCCACAAAAACTCTTCCATCTACATCTCCCCACTCTTCCTTAATCAGTTTAAGAAGTTCTTTAAGTTTTTTCTTGAGTACAAAATGATAATCCGTTCCTATTGCATATTGCGAGATTTTAAACTCCCCCTTACGAGTATTGGCTTCTGGGTTGTGGTAATTGAAAAGCAAGCTTACAATACTTTTAGTTCCTGGGACCAACTTCCTAGGGTCGAGACGCTTTTCAAAATGACCCTCCATGTACTTCATTTCACCGTGCATTCCCTCTTTAAGCCACCTCTCTAATCTGGGGGCTTCCTCTGAAAGCTCTTCAGCTTTGCTAATACCAACGCTAACAAATCCCAATTCAAGCGCCTTTGACTTCAGCCACTTTGATCTTTCAGAAGCAACATGTTTAAAGCGAGACATACTACTCGAATAGATTACCAGAAGCTGCGTTTGGCTTTAAGCCTAAATGCTTAAAAGCAGATATAGTAGCTTGCCTCCCTCTGGATGTTCTAACTAACAAACCCTCTTGAATTAAGAATGGTTCGTAAACTTCCTCAAGCGTTCCAGGATTTTCACCAATTGCAGTTGCAAGTGTATTCATCCCAACAGGTCCTCCCCCAAATTTTTCTATAAGCGCAGACAAAATCCTATTATCCATTTCATCTAGGCCGCGCTTATCTACTTGTAACGCATCTAGAGAATA
>CACHDD010000098.1 GCA_902578505.1 uncultured Bacteroidota bacterium | reverse complement strand
CAAGCTATCATTTCTGTAACTTAACATGCCATTTACCAAATATGGTGCTTGACCATAAAAAGGTCGTGTTTCAGCATGCATTGGGTCAGTTTCTCTGATAAAATTTAACTCTTCTTCTAGTATCCTAGCTTCACTTTTTATGAATGATACGTTAGACAAAAAAGTTACTCTAGGCATACCGATGAATTGAAGATTTTTTCTTACCTCTAATTCTAAACCATAAACATTTGCATACGGGATATTAGCCCAAGTATATTCAGTGTTTGAGGACTCAAGTACAGAAGTCTGTTCAATGGGATCCGTAAATCTTTTATAAAATAATGAAGCACTTATAACTTCCCCAATGCCTAAATAATGCTCTAACCTTAAATCAAAATTGTCAATTTTAGTTCCATCTAGATTAGGATTACCCTTGAGGACCTCTAATGTTTCAAAATCAAAACCTCTAAACGGTGATTTTTCCCTAAATACTGGCCTTGCGATAGATTTACTGTATGCAAATCTAAAGTTTGTTAATTTAATGCCGTCTGTTTCTCCTATTTGTCTGACTATATTTAATGAAGGCATAAGATCTATGTCTTGGAGCCCCCCTTGTAAATTAATATAGTCTACAGGCTCAACGCCACCACTTTCTTCTAGGTATGAAAGTTTATTTGACCTAATAAACATATCAGTGTTTTCAACACGTAAACCAATATTAAACTTAGTTTTATTTTTAAACGCTCCATCAAGCATTACATACCCACCAAAAACATTCATATATGCTGAGTCAGAGTTAACTAAATCAGTTAATTCTTGGGTAGCTATATAATTCGATCCACGAACTATATCGAAATTTTCAGCATCAAAAAAGGTGTCTATTCCATTGAACCATTCACCTGATGGAGATGGATACATATTATAGATTGACTCTTGATGCCTTCTAGTTGTTTTTACAAATGATACTCCCGTAGAAAAATTTAAAAAATCAACTTCGTTTTTTATAAGAGGGAGTATGAAATTGATCTTAGTATCAAATTTATCTTCTTCGAGTTGCCTGAAATATCTTGTGGGCAAAGGATAAAAACTTTGATTTATTGAATATGATGTGTCCATTTGCACATCATAATTTGAGACATTGACATTATTATTTTGTAATGTTGATATAATTAATGAATCTGGTAGTTCAGTCCAATTTACACCCCATTCACCATCATCAATCAATGTTTCAATTATATCTAAAGCCTCTTCTGTTAAATCTACTCCTGTAGCATCACCAAAGTATATAGTAGAATCATTTGGAACAAGTCGTGAGTTATTATACATAACTTTTAAATCAGGTGTTCTCATTACACCATCCGAATAACTACTTACCCAATTAATTTCCGCTTTTATTCCAGGTAAATAATGTTCTCCTCTAATTTGAAAGATATTTAAAACTCGTTCTTCATACCTCTGAGTTCTCTGGGTTTGAAGGTCATCTGAAGATGTAATGTCTATTCCATTTTGAAGTCTAGATGAGTTTTGCCCACTTACATTTGGCATAGCCATAAATGAAAGCTTATTGAATTCATTTAATTTGTATGATAAATTTAAAAGGGTATTCCAATATACTTGTTCTGTACTTCTAATAAATCCAAATTCTTTTAGAGGTTGAAGAACATCTGTAAACTCATAACTTCCAGCGTTATATCTACCGTAAATACCATCCTCAATAAATCTTGTTGACCTTTTGTATTGAAAGCCAAATAAATATCCTAGAGGTCTGCCAAATAGTTTGGTTTGATTTCCAAAACTTAAATTGTGACTTTGATCAACAGGAGCTCTTCTTGTAGTGTTTCCCCATGTATTTGTAAAGCTTTTTCCAATTTCACTAAGATGAGAATTCATGTCAGAACTCAGAGGAGTCATCCCTTCTTCTTCAAGTTCATCTAATGAGATCCCCAATGTTTCAACAATGTTTAATATTTGACCTTGTTCAATATCTAAACAATCCTCAATTCCCATTGAAGCTAACTCATCAGCATATCCTAGGTATACAAGCCCTTCAAAATAACAGGGCATTGACACTTGAGGAAAGTTGTCTATGTTAAGCGTATCAAGAATGTTAGGTGCATCTCTAAAACCATCATCATAGCCTAGCCAATCAGTTCT
>CACHDD010000097.1 GCA_902578505.1 uncultured Bacteroidota bacterium | reverse complement strand
TCGTGTTCAGTATTTCCGTAAAGTTTAGTTTCTAAACCGGTAGAGATTTCTATTAGAACTTCGTGATTTGCGTTTACAAAAGCTAGAGTGCCATCGCTAGTCCTCAAAAATTCGAATAACTCACCCTTTCCTTTTTTCACTCCTGTAATTCCCCCAAAGCCCTCTAGATGTGCTCGGCCTATATTGGTAATTAAACCACATGTTGGCTCAGCTATAGAGCAAAGAGTCGCTATTTCTCCGCAGTGATTTGCTCCCATTTCTATTACTAATATCTCAGTATTTGATGGAGCAGAAAGAAGGGTCAGAGGAACTCCTATGTGATTATTTAGATTTCCCTTTGTTGCGTGAACCTTGTATTTACGACTTAAAACAGCAGTAATTAATTCTTTTGTTGTAGTCTTTCCATTTGATCCGGTTAAACCAACTACAGGAATACTTAGCGTTCTTCTGTATTCTCTTGCAAGATCTTGAAGCGATTTTAGAACATCATCTACTATAATGACCCCTTGAACACCTTTTAGGTTTTTATCGTCTACTACCGCAAAATTGCACCCAGCCTCCAAGGCTTTTTTTGCATATTTATTACCATCAAAGTTTTCACCTTTAAGAGCAAAAAATATCATCCCCTTCTTACAATTACGTGAATCTGTAGTAATACCTACAGTTGAGTTAAGAAATATTTTTAGTAGTTCTTGAGATGACATTCTAGTACAAAGAGAAGCCTCGATGCAATATATACATCGAGGCTTTTAAAAAATTATTAATCAATTAGTGTCCAGAGTATGGGACAGGAGTTCCAACTCTAGTCATAGCACATCTAAATCCAATATCTGCTGAAGATTGACTTTCATCCATAAATCGACGCGTTCCGGGCACTAACCAATAAGCTCTATCGTTCCATCCACCACCTTTGTAGACGCGAGATTCATTATTTACAAGTGATGAAGAACCGTAGTCGTACATTCTGTTAATGTCTTGCCGACCTTCTTCTCCCTGACCAAAAGCAATAGAACTATTAAAGTCTCCATCTTGGTAATCGATGTTGTTTGCTTCACGGTAGTTTGTTCTTCCGATATTTTCTTCAACTGTAACGTTTCTGAATTTCATATCTCCAGGAACAGCGATAATGTTATCACTCATACCTTTTCTCAGATCAGCAGCAACAAGAGCTTCACTATCTATGATTAGTTCTAGAGCTTCTGCCATAAGAGTTTGGGCTTCTTCCTCTTGCTTCTTGTTAGAAGTTTCTTGTGCTTCTTCGAACTTGAGCTCAAGGCTATTCATTAACTCATCATCTTCTGGAGTAACAGCAGAAGAACCAATCTTTGCTCTGTATTCAGATAAGAACTTAGAAATCTTAGTAATGTCGTATGCAACGTAGTCGTACTTATCCGCTGGGTTGCCCTCAGGATTCTGTACCATAGTTTGGTAGTTGTTACCACGGAATGGACGGAACTCCTCTGCATCAAGTGTTGATAGAGGACGGTATACGTCCATTACCCACTCATTTACGTTACCAGCCATATTGAATAGGCCGTAGTCGTTTGGTGCGTATGCACGTACCTGAACAGTAATATCACCGAAATCATCAAGAGCACCAGCAACACCCATATAGTCACCACGTCCTCTTACAAAGTTTGCATTGATTTCTCCGTAACCTTTATCACGAGTCTCGTCATTACGAATGTAGTGACCATCCCAAGGGTAAGTCCTACGCTCTTCAACAAGCTCTCCGTAGCTATTTCCAATTAGACCTAGAGCAGCGTATTCCCATTCAGCTTCTGTTGGTAGCCTGTAATCGGGTAGAAGAAGACCGTCCTCCATGCGGATGTCTCTGTATCCACTAGAGTTTGGGCTAAAATCAGTTATACCTTCTGCATCTCTTTCTCCAACGTATTGACGATTGAAGTAAGTTTCAGTTGTAAAGTGTTCTTCGTCCATTTGAGATTCTGGGTTGTGAACGAATAATCCCTCTTTAATGAGGATGTTTTCGTTCACACGATCAGTTCTCCACTTACAGAAATCAGTAGCTTGTCTCCAACTAACTCCAACTACTGGATAGTCTCTGTAAGCAGGGTGGCGTAAGTAGTAGTTTACCATAGGCTCGTTGTAAGCAAGTTTTTCTCTCCAAGCAAGAGTGTCTGGAAGAGCTCGCTC
>CACHDD010000096.1 GCA_902578505.1 uncultured Bacteroidota bacterium | reverse complement strand
CTGCAACCATGTCGCCCTTAGACAAAGTCATAGAGTCTTGAGCTGACAATGTAAATGCCATAATAGCAGTTACACAAAATGTAAATAATTTTTTCATAAGAACCATGTTTTAAGGTTTGGCGCTAAGATCTGGACTTATAGCAATAGCAAAATAATATCATTTTAATACCTACTAACGATAAATTGTGGAAATCTCCTGAAAAGGCTGTTTTTACTGAATATATAGGTGATTAATAGATGTATATTTGTACGAAATTATGGCAAAAAAAAACGTTTTATCGGTAGAAGGCCTAAGTAAAAGATATGGTGAAAAACTGCTCTTTGATGGTTTGACCTTTGGATTAAGTTCCGGACAGAGGGTTGCTATAGTTGCAAAAAAATGGGGCTGGAAAGTCAACATTAATGAAGGCGTTATGCGGAATTGAGCCTGCGGATAGCGGAAAAATTACCTTTTCTGGGGATGTGAGTTGGTCGTATTTAAGACAGGAAGCTGATTTGGCCCCAGATTCAACTCTATTAGACACCTTATATATAGGTGATACGCCTGCTATTTCTGCGCTAAAGAATTATGAAAGGGTAATATCTGAGGGGATTGAAGGTGAGGCGTTGCAATTGGCGACAGATGAAATGGACAGGTGTAACGCCTGGAATTACGAGGCGAGGGCTAAAGAAATTCTTGGAAAGTTGAATCTTCACGATCTGAGTAGGACCATTAAAACACTTTCAGGAGGTGAAAAAAGAAGGGCTGCGCTGGCTCAGGTGTTATTGGAAGATCCTGAGTTGTTGTTTTTAGATGAGCCAACAAATCATTTGGACTTGGAAATGATTGCTTGGCTCGAAAAAAAGTTGGCTTCGAGCAATACAACACTTTTAATGATTACTCACGACAGGTACTTCTTAGAAAATGTTTGCAGCGACATATTTGAACTAGATGATCAAAGTTTGTATCACTATAAGGGGAATTTTAGCTATTACTTAGAAAAAAGAGACGAAAGAAGAGAGAATGCTCTTGCAGTTAGAGACAGAGCTAGGCAGGCCTTTAAAAGGGAGCTTGCTTGGATGAGGTCAACACCGTCTGCAAGGACTGGAAAGAGTAAAAGCAGGATTGATAGATTCTACGACATTAAAAAGGAGGCCAAAAAACGTCTTGAGGAAGATCCAATGCATATTAGTATTATTCCCCAAAGGCTTGGCGGCAAAATCGTGGAGCTTCACAGTGTTAGTAAGGGATATAATGAAAGAACACTATTCAAAAATATAACTCATCACTTTAAACGAGGAGAAAGGCTAGGAATAGTTGGAAACAATGGCTCTGGGAAGAGTTCACTACTAAAACTTATAACTGGGGAAGAAAATCCTGATTCAGGAAAAGTTATTGTTGGAGAGACTGTTGTATTTGGCCATTATCATCAACAAGGTGGAAAATTTTCTGAAGAATGGAAGGTAATTGATGCTGTAAGAGAAGTTGCAGATTTCATTCCTCTTAAAGGAGGAGCTAAACTAACTGCGGCCCAACTACTAGAAAGATTCATGTTTCCTAGAAGCATGCATCATCATTATATCAAGGTGTTGAGTGGTGGTGAAAGAAAAAGGTTGCATCTATTGAGGATTTTAATGGCAAATCCTAACTTTTTAATTCTAGACGAGCCCACAAATGATTTAGACATATTCACACTTGCAGTTCTAGAAGAATTTTTGATGGATTTTCAAGGGTGTATCATCGTGGTTTCTCACGATAGGTATTTTATGGATAAGATTGTGAATCATGTTTGGGCTTTAGGAGAAGGCGAAGGAGTAACTGACTATCCTGGGAATTACACTCAATACAGGTTGGCCAGCGAAGAAAAGCACAAAAAAATTGTCTCTTCATCAAAGCCCAAGGTTCAAGCCACAGAAGTAAAAGGCGATTACACAACTCGCCTATCGTACAAGGAGAAGTTTGAATTCGAAAAGCTTGGGCCCAAAATTGAAGAGCTTGAAAACATGAGAGACGAATTGTCTTCACGACTGGAATCAAATCCACCACACGACGAACTCATCACCATTGGAGAAGAGTTGGGTAAGATTGCTGAAGAGCTTGAAAACGCTGAGATGCGTTGGCTAGAACTTTCAGAAAGAGCTGAGTAATTATTGCTGATCAAAATCAGCAACCCAAGGTCCATCACCAGTTGGACGA
>CACHDD010000095.1 GCA_902578505.1 uncultured Bacteroidota bacterium | reverse complement strand
AATCGCTGATAAAGGACTTAAAGCCGGAGATGTTATTAAAGAGCTTTCTTCTTGTATTAAAGGCGGAGGAGGAGGTCAGCCAATGTTCGCTTCTGCAGGAGGTTCGTACCCAGAAGGCATAAAAGAAGCTCTCAGCAAAGCCGAGAGCTTCCTTAAATGACAAGCATTAAAAAACGCGGTTGTTTAAGCCACGTTTAGATTTTCATTTACAAGATCTTTTTTCTTGTACGCTGGTCCAACATAGACCTCATCGTACGATAAACCCAAGTTTAGAACGTAAAAAACATTAAACAATAGAGCCAAAACGTAATCTGTAGTCGTGCGTTTTCCAAAACTTTGTGCTAATTCAATAATTGTTTTTGGCAACAAATAAAATGCTGCTGGCGTAAAAAAAAGCCAAGCATGCCAAGTTGGTCTGCCAATTAATTTCATGACAGTTATAATGTTTAAAAACGGGACGAAGACATGCCAACACGGTAAGTCTGCCTTAGCAAACAATTTGCATGTCCCAACAACGGCTATTAAAACGAAGAATATGCTGGCTAAGACTACCCCCCCCACTTATCTCCACTCCATATATCATGATATCATGCATAAGACTGGTGTTTTTTATGGTACGTACTACAAGTTAGACGTACACTTTTAAATGGGGTTGCCTTTTACATTATTGGTTTTTAACACATTACGCAAAAGTTTCTAACTGAACTACTTCAAATGCGCGTATTGCTTAACAATTCGCTCTGAAATTTTTTCTCCCGTTGGAGTTAAAATCAACAACCTCTCAACCACATTTCTTAGTTCTCTCACATTCCCAGTCCAATCTGCACTCTGAATCAATTTCATAGCTTTTGACTCTACCTCTGGAATCAAAACTCCATGCTCTTCGCTTAGTTGATTTAAGAAATGATCTACAAGCAGCGGAATATCCTCTCTTCTATCGTTAAGTGAGGGAACGTGAATTAGAATAACTGCAAGTCTGTGATATAAATCCTCCCTAAAATTACCCTCAGCAATTTCTTTTTTGAGGTCCTTGTTTGTCGCAGCAACTATCCTAACATCGACTTTTATATCCTTATCACCTCCTACCCTAGTTATTCTGTTTTCCTGAAGAGCTCTTAGAACCTTTGCTTGAGCATCTAGCCCCATATCTCCAACTTCATCTAGGAATAAAGTGCCACCAGAGGCAAGCTCAAATTTTCCCTTACGCTGCTTTACTGCACTCGTAAATGATCCTTTCTCATGGCCAAACAATTCGCTCTCTATCAGTTCTTTTGGGATTGCTGCACAGTTTACCTCAACAAATGCTGCCAATTTGCGCGAGCTGCCATTGTGAAGCTGTCTAGCAACGAGCTCCTTTCCAGCACCGTTTTCACCTGTGATTAATACTCTTGCATCTGTAGCACAAACTGTTTCGACCATATCGAGGATATCCGTGATTGCCTTGCTCTCTCCGATAATTGGGAGTGACTTTAACTTATGGACTTTCTTTCTAAGCTTCTTTGTTTCCTCTTTTAATTGCTCTGTATCTGTAGCGTGCTTTAAAGTGACTAATATGCGGTTGAGGTCAAGTGGCTTCTGTATAAAATCGAATGCACCTTTTTTGAGTGCTTGAACTGCCGTCTCAACTGTTCCATGACCTGAAATCATAATTACAGGAGAATTTACTGCTTTTGATTCTAGCATATCTAATACATCGAGCCCGTCCATTTTAGGCATCTTAATGTCACAGTAAATGGCGTCGAATCTCTGCTTCGTAGCCTCAACAATACCAGACATACCGTCCTTTGCCTCTGAAACGGTGTGCCCCTCGTATTCGAGGATTTCTCGAAGGCTAGTTCTGATGGGCTTTTCGTCGTCTATGATTAAAATATGTGCCATTTGCTAGATTATTGTGTCAGAAGTTAGTTTCTGAGCGCCTTAAGTCCAAACTCTATTCCAATCCTGGCAATATGGTTTGGCCTTTAGAAAGTCTATTCAAAACGCCCTCTCTTAGCGCATACTCAGATCTGTACATTTTCTGAACATCACTATTTTCGATAGCCCAACGTACAATAGCAGCCGCATAAGGAATGTTATCAGCCCTGTCTGGAGGCATTCCCTTCATAACCAATCGATCCTTCAAACTATTGTGCATCATCTCTCCGCAAAGCTTCATTAAAGATGCCAAATCAATCTCACTTGCTGGAGGATGTTCGTCAGATTTAATGTAATCTGCAGCAGGATTAATCACAGAACTGAATGTGT
>CACHDD010000094.1 GCA_902578505.1 uncultured Bacteroidota bacterium | reverse complement strand
CGCTTGTTCTGGATCTAAAAACACAGTCCAAACTCCATCTTGGGTTACTGACCGCCCCATAAATCCTTCTTACTATGTAGGTATTGCTACTGTTTCAAAATACGAATACCCTTATAACGCCATAGATATTGCAAGAGAAAATGCCCTTAACTCTCTCGCTAGAGAGATAAGAGTACAGGTAAGCTCTTCCTCTGTGTTATCAACCATGCAAGTAAATAATTGGGTTGAGGAGAATTTCGCATCTGAAATTACATCGACAGTTGCTGAAGATTTGGAGGGTTATACTTTGATGGGGACGTATGAGACTGAAGAGGAGGTTTGGGCTTATTACAGATTATCAAAATCAGAATACGCTAGGATTTTAGCTGAGCGAAAAAGAGTTGCACTAGGAAGAGCCTACACCTACTATTTAGATGCAGAAAAATTGAAGTCAGAGGGGAAAATAATAACTGCTTTTGAGAGATATCTCATGGGACTCGATGCAATGAGTAAGTATTTGGCTGAGGAGAACCCTTATGTTGGAGAAGATGGTGTCGAATTAAAAGTTGATAGAGCTCTTTTAAATAGATTGACTGGAGTTATTTCAAACATCGACATCTTTTGTGATATATCCCAAATCGAAGTAACTCTAGATGACAAATTCACTAAATCAGTTAAAGTTGGGGTGAAATTCGAAGGAGCTAAAGTTTCTGGCGTTCCTTTAACTTATAAATATTCAAGAGGACGCGTGCCAATTAGTGGTAAAACAAGCACATCTGGAGACGGTTTGGCTAACATTGTAGTAAATGAATTTGACCCAGGTTTAATTCATTCAGAGCTAAGAGTAGACCTAGATATTGGTGAATTGACCTCAACTCTTCAGACATTTAGCCCTCTTAAATCGTTAGTTGAAAATCTTAAAGCTACACCATTAATGGTCCCCATTGATTTAGTCCCTCCAAAGATTAGAGTAATTGGTAACGAGAAGATTTTTGGTGATAAGATGGATACTGAAGTTCTTGTTCCAACTATTAAATCTGAACTTGTAGAAAATGGAGTTGAGGTTGTAGAGACAGCTGGAAAGGGAGTAATTACACTTTATGTTGATTCAGACACAAATATCACTGGTGATATTTGGGGATTTTTTACATCTTTCTTAAACGCTACAATTTCTCTGAAGGATGAAAATGGTGACATTATAAACCACATGACTTTAGACAATGTTAAGGGAGTCCAAAAAACAGAGCGCCTAGCTGCAAACGAATCATACAGAAAAGCAAAGAGTGACATTCTAGATGATTTCATAAATGAATTTATGGAATCGATATATAAATAATTTTGGCAAAGTCTTCGATTATCGTAGATTGAGCATTCTAAAATTAAATCTCATGAAAAATTTTAATACCCTAGCACTTGCAGTTGTAACAATGGGACTATTATTAGTTGGATGTAAAGGATCTGAATCTCTAACTCCATCACAACAAGGTGAAGTGGAAATTATAGAACATTGTACAGGCACCGAATTCAACACAGATAAGAATCACTTTAGATCAACAGCAACAGGAACGTCTCTAAGCAGAGAAACAGCTAAGAAGATGTCTCGTTCAAATGCTGAGGACAAACTTGCTAGATCAGTAGAAGCTACTATAGAAGTAGTAACAGACAACTACGTAAATAGTACTAAATTTAACAATAAGGAAGAGGTGACAGAGACCTTCAACAACTTAGCTAGAACAATTGTAGATCAAGAACTTAGAGGTGCAATAATTATTTGTGAAAAGCTAACTCAAAAGCCAGATGGATCATTCGTGAGCTATATTGCTATTGAACTTAGTGGAGATCAAATTGCTCAAGCTTATAGTGAGAGATTGTCAAATGATGAAAGGATCATGGCTGAGTTCAACTACGAAAACTTCAAAAAGACGTTTGAAGAAGAAATGAGCAAGCAACGTTAAGCTTTTATTTCTTGAAGCCATGCAAGTAACATAGCACGGCCATCAGGAGTCAAAATAGATTCTGGATGGAATTGAAAACCTCTAATGGGTAGGGTTCGGTGGCTAATAGCCATTATCATACCCTCCTCGTTAGAGGTTTCAATTTTCAACACATCTGGTAAGGTCTTATCATTTGCAACCCAACTGTGATAATGCCCAACAGCACACGGAAACTCAATGTTCGAGAACACTCCTTGAGCATCTCTTTCTCCAATCCAAACCATTTGAGTCACACGACCGTGCAAGACTTCTTCTAAGTTGTCTAGCTCACCACCAAAATACACTACAATAGCTTGCAGTCCAAGGCAAATTCCTAATATTGGCTTCCCCTCTTTAACACTGATGTCTAATATTTCCATTAGCATCTCAGCTTTTTCTGGTTTTCCCGGTCCTGG
>CACHDD010000093.1 GCA_902578505.1 uncultured Bacteroidota bacterium | reverse complement strand
ATGAGCATACTGTTGCAAGCGTAGTTTCTGGTGATTCAAGAATCTGAATATTGAGCATATAGCTGAACATTAGGGGAATCATAACAGGAAGTAGCAAGTATTGTGCATCAGATTCTTGTTCGACAGAGGATCCTACAGCAGCAAATAGTGAACCGTACAGTGCAAAACCTCCTAGGTAGAAGAATAGTCCCCACCCTATCATTGAAATCCAATTGATATACATGAGGAATCCAAGATCTTCATGAGAACTCATAAAAGTGTTTAGATCAGTTACTGAAACTGAGGTTCCGCTTTCTGCCATTACCTCTGTGAGCATACCTGTTGATTCAGCATATGTTCCAAAACCTATGAATAGAAACCAAGAAAGAGCAGCCCATGCTAGGATTTGGGTTAAGCCTACTAAACCTATACCAGCAACTTTGGCTCCCATTAGTGTTTCTGGTTTAACAATACTGACTACAACTTCAACAATTCTATTGCTCTTCTCTTCGATAACACCACGCATAACGTGCATGCCGTAAATCATGATGAACATGAACATAAACATAGAGAAGATCCATCCCACCATGGTTTTGCTTTCAGCATTTCTATCTCGTGTTTCTATATCTTGGGTTAATAAGCCAATTTTCACCTTCAACCTCTTGTAAGTTTCGTAATCTAAACTTGATTCTTGTTTTACTCTTAACCTTTCTATCGCCTCTGTTAAATCTCTCTTCACAGCAGATTTTACTCTCATTGAAGGTGCTGTTTCATATTGTAGAAGTGCCTTTGAATTTTGGAGTATACCTTCGTCAAATTCAAGTATCCCATCGTAGTCACTTTCGAGGAATTCATCTGTACTCAACCCTTCATTTGAGAACCTGTACTCTAAAAATTCCCTCTCTGGGAAGCACTCAAAGCAACTTGGGATTTGGCCTCTGTCTTTGATATGAAAACTTAAAATCTCATTAGAATCGATTACTAGGATCTTAGAATTTGACTCTTGGGACTTGGTTATAAAAACAATTAACGCAATAAATCCCACTATCATAACTGGCCCTAAAAGGGTAGAGATAATAAATGCCTTGCGCCTTATTCTTGTCTTATACTCACGTCCTACTATTGTTAACCAGAGACTCATCATTCAGTGTTTTTTACTGCCCTAAGGAATACCTCATCCATAGAGACTGACAAAGGTGAACATGAGAGGACATCTACTTTAGAAGTTGCCCACTTTAAGAATTTTTCAATAGGTGTTTGAGGTGAAATACCAAGTACCATTTCATGAACGTGGTCTTCAGTAGTATTAACGCTATGAAGAATTGCGCTTGCACCTAATGCAGCAGTGAAGGCTATTAGATTTCCTCTAAAGTTGAAGTTTACTCTCCCAGCTCTAGCGTTTTCTCTTAGCAGGTCTACCCTTCCTTCAAGGATCTTTGTCCCTTGGTTAACAAGGGCAACGTGATCACAAAGTTCATCTACGCTTGACATGTCATGTGTAGACAGCATTACAGTTGTCCCATTTTCATCTCTTAGTCTTTTGATTTCAGACTTAATTCGATTTGCGTTGATGGGGTCGAATCCACTCAGAGGCTCATCAAGTATCAGGAATTTGGGTTTATGAAGAACAGAAACAATGAATTGGATTTTTTGGGGCCATACCCTTACTTAAATCCGAAACTTCTTTATTCCACCAGCCATCTACATCCAATCTTTCGAACCAAGATTTTAGTTCATGTTCGGCTTCTGAATTACTCATTCCCCTGAGGCGTGCAAAGTATAGGGCTTGCTCACCTACACGCATATTTTTGTACAGGCCTCTTTCCTCTGGGAGGTATCCAATATTCGCTATATCACTCTGCTTGAGTTTTGATCCAAAAAAACTAAGTTCGCCTTCGTCTGGCGCGGTTATTCCGGCAACCATTCTAATCATCGTCGTTTTACCTGCACCGTTGGGTCCTAGTAGACCAAATATACTCCCTACAGGTACCTCAATACTCACTCCATTAAGTGCTAAATGATCGCCGTACTGCTTTCGTACGTCTCGTAGACAAAGGGCTAGAGGTTTTAGTATTGTCATGAGAATAGATCACGGACCTTATCAAAAAATCCTCTTTCATCGTGATTTGGATCTGGTTTAAAGTTACTCGAGTCACGCAGGCTTTCCAAGGCTTTGCGTTCATCATTTGTTAACTCTTGTGGAGTCCAAACATTAATATTAACTAAAAGATCTCCATTACCATAAGAGTCCATTGAAGGAAGTCCTTTGCCTCTGAGTCTAACTAGCTTTCCGCTTTGAGTTCCAGGTTCGATTTTAATTTTGGCCTTACCGTTAAGAAGCGGAACTTCAGCTGATGCTCCTAGGGCAGCATCCGTAAAGCCAACATATAGGTCATGGTGAATATTTTTTCCATTTCTTT
>CACHDD010000092.1 GCA_902578505.1 uncultured Bacteroidota bacterium | reverse complement strand
CTCTGGTGGATCATATAATGTGAGTATAGTAGATATATGTGGTAATACGGGGACTTCAGAAGTAGTTGTTGTCGAGCTTTACGAAGCTCCTGGTGTACCACCAACTTTGACAGACATTACAGTTGATTTAGGTAATGATGCAATTTTTAATGCAGTAGGTGAGAACATCCGTTGGTACGATAGTGAGTTTGAAGGAAATCAGATTGGTGATGGTCCTTCATACACGGCTTTAGAATTAAATAGTGATTTAACGGTTTGGGCTTCACAAACAACTTCTACAATAGGTGATTTAGCTGTTGGGGGTGAACTTGACACTCAAGAAGGTGGCCAATTCCATTCAAATAGCGCGAGATGGTTAGAATTTGATGTATATGAGGATATTGTTCTTCAGTCTGTAACTGTTTTTGCTCAAGGTGAATTCGAAAGAACTTTCCAGCTTATTGATTCTGATGAAAATGTTCTTGAGGAAAACACTTTCTATGTAACTGAAGGCGGGTATGAGCTTGCACTTAATTATGAAATTGCTCCTGGATCAAATTATGGATTAAGGTGTATTTCTGAAGAACCACTTTTATGGCGAGAGGGAACAGATTCAGAGCTTAATTACCCATATGATTTAGGTGGTCTTGCTACCATAACAAATTCAACTGCTGGGCCTCAGTTTAGTTATTACTACTTCTTCTACGAGTGGAAAGTTGAACCACTACCAATTCACTGTGAATCTGAAAGGGCTTCTGCCACAGCTTCAATCAATAGTGTAGAATGTAATGGAGAACTCATAGCAATGCAACCATTAGATAATATTTGCGAGTGGGCATTTGAATTGATAAATGTTCTGCCAAACAGTACAGTGGCATGGGACTTTGGAGATGGAACCATTTTAGATGGTAATGCCTTGGCGTCACATATATATGATGAGAGTGGCACATACACCATTTCTGCCACTTACTATACAGCTGAATGTCCAAATGGCGACACTCTAGAAACTATTATTCAAGTTGAAGATTGCGAAAGCTCTGTCGGAGAAGTTGCAAATGATGCGTGGTCTGTATTCCCAAATCCTGCATTAATTGGAAGCGAGATAAGAATTTCTAATACGCCAAACTTTCCTTTTACTGTCCAGTTAATAGATATACATGGAAGAATTATCGCGACATCAAATAACAACATCATTTCGCTTAACGATATTAGCTCTGGAATATTCCTGCTTAATATTCTAAATGAGAAAAACAATATTGTTGTTGGTACGACTAAACTTGTTGTTCAATAACCAAAAGAGTTGATTAAAACATTAATCTCTCTATTTACTAGATTTATTCCAAGAACTGTGCTCCAACGAGGAGCACATCTTGGTTTAAGGACTTTTAGTTGGGTTTATGCTGGAAGTAGATTTGAAGACCCAATTGATGGAAAAGGGTATAGAAAGTTATTGCCCTATGGAAGAGTAAGAACCAGAAAGAATGCACTTTCCCCAAGTACTTTATCATTAGAGAGGCATAGAGCTGTTTGGGTTTATTTGAAAGACTATACAGATTTTTTTAAAGTCCAAAGTAGAATGCTACATTTGGCTCCAGAGTATTGTTACATCAAGAGATTTAAATCGCTTAGTAATATAGATTATATAACAGGGGATTTGGATTCACCTTGGGCTGATCATCATTTTGATGTACATGCAATTCCATTTGATGACGATAGTTTTGACGTTCTAATTGCAAACCATCTTATGGAGCATGTGGATGATGATTATAAAGTCCTTGGTGAGTTTTACAGAGTGTTAAAGTCTGGTGGTTGGGGGATCTTACAGGTTCCAATTGATTGGAATAGCCCTCAAACAGAAGAAGATAAGTCTGTGACAGATCCTGCAGAAAGAGAGAGACTTTATTGGCAAAGTGACCACGTAAGATTGTATGGATTTGAAAATTATCCTGATAGACTTAGAGGTGCTGGTTTTGAGGTGGAAATTGTAGATATGGAAAAGTTGCTTGGCCTTGAGACCTACAAAAAGTATTGCCTTGGAGAGGAGAGGTGGGTGTTTGTTGTAAGGAAGGTTTAGCCTTCGTGTAGAATCTCAATTTGAACTTCTGAAAGTTCAGCTAATTGATTTAGAATTGAATCAGAATCTTTCTGTCTGACATTAATTTCTAAAGAACAGTTATTCTGAAAATCTGCGTTATATGGCTTAATGTTAGATCTTTTTAAAATATTCATTACATCACCCATTTTCATGTACGGATATGAAATTTTAAGTATGTTAGATCTAAAATTCTCTACTATATCACCATTTTGAATAGCGTCTATAGCTGCCTCCCTATAAGCTTCAATTAACCCGCTTACGCCTAGCTTAGTGCCGCCGAAATATCGAACAACTACAATTAGAGTATTTGTTAGATCTAGTGATTTTAAAACGCCTAAAATCGGAGGTCCCGCTGAATTGTTTGGC
>CACHDD010000091.1 GCA_902578505.1 uncultured Bacteroidota bacterium | reverse complement strand
GAGTTGTCTTTTTGAAGAAGTTATTAATGGCTTAATAGAATTAGAAAAATCACAATCAAAGTTGTCGGTGAAACACTCTAGTTCATAATTTATTTCACCTTGCATTAATCCGTCACCACCTGCATACATAAAAACATTAGGCCAACCATCTGTATTTTCACAAAAGCTGATGTCAGATTGGTTATTTAAGTTAACACATACGTTTGGAATAATCCCTAAATTTGAAGAAATCCATTCATAGTCAATGAAAGGTCCGATCATTACATTTCCAAATTGATCTCCCCAATTATAAATGGAAATATTATTTCGCATATCAATCATAAACGCAGATAGGTTTAATGGCGTTTGATAAGGAGCAGATAACAGCCCTGAAAGATCTATTAACTTGCTGCTAATACTTATTTGGGGATTAGAACTAGTCCAAGGGTCAAAAGAATTTGAACTTACAAAACCACTCACCTCAACATTACATAGGCCATACTCATAATAGCCCGATCCACCAACATACATATTTCTGAATGTTAAGCTGTCCCCCATATAAATGTTTTCCAGATTTTCATTACTGCTTACACTAATTTGATTTATGTAATAATTTTCTGGTAATCGTATAGATGAGATATATTGATTGTTAGATATACTGATACTTGAATCAAACAGTTTGCAATTAGAAAGATCTAATTCACCTGAAGTAAATGTGTTATTAATGTTTAAAGTGTAATAATTTGTTAAGATTATATTTTGTATTCCATTTAAATCAAATATTGGCCCGAAATCATTGTCATTTGAAATAGCAACAAAACCATTCCCAGGATTAACTAATCCAATCGTATTTACATAATTATCATGTTCTATACCATTTGCAGCAAAAGGGAATTCCGATTCAATGATACTTTCTAAATTATTATCAGGGATATATGTTAGGTCATCACATGTCTGAACATAAAAGCTAAATTCATGCTCGTCATTTAGATTAAATGTTTCATTAATTATACTGCTATTACAAGCGTTGTTTATAGTTACAGAGGTAAGTCCGCCTGTTTCATTCTGAGAATCGACATTAAATATTATTGAATATTGACCGCTTAGCAGTTTGTATGCACTAAATCTCGCAATTCCAGAAATATTATGGTTGATGTAATGGGGGCCAGAAAGGCTATTAAATTCATTAATTATATTTTGGCCAAGGTCATCTTGTATCACGAAAGTTGAAAATGCATTATTATCTCCAAAACACGTTACTTTTATTTCTATCCAAGTATCTGGATTTTCTTGACCAAAAACACTAACACTAAACAAACAAGCTAAAGCAGTAAAAAAAAGTCTCATGGTTGTGAGTTTATTTAAAGTTGAAGCCTTTTTGATTAATCAAATACACAAGCACCCATGGACACACCATCAATTGTCATGGCAGCATCATAATTTGCACAAGCTTGTTCAAATGCTTCTATTTCATTAAGATCACAACCTGTACAATTTACAACAGTAACATACTCTTCCACTATAACAGTACCATCTAATATGACAGCATCAGATGTACAAGTACAAGTAGCATCTCGTAAACCACAGTATTTTCCATAAACTCCAGGAGGACATTCACAATCACCATCATCACACCAACCGCCATTATAGCAATCAACATCCTCACAAGGATCTTGGCAACTTGAATAAAGAAAAGAGAAGAATAGTAGACCTAATATTTGAAAAAAAAGTTTCATGGTTATGATTTTAGACTCACAATTTACATCAATAATCAATTTCTACTCTTTAGAGACTGTCGATTTAGTTTCTAAAAGAAAAACTGCTCACAACCTTAGTGGTTATAAACAGTCTTAAAACGTCCGTCTAAACGTCCGTCCTGACGTTGGTAAAATGTGAGTTCCCTTTGTTTACTGGTGATTCAGAAGGAACGTGGTAGCCCGTAGGGGGCTACACACACCCCAGTAAATACAAGCCTTCCAGACGGTTACTAACATTTGTTGTTCCCATTGTTGTGCCGAATTCAGACACTTTTTTCTGTCTCTTATCAAAGGGCTTGATCTTGTTGAGAACTTAAACACATTTTCTGAGTATGGTGAAATATTCAGTTCAACTGATATAAACTATCAGGGTGAGAGAAATAAACCACCTGGCCATTTAGAATGTTAGAAATGTCAAAACATAATTGATGCTCTAAAATTTCTGCAAAACAACCATCATTATTTGCATCATGACTAAGAAATAAAGCATCTATTTGATTTCCATCATCATTAATTTGAGTATTACTGCTAACAACCAGAAAATCATGTTGTTCACACCCGCCTCCATAACTAACATTAATGTGTAATTGATTTTCGACAATTTCAATTTCATTGATCCCATATAAATCCATTGGGAAATCTGAAGTTGAAACATTTTGAATTAAGCTCGGACAATTACTAGTTTGTTTATCACATGAACAAACACATAACATAG
>CACHDD010000090.1 GCA_902578505.1 uncultured Bacteroidota bacterium | reverse complement strand
TTAAAGCCCCTTCTAACGGGTTTCACTGTAGGTGCAGGAGGAGTAGGCGGAGTATTTGCACCATCTCTTTTCGGGGGAGCACTTCTAGGCTTCATTTTTGCTCTAGGAGTAAATATGATCATGGGTCCTGACACTATTCCAATTGGAAATTCAGTGCTTATAGGTCTAGGTGGAATGATGTCAGGAGTTCTTCACGCACCATTAACTGCTATTTTCCTTGCAACAGAAATTAGTGGTGGCTACGGACTATTTGTCCCTCTGATGCTGAGTTCAGCTCTAAGCTATGTCATCGCAAGGAAGCTAGCGAAGTACAATATTTATACGAAGGAACTTGCGGCAAGGGGAGAGCTTCTTACTCACGATAAGGATAGAAGCGTGCTAACTCTAATGAGTCTTAAGGATGAAATTGAGACGGACTTCATACCGGTAGGCTCTGAGGACAATTTGCGGGCTCTAGTAAAAATCGTTAGTAAATCATCTAGGAATATCAACCCCGTAATTGATGCAGATGGAGTTTTAATAGGGTTGATTGATCTTCAGGACATAAGGGAGATAATGTTCGAAACCGATAGATATGACATTACAATAGTGAGTGATTTAATGGCGAATTTGGAGTTCACTGTAGTCCAAACCTCCAAAATGGAGGATGTGATGGATCTGTTTGAAGTAAGTGGAGCGTGGAACCTTCCAGTTGTTGATTCTGAGGGCAAATATGTGGGCTTTGTGTCTAGATCTAGACTCTTCACTGCCTACAGAAGATGGCTTAAAGAAACTAGTGACGAGCTAGAATAAAAACTCAGTAGTAAGCTCGAAGAATTCATTTGGCTTCTCAGCGTGCAACCAATGTCCGGCATCTTCAATATCTGCTGTATCTAGTTGCATATAAAAGCCTTCAACCCTTTGTAATTCTTCGTCGCTAACGTAATTAGAATTGAGTCCTCTAATGAAAAGCGTTGGTATTGTACTAACGCTTAACACTACTTGTTCTGTAACACTTGCAAGAGTTTCAGCAAGAATCGAAACGTTAAACCTCCAACTGTAACCGCCCTCTCTTTCTCTATGTAGCCCCTTCATTAGAAATGGTACAAGAGTAGGCTCGTAAGAAAGTTTAGACTCAAGAAATTGTTGCACCTCTTCTCTAGATTTAGCATCGCTTGGAGTAGTTTCAAGAAGAGCATCGAAAATGGGTCCGTGATGTGGAGTGTAGGACTGCGGAGCGATATCAGCAACGATAAGTTTTGCTACTCTTTCAGGGTGCTTTTCTGCAAATGTCATTACAGTTTTGCCTCCCATGCTATGCCCTAGTAAATTTGCTTTTGATACACCCTTTTCATTCAAATAATGAAGCAAGTCTTCAGCCATTAATGAATATGAATGCTCACTTGAGTGTGGACTTCGTCCGTGATTTCGGGCATCGACTAGGTGCACAGTAAAATGTTCTGCGTATCTCTTCCCTAGAGTTTGCCAATTGTCTGAACTCCCCAGTAAACCATGAAGAATCACCAAGTCCTCTTCTCCATCCCCTAAAATTCTACTAAAGAGTTTCAACCCCATTATTTCAGACAATCCAAGTATTGTTTTATTGTTTCTTTTATGCCCAAATAAAGCGCATCAGATATTAGCGCGTGACCTATACTAACCTCGGCTAAATGAGGTACGTTTTGCGCAAAATCCCTCAGATTACTCAAGTCCAAATCGTGACCAGCGTTAACTCCCATTCCCAGAGAATGAGCTAGGGTTGCAGCACGAGCGTAAGGCACTGCTGCATCTGCACCTTGGGTTTTATGGCCAATTGCATACGCTTCGGTGTAGAGTTCAATTCTATCTGTGCCCGTCGTTACTGCCGCTGTGATTTGGGCTTCATCAGCATCCATAAAAATGCTAGTTCTTATTCCAGCATCTTTAAAACGAGCAATCACTTCGCGCAAAAATTCTGCATTTTCCTCAGCGTTCCACCCGGCGTTACTAGTTAGCACATCAGGTGGATCAGGCACAAGGGTAACTTGGTCAGGATTAACTTCAAGAACAAGCTCAATAAATTTCTGATTTGGGTAACCCTCGATATTAAATTCAGTATTTACAATGTTTTTGAGACCTCGTACGTCTGAATAAGTTATATGCCTCGCATCTGGCCTTGGGTGTACAGTGATTCCTTCAGCCCCAAACCCTTCAATGCGTTCAGCTGCTAACAAAACATCTGGAATACTTCCTCCACGAGCGTTTCTTAGCGTTGCAATTTTGTTTACATTGACGCTGAGCTTTGTGTTATGTACCTTCGCTGAGTCTGACACACGACAAAATTACGCAATGACTGCTGAACAACTTCTAACATCTGACATCCCTTTACTACTGTCCATTGATACAGTTAAATGTGCATTGGATATGATGGATGAGTATAAATTAGGCCATCTTCCACTTGTTGTAGAGGACAGTTTCAAGGGACTTATTTCAGAAGAAGAC
>CACHDD010000089.1 GCA_902578505.1 uncultured Bacteroidota bacterium | reverse complement strand
TGTGAAGGAAATTGTATTGATGGATATGGGCAATATATTTTTTCCAATGGTAAATACATTGGAAATTTTTCAAGTGGAATGTATTATGGCGAAGGGGAATTAATTTTAAATGATGGTGATACATTCAAGGGAAATTGGGAAAATGGTTTTTTAAACGGACGAGGAACACATATTTCATCTAATGGAAACTCTTATAGTGGAAATTTTAATAATGATGTTTATGATGGGTATGGTGAAATGACATTTAGTAATGGAGACATATATAATGGGCAATGGGCTTCCTCATTGCAGCATGGATATGGAGAAATATTTTATAAAAATGGAGAAGTTTATCATGGACAATGGAATAGTGGTCATAAACACGGAAATGGAGAATTAATAGATATTAATGGTAATGTTTATGAAGTACAATATGAATACGATAATATTGTGATAAAACAGCGAATAGCTTCCTATAATACTTCATCACAAAATAAAATAAATTTAGAATCTGATATCACTACACAAATGGATAATCCAGAGATGGATAATTCACCCAAGTTATCTGAAAAACTTCAAGCCTTCGCAAATTCTGCACAATCAGATATCGATAAATTCCTCTCAGGTAAAGATAAAGCAGCTGGTAAATCAAATAGTGAAACACCAAAACAAAACATAAGAGTTAGAGTAACTGAAAATAAATTTCAGTTAACTAAAGTTGCTGTAGTTGGTAAAGAATCCAATCTATGTGATGGATCTAAAGACGATGGTCAAGGTTTAGCAGAATTGGTTGAAGGAGAATTATTAGGTATCTATGGAGTTGTAGAAAGAAAACACTTAGAAGAGATTTTGGATGAACAACGTCTTTCTATGAGTGGGTTACTTTTAGAAGATTCTGATTTTGCTCAAGCAGGATGTTTAGCAGGAGCTCAAGGAACTGTTTTGGCTTCTTATGGATGCTTACAAGACAAGACTAAAATTCAAATCAAACTAGTAGATTGTTCCACATCTGATTTATATTGGAGTGCAACAGGAGTTGATGTGTCTGAGTTTGAACTATTAGATGCATTGAGAGTTGAGCTAAACAAGTAGAGAAAGACTTTATTATTGAGTAATGCTTAAGTACAAAGAAGAGAATCAAGAACTAGTTGTAAACAGTCTCAATTAGTCATTCTAACCGTTGGTAAAATGTTAGTAGCCTATATTTACTTACGTTGTCAGAGACAAGGTGGTAGTCCGTAGGGAGCTATAAACTCTAAGCTCTGCAATACCTGAAAACAATTGGTTTACCCTTAGTAAGCCTTGACTAGGCTGTGAAGAAAATTTGGGTAAGGAGAGAAAGGAAAGAATTAATTATCATTCTTAATCATGAAAAACGGATAGCTGAGCACAAGTTCATTCAATGATTAATTATTAGGTAAAAACTAAAACCCCCAAACTAGCTAATAATACTACTTGAAGAATAAACACAAATAAATCAATCTCAATTCTACTTTTGAGTAAGTATTCCAAAAGCATAGAAATTAATAACATAACAGGTAGTAATAAAGCGGACATCCAGCGAAGTGAATATACCTTCTTTCTGTCAAACTGAAATGGTTTATACCAATTGATTTTTTTAAATATTGGTGAAATAGAATATTCAATACTATCACCTAATTTTAAGGTCCTATAATCACTTTTATCAACTGAAAATGTATGATCCAGTGTAACTAAGCGATATGAATAGTGAAAATTTCCGGATGCATTATAATGTCTTTGTAAATCCCTTTTTACATTAATAATCTCACTACTTACAATATTCCCAGTTCCCAAATAATCAAATAGTATTATTAGAGATAAAAGAGTAAAAAGCACAGTTTTACAAGTTTTTACCATTGTTTTAAGATAACGAGCTAATAGGAAAGAAACAAATGATTATAAATCTTAATGATCAAAACGTTAGTCCAAGCTTCAGTTCAAATCAGCTATCATTTGAGTACAAGAGGATTGGCAAGAGTTTCCGATATTTGATACTATGAAAAATTTCCCAGAAAAAATTGGCATAACAGATTCGAAGATTTGTTTTAATAATTGCAGCATCTTTTCTATAACCTTTCCACCAGATGAAGAATTTGCAATGAAATCAAAAATTGGTTGGAATCCATGGGGATATAGTTTCAGCTTTATATATGATTTTAGCACTGGTGAATTGATTTCCTCAGATGACTATTCCTTGATAAATGTTGATGAATCAATCGAAGATTCAATTCTGGCACTTAAAGTTTATGAAGAGGGACCAGAGTGGATAATAAAATATATAGATGAATTAAATTCTGAACAAGGCGGTGAAAGCTATAAATCTATTTCATTCCCTTCTTCAGACATTGAAGATATATACATTGGAAATGAATGTTATGAGATGGATTCTAATCCTGAAATTGAGGAATTTTACAACTATGTTTTTGGTGAAGGGTATAACACCTTAGTTAAAGTGTCTAAAGCAGTTGTGAAGTTTTTGCAAGGCTAACAAATGAAAAATCCAGTTTATTTAAAGGTTACAGAGCTTATTGTTTGTAGCTTCCTAAGGGCTGCCATAAATCCTCTGAACATCCTTTAAATACGAATAAGCTCACAAAGCATTAATAC
>CACHDD010000088.1 GCA_902578505.1 uncultured Bacteroidota bacterium | reverse complement strand
GATGGAGCAGAAACAGATCTTGATTTAGGGCACTATGAGAGATTTTTAAACGTTTGTACTACGCAAGCAAACAACATCACTACTGGACGAATTTATCAGAGTGTAATAAATAAAGAACGCCGTGGGGAATACTTAGGAAAAACAGTACAAATAATACCTCACATCACTGACGAAATCAAAAGATGCATTCAAATAGTTGGATCCGAAAACGAATTTGATTTTGTTATTACAGAAATAGGAGGCACAGTTGGCGATATCGAATCACTACCTTATATCGAAGCGGTAAGACAGATGAAATGGGAAAGCCCAGAAGATACATTGGTGATACACCTAACTCTAATCCCATACCTAAGTGCTGCTGGAGAACTTAAAACTAAGCCAACCCAACACTCTGTAAAACAACTACTTGAGCTTGGTGTACAGCCAGACATACTCGTTTGTAGAACCGAACATGAACTCAACACTGGAATTAGAAGTAAGCTTGCAAGATTCTGCAACGTAAGTCCAGATTCTGTAATCCAATCTATCGATGCAGATACGATTTACGACGTACCTCTTCTTATGAAAGAAGAAAAACTTGACGAGGTAGTTCTTAAGAAAATTGGAGTAGATATAGGCTCAGTACCAACTGCTGATTTAAGCAGATGGAACAATTTCCTTAGCAGATATAAAAACCCTAAAAGGTCAGTGAAAATAGGTCTTATAGGTAAATATGTTGAACTAAAGGACAGCTATAAGAGTATTGCAGAAGCCCTCGATCATGCGGGAGCTGAACTTAAAACAGGAATTGAGCTAGATTGGATTCACTCAGAGCAAATCAATGAAGGAAATATTAATGAAAAACTTGGGCAACTAGACGGGATACTTGTTGCTCCAGGATTTGGATCTAGAGGAATTGACGGAAAACTTGAAGCAATAAAGCATGCAAGAACTACTGGCATCCCATTCTTTGGGATTTGCCTTGGAATGCAGTGTGCTGTCGTTGAATTCGCAAGAAATGTACTAGGACTTAAGGAAGCACATTCATCGGAAATTAAGGAATATACTCCTCATCCTGTAATTGACCTTATGATGGAACAGAAGTCTATTACTGATATGGGTGGTACTATGAGACTTGGCGCATATCCGTGCACTCTAAAAGAAGGGTCTAAAGCGTATGAAATCTACGGAGTTGATAATGTGGAAGAAAGACACAGGCACAGATATGAATTTAACGACAAGTATAAATCTCAGTTCGAAGAAGCTGGTATGTTAGCTACAGGTATTAATCCAATCAGTGGATTAGTTGAAATCGTTGAAATTCCAAGCCATCCATATTTCTTGGCTACTCAATTCCACCCAGAGTACGCTTCTACAGTGCTTGCACCACACCCACTGTTCATCTCATTTGTTGCAGCAAGCGTCGAAAAAGCCAAATAATTACTCTTTGTACATCTGTACATGAGGAATACCGTCCTCTAAGTAAGTTTCACTAGTGACTTTAAAACCCAGATCCTCGTAGAATTTTACCAAATATTTTTGAGCTGAGATTCTAACGCCTGAATTTGGCCATCTATTTGAGCACTCATCAAGTGCTTTTTTCATTATCTCTTTACCTAGACCATTTCCTCTTATAGATTTTGCTATCGCCACTCTCCCAATACTTGGTTCGTTATAACTAACTCCGGGCTTAACAATCCTTAAATACGCTTTTACTGAATTACCCATTGAAATATCTAAATTTTCGGAAAATAAATGCAGACTATACTGGTCCTTTCCATCTAATTCTGGATATGGACAATCCTGCTCTACCACAAAAACGTCAATTCTTAAGCGAAGACATGCATAAAGTTCATCCCTTGATAAATCTTCCCACTCAGATATTTTGTAACTATTATACATTGTCTAGGCTAAAAATAAAAAGGGCCACCCTAAGGCAGCCCTTTTAAAATAAGATTAATTTCTTTTTTTAGAAACGGAAACCGAATGAGATGCCAGAATTAGCATTCATGTCAGAATCGAATTCAACATTTGGGTACACATATAGTCTATCACTGATAGCGCCAACCATAACCATTTTACCAACAGAAAAAGCCATAGAACGCTCTCCGTCAGCACCTTCTACGCCCTCAACTTCAGTTAGGTTTTTGATGTGTGCACCAAAACCAAATCCATTTTTAAAATAGATTACGTCTGCATTAATAACGTTCTCATCTTCATTAGTACCACCATGAGACTCAATAGTACCTCCAATAATAAGATCGTCCTTAACAGCATAACCAATTTCAGCAGTCAATTCAACACCAGTGAATAAATTCATAAGGTGTTCTGCATTACCTGCACCAAGGTACCAAGTACCTTCAGGTTGCTCAGCTTGAGCAGAAAGTGTGAATGCTAATAAAGCAGACGCACAAAAAGTAAATAATTTTTTCATAGAACCGATTTTTTAAGGTTTTAGCAAATATCTGAGATAAATGCGGCGCAAATATACAAATAAGTAAGTGCTTTTCACGAAAAAATGTGGAAATCCTTTCAAATAACAGTAAATTCAATGGTTTTACATAAAATAAATAGTTGATAAAGTGTTAAAAAACATCTACGTTAAAAGCTATTTCCAAAAAAATAAACGAAATATGTCATCTTTA
>CACHDD010000087.1 GCA_902578505.1 uncultured Bacteroidota bacterium | reverse complement strand
CAAGCATATGATCAATATGGCAACCTTTCATGTGTATATTCTTCATGTGATGATATTCCAGCACCTGGATGTATATACGCTGATGGATTTGGATTCTTTAACCCTGAATTTGGTGAAGACCTGTGTGTAACTTATGGTGGAACTCCATGTCCTGCATGTGATGATATTGACGAAGATGGAGTTTGTGATGATGAGGATGATTGTGTAGGATCATACGACGATTGTGGAGTATGTAATGGAGATAATTCATCATGTACAGGATGTATGGATGAAAGTGCATGTGACTACAATGCAAGTGCAACTATACAAGCAATAGGTTACAGCGATAGTGGTTCACTATCATTCTCATGGGTTGAAGGTTCTTGGACTGGTGAGGTTAGCTGGGTTATTAACGGAGAGACTTACGGTTTTGGAGCTACTCCAAACTTATCTCTTTCTTCTGGCACATATACTATTGAAGGAATTGATTCATACGGTGACGGTTGGAACGGTTCAGTTCTTACCATTACTGATAATAACTCAGGAACATCGTACGAATTTACTCTTGCTGATGGAAGTTTAGGGTCAATTGATGTTAACGTAACAGGTGGAGAGATTGCACTATGTGATTACGAATCTTGTTTAGGTTGTACCGATGAAAGTGCTTGTAATTACGATGATACATCTACTCAAGATGACGGATCTTGTTATTTTCAAACAGAATTATTTGACTGTAACGGAGATTGTCTAGCAGGATCTAACGTCACACTTACTCTATTTGATTCTTGGGGTGACGGTGGAGGATCGGTAACAATTAACGGAGTTACTTACACACTTGCTTCAGGATCTTCTGAGGACTTTGAGCTTTGTCTTGATCTTTCAACATGTATCGATGTTGTTTATGCTGCAACTGATGAATATGATTACGAAAACAGCTGGTCATTATCTGACGATAGTGGTGAGCTTGCATCAGGTGCTGTAACATTTGGTACTGAGTCTGGATTAGTTGGTACTTGTGTAGCTGGTTGTATGGATGATAATGCATGTAACTACGACGAGTCTGCAAACATCTCTGACGACTCTTGTGAGTACGCGGAAGGTATATACGACTGTGATGGAAACTGTAACAATGACGAGGACGGAGACGGCCTTTGTGATGAAGACGAAGTTTACGGTTGTGTTGTTCCTGGTGCTTGTAACTACGTAGCTCTTCCAACAGAGCTTGAGCCATGTGTTTATCCAGAACCAGGTTACGATTGTGACGGTGTTTGTCTAGGTGACGCTGACGGTGATGATATCTGTGACGCTAACGAGGTAGTTGGTTGTCAAGATTCAACTGCTTGTAACTACGATGCTTCAGCAACTGATGCTGGAGACTGTGATTACTCTTCATGCCTAGGTTGTATGGATGATACTGCTTGTAACTACGACGCTGATGCTACTCAGGAAGACGGTTCTTGTGACTACTGCTCTTGTTCTAACGCAGCTGGTGGTGAAGGCGGATTCGGTCTTGAGCTTGAAGAAGTTTCTACTAATGGTATCAACACTACATACAGAGTGTACGTTACTACTCCAGGATCAAGCGATTTCGTATCGTCTGTATCTGGTGATGCAACTAACCCATCATTCCTAAGAACAACTACTTCATTCTTCCAAAGCGCAATGGGAGGTTTGACTGCAGATGCAATCAACCCATTATTCTTCCCTATGTTCCCAGATCTTGCTATTGATAGCTGGATTACAATCGGTATCGATCAAGCTCCAGGTGAAGGTGAAGGTTCTATTTCTACTGCAGTTGCTGCAGGAGATACTTGGACTGCTGACTTCGAAGCTGGTGGTGATCTTGAGCTAAACAGCTTCTTCGGAGGTAGCTGGTTCTCTCTAAACAACGTGAGCAATGGATTTGCTGGCGATGATAATAGAGTACTTGTAGCTCAACTTACTACTGACGGAAATATTACAGGTTCACTTTACACTCAAATCTTCCCTAACGGAGATTCTTCTCAAGAATTGCTTTTAAACCTATCGTTCGGTAC
This sequence comes from uncultured Bacteroidota bacterium, assembly GCA_902578505.1. The sequence goes on along the minus strand of CACHDD010000087.1, from coordinate 639 downwards.
AGTAGGTTGTGGATGTACTGATGAGAGTGCATGTAACTACGATGCTAACGCTGTATACGATGACGGTTCTTGTGCTGTTAATGATGAGTGTGGTGTTTGTGGTGGATCAGGAATTGCTGAAGGTGATTGTGATTGTGACGGAAACCAGCTTGACGCTCTAGGCGTTTGTGGTGGAAACTGTGAAGCAGATGCTGATGGTGACGGAGTTTGTGACGACGTTGACGACTGTGTAGGTTCATACGACGACTGTGGAGTATGTAACGGTCCTGGCGCTATCTACGATTGTGGATGTTCTGATATTCCAGAGGGAGATTGTGATTGTGACGGAAACCAACTTGATGAGTGTGGTGTTTGTGGTGGTGACGGAATTGCTGAAGGAGCTTGTGACTGTGATGGTAACTTGCCAGCTGACGGTTACGACTGTGGTGGTAATTGTGTAAACGATGCTGATGGTGACGGAGTATGTGATGAGTTCGAAGTTTACGGTTGTACTGATGCTGGGGCTTGTAACTATGACGCTAATACAACTGAAGATGATGGATCTTGTGAATACCAAGAGCTAACTGCTCTTCCTGGTGGTGGATCTGCTTGCGGACTATTCTTTAGCGGATATGCAGAAGGATCTTCTAACAATAAATT
>CACHDD010000086.1 GCA_902578505.1 uncultured Bacteroidota bacterium | reverse complement strand
GATGCTCTTACGATAGCGGAATGGCCTGAGAGAATTGCTGATGAATTGCCTGAGGAGATGATGCTTTTAAAGATTGATTTATGTGAAAAGTTTAATCATGATAGTAGCAGAAGACTGATTTTAAGTCGAACTTAGTGATCTAATCACATTATCATGGATTCACAAAGAGAAGGAATCAAAGCTTTAGCAAGGGAGGCATCGTTGCTTCCAAAGGAAGAATTATTGCAGATTAAAGATGGCTCGTCAGAATTAATTATCGGCATCCCAAAGGAAACAAGTCTGCAAGAAAAGAGAGTTGCAATTACCCCAGAAGCTGTAGCACTTCTCGTTGCTCATGGTCATCAGGTGGTTGTAGAAACTGGTGCTGGAGAGCTATCTTACTATACAGATGTAGATTACAGTGAGGCAGGAGCGAGGATAGAAAGTGATAGAGAAGAAGTGATGCAGGCTGGACTAGTAATGAAAGTTGCGCCACCATCATTGGAAGAAGTGGGGATGATGTCAATGGGAGCAACACTAATTAGCGCCTTACAATTAAGTGTTCAAAGTGAGGGTTTGATCAAAGCAATGGGAAAGAAAAAAATTACCGCTATAGCTTGGGATTACATCAGAAATAAGAGTGGAATTTTCCCCTTAATAAGAGCAATGAGTGAGATCGCTGGAAATACAGCTATCCTTAAAGCTGGCGACCTCCTTGCAGCTTCAAACGGAAGGTCAACTATGCTTGGTGGCATTAGTGGCGTTAGACCTAGCACGGTTGTTATAATTGGCGCAGGTACAGTTGGTGAGTTCGCAGCCCGTGCGGCACTGGGTTTAGGCGCTCAAGTGAAAATTTTCGACAACAGACAGCATAGGCTGGTACGAATTCAGCAGAGCTTGGGAAGAAGGGTTTGGACTAGCACAATCCAACCATCAGTCCTAGACGAAGCTTTGCGCTCAGCAGACGTTGCCATAGGAGCATTACGTGGCGAAGGGCCCAGATCTCCGATGGTAGTTAGCGAACCCATGGTAAGTGCTATGAAAGAGAAAAGCGTCATTATCGATGTTTGCATTGATAGGGGAGGATGTTTCGAAACTTCTAGGGTAACTTCTCATGAGGATCCGACTTATACCGAGATGGGGGTTATCCATTACTGTGTGCCTAATTTGGCCTCATGTGTAAGCCGAACTGCTAGTGAGGCGTTGAGCAATATAATTGCACCAATGTTACTTAACATAGCTTCAGATGGTGGTGTGGAAACAGCGGTAAGGCAAGCTAATATGATAAGATCAGGAGTTTATGTGTTCAAGGGAACTTTGACTCACCGTGGTATAGCTGAGGAGAGAGGGCTGCCTTACAAAGAATTGGACTTATTGCTTGCCACCTACTAATAGCTAAGGCTTAGCCGCCAACAATTTTTCTTATTTCGTGAAGCTTCATTAGAGCATCGATGGGAGTTAGATTATCAATATCTAAATCTAAAAGTCTATCTCGTACGTCCTCAAGCGCAGGATCATCTAGTTGGAAAAATGACATTTGAACTCCTTCTTCCACTATAGGATTGTTAACTGGTTGCACCTTAGGCCCATCTCCATCTCCAGTATTTTTTCTTGACGATTCTAAATCAAAAAGAACTTCTTCTGCTCTACGAACTAGTGAACGTGGCATGCCTGCGAGTTTGGCAACGTGTATCCCAAAACTGTGATTCGCCCCCCCTAGCACCAGCTTTCTCAAGAATACAATATTGCCATTTACCTCTTTTACATTCACATTAAAATTTCTTATTCTAGGGAAACTAGATTGCATTGCGTTTAGCTCGTGGTAATGTGTTGCAAATAGCGTCAGGGGTCTCACAGTGTCTGAAGCGTGAAGGTGTTCGGCGATAGCCCAAGCTATACTCACTCCATCATAGGTTGAAGTTCCTCGTCCAATTTCGTCAAGTAGAACAAGTGATCTCTCAGTAAGGTTATTCAAGATGGATGCTGTTTCATTCATCTCAACCATAAAGGTGGATTCGCCACTCGAGATATTATCTGATGCTCCTACTCTGGTGAAAATTCTGTCTAGGATTCCAAGTTCTGCAGATTTTGCTGGAACAAATCCTCCGCTTTGCGCCATTAAGCAAATGAGAGCTGTTTGTCTGAGTAGTGCACTCTTGCCAGACATGTTGGGGCCCGTTACCATTAAGATTTGGGCTTGGTTTGGGTCTAGCGTTACGTCGTTTGCTACATAGGTTTCGCCTATGGGTAATTGCTTTTCTATTACGGGATGCCTTCCGTCAACAATGATAAGGCCGTGTTCGCCCTTCATCCTGGGTCTTGTGTATCCGTTTTCGTTTGCTGCCTCTGCGTTGCTGATCAACACGTCTAGCTCACCCATTGACCTTGCATTTTCAAGTAGTTCAGCGGTGTTTTTTACCGTTTCTGCGACTAAGTTTTCGTAGAGTCTGTGTTCTATTGTTAGGGCCTTATCCTTTGAATCTAGGATTTGGGCTTCAAGAATCTTAAGCTCTTCTGTAATATACCTCTCAGCTTGGGTTAGGGTTTGTTTGCGAATCCATTCTACTGGAACCTTGTCTTTATGCGCGTGCCTAACCTCTAAATAGTATCCAAAAACATTATTGAAGCCGATTTTCAATGAACTTATCCCAGTGCGTTCAACCTCTCGAGTTCGAA
>CACHDD010000085.1 GCA_902578505.1 uncultured Bacteroidota bacterium | reverse complement strand
AAACTTGCGATGAAGCCCAAACTCGTTGCATTTTCTCACGTTTCAAATACCTTGGGAACAGTTAATGATGTAAAGAGAATTACTAATCTTGCTAAGTCATTTGGTGCGATAGTTTTAATTGATGGATCCCAAGCTTTGCCACACAAAAAAGTTGATGTTAGAGACATAGGATGTGATTTTTATGCTGGCTCTGGACATAAAATGTACGGCCCATCAGGTGTTGGTTTTCTTTATGGCAGACATGAAATCCTCGAGTCAATGCCGCCTTGGAGAGGAGGAGGAGAAATGATTGAAACAGTAAGTTTTGAAGAGCCAACCACGTTTAATATTCCGCCATATAAATTTGAAGCCGGCACTCCTCATTTGAGTGGAGTTATAGGATTGGGCGCAGCATTAGATTGGCTTAACATAATAGGACTAGACAAAATTGCTGAGCACGAGAAGGCACTAATAAACTATACGTCTGAAAAGTTATTGTGCATTGAAGGAATGAGGCTTATCGGAACTGCACCAAATAAAGTTAGCGTAGTTTCTTTTATAGTTGAAGGAGTTCACCCTTCAGACATTGGAACTTTACTTGATCAACTTGGAGTTGCTGTTAGGACAGGTCATCATTGTACTGAACCAATTATGACAAAGCTTGGCATTCCTGGAACTGTTAGAGCTTCGTTTGCAGCTTATTCAACTTTTGAAGAAGTGGACTCATTAGTCGCAGGTGTTGAGAGAGCTGTGAAAATGCTAAGGTGATATCTTTGCGCCATGAGCATTTCTGCAACGATTAATATTAGACAAACCCATATCATTGAGGAGTTTGATATGTTTCCTGATTGGATGGAGAAGTACGAGCATATTATTGAGCTTGGAAAAGAACTGGACCCACTAGATGATTCTGAGAAGATCGATGAAAATTTGATTAAGGGTTGTCAGAGCAGGGTTTGGCTTTCAGCAGAATTAAACGACAAAGGGAAAGTAATTTTCACAGCAGATTCAGACGCCATCATTACTAAAGGATTAGTTGCTTTAATGATTAGAGTGCTTAGCGATGCTGAACCAATGGAAATTGCTAGCGCTGAACTTAGATTTTTAGAAGTTATAGGATTGAACGCTCATCTTAGCCCTACTAGATCAAACGGACTTCTGTCCATGGTAAAACAGATGAAATTGTACGGATTAGCATTTTCCGCACGTTAATCAAGGGCAATGGTAAAATCAGCTATAGATTTTCTAAAAAGACTCAATCCGGATTTTGTCAAATTATTGACAGGTTCCGGGATGGTATTCTTTTTTAGAATTCTTGGTGCTTTAGCTGGATATGCGGTTACCTATTTAATTACTACGAGTTATGGGGCGCACATATTTGGCCTTTTTGAATTATGTCTAACTGTACTAACAATTTTGGGGGTTTTAGGCAGGATGGGACTCGATGGTGCTCTTGTAAGATTTATACCTGAATACAAGGAAAAAAGAGAATTCTCACATCTAAGGTCAACTTACAAGTTTGCACTAAGTTTTGCCTTACCAATTTCTTTAGTTCTAGGAGCTGCCCTTTACTTGGGCGCACCAACTCTTGCTGTCTTTTTCAATTCAGATTACCTAGAAGAGGGATTTAAAATAACTGCGCTTATTGTTCCTTTCTCAACTTGGATAGGACTTAATTCTGAAGCGTTTAGGGGTATGAAGAACATGGTTGCATATTCTTTTTACCAAAGGGGGACAACAATTTTCATTGCAGGGATTGCCATTTTGATTTTGAAGATTTACTATCCTCAATGGAATCACGTTCCTATTGTAGGGTTTGGAATTGGCGCTATGATTTTGTCAATAGCTGCTGGAGTATATGCTCCAAGGAGGATTTTGGCCTTAGGTGAAGCAACAACACCTAACACTCCTTTTCAATCATCCATCATCCTTTCGATGGCATTTCCAATGCTACTTCACGCTTCGATGTTCATGGTTATGAATTGGACAGACACCTTGATGATTGAGTTCTTCTACGAAGAAAAGGACGTTGGAATTTACCGGCTCGCTTTCAAAGTAGCCACATTAATTACTTTTTCTCAATATGCCGTTAACTCAATTGCTGCACCTATGTTTAGTTCTTACAAAGCCCAAGGTGATATGGACGGTCTTAAGAAAATAGTCATGAATATTGGCTATTTAAATATCTTGATCAGTCTACCGATTTTTCTTCTAATTTTAATTTTTCCAAGATTAATTTTAGAGTTTTTTGGAGAGGAATTTTCTGGAGGTATCTTCCCGCTTATCATATTGTCAATCGGGGCTATTCTCAACGCACTTTGCGGTCCAGTTATGTACCTTCTAAGCATGACGGGAATGGAAAAATCGGCTAGAAACATTATTGTAATTGCGAGTCTTTTCAATATTGTGCTTAACTATGTTTTGATTCCCGTATACGGAATTATTGGCGCTGCTTTTGCTACTTCAGTTTGCACAGTTTTATGGAACATACTTGCTGTAATAAAGACAAAAAAGGCATACGGATTTATATCAATTCCCCATCCTTTCAATTAGGTTGAGGACTGACTCTGCATCGAATTCTAGTTGATTTACAGCTTCTGCAAATTCGTCCATTTTATCATCCCTTATTGGCGTATCTGGAGGGAAGGCTTCTCTTCTATGATCGACCTGCTCTCCATTCTTCCAAAACCTAAAACATACGTGTGGACCAGTTGCTAACCCTGTACTTCCAACTTTACCTATAACCTCTCCTTGCTTTACAACATCACCAACT
>CACHDD010000084.1 GCA_902578505.1 uncultured Bacteroidota bacterium | reverse complement strand
GATGTTTATGTAACTCCTAAGCAAATGAAGGAGTTTTCAATTCAAAATGGTGATACTGTAGTAGCTGGAATTCGCCCTCCTAGAAAAGGCGAAAAATTCTACCCATTAATAAGTGTAAAGTCAGTTAATGGTCGCTCACTAGATTGGATTCGAGATAGAGTACCATTTAAGTACTTAACTCCACTATTTCCTCAGGAAAGATTTAACCTAAGCAATACCAGAGGTAACACTTCTATGCGCTTAATGGACCTCTTCTCTCCTATAGGGAAAGGCCAAAGAGGAATGCTAGTTTCTCAACCAAAAACTGGTAAAACAACTTTATTAAAGGATCTAGCAAATTCTATATCAATTAATCACCCTGAAGTTTATCTAATCATTCTCCTTATTGACGAACGTCCAGAGGAAGTAACTGATATGAAGAGAAGCGTTAATGGTGAAGTAATTGCTTCAACATTTGATGAGCCAGCTGATAGACATGTGAGAATTGCGAACCTAGTACTTGAGAAAGCTAAGAGAATGGTTGAGTGTGGGCATGACGTATGCATTCTACTTGATTCTATTACTCGTTTAGCAAGAGCATATAACACAGTAAGTCCTTCGTCGGGTAAAATACTATCTGGTGGAGTTGAAGCTAACGCTCTTCAAAAGCCAAAACGTTTCTTCGGTGCAGCAAGAAATATTGAAAATGGTGGTTCACTATCAATCATTGCTACTGCACTTGTAGATACTGGATCTAAAATGGATGAAGTAATCTTTGAGGAATTCAAGGGTACTGGTAATATGGAGCTCATGCTTGATAGAAGAATTTCTAATAGAAGAATTTATCCTGCTATAGACATCCTATCATCTGGAACTAGACGTGAAGATCTTCTAATGGATAAAGAAACTCTTCAAAGAATCTGGATTTTAAGAAAGCATCTAGCTGATATGAATGCCGTAGAAGCAATGGAATTTGTTAAGGATAGATTGGAAGCTACTAAATCAAATGAAGAGTTCTTGAACTCTATGAATGGCTAGTCCTAAATGGGATTCCTTAATATACTATTAATAATTCTTGGTTGGATTGGGCTTAAATATGCCCTTCTAGGTAGGACTTCATTTGAAAGTTCATTCCTTGCTGGAATGATCTACAATTACACTGCATTAATTGTAATTGCGTTCATCACAGTATTTAAACAGGTTAAAACTCGAGTAAACACTCCTGAATTTTTAGATGCTTTCAAAATGATTTCAAGTAAAGTGATGTTATACTCTGTATGTGCATCATTTGCTATTACATTTTGGCATCATTATTTAATCCGAGACATTACTATAAAGAGACTAGAGGACAGAGTCTATGAAAAGATGAATGCCTTTGAAAACGAAGATGAATTTTCTGTATTTGTTGAAGAAAATCCTCCATTGAAAGGTATGAGTCTTGAACAATGGATTGATAAAGAAGTTGAGGGATTAGAAATGATTTTCTCTACTGGAATCCAAACTTCATTAACGATGATGGCATATTTATTAATCGGACTTTTTATTTCGTTAATTGCGAGCTTTCTTTGGACTAAGGTTTGGTATACGCAACAAAGCATAAGCTAAATCGTTTATTTGTCATGCAAGGCTTAAAAAAAGTATTGATTTTCAGCTTATTCCTAACTACGGGACTAGGATTTAGTACTAACATACAAGCCCAAAGAATAGGAAGAAAAAATCTTGCTGGCTTTGATAATAAACTCTTACATTTTGGGTTTATCCTGAGTGCAAATAAAAGTGATTTCTCTTTCGATTTAAGAGATACAACATTAACAACAGGTTTATTAGGAGTTTCAAATGCCCCACAGGGGGGATTCAATCTTGCTCTGATGGGATCAGTTAAACTTACTAGACATTTGAGACTGAGATTTGTTCCTGGATTGAGTTTCCAAGACAGAGGTCTAAATTATAATTTCGATGATGATAATGTTCTAAAAAGAACGGAAGCAGTGAATTTAGATCTTCCTCTTCTTCTTAAAATCAGGACTGATAGGATTACTAATTTTGCTGCATATGCTCTAGTAGGGGCTAAATACAGCAAGGATATGCAATCTCAAGAAGCAGTAAATCAGAACTTAGAAAACGACGACATTCTAAGGATTGAATCCTCAAATTATTCTGTTGACCTTGGAGCTGGTTTTGATTTTTTCTTACCCTTTTTCAAGTTTGCAATAGAACTTAAAACTGAATTGGGATTAATAGATGTTTTGATTCAGGATCAAAATGACTATACAAACCCTTTAGAGGGACTTAAAACTAGATCTTATATTATTTCACTTTGTTTTGAAGGATAGGAATGATTGCTAATAGTGAAAACACAGAAAGGATAAAGAACGAAATCATAGGATATTTCGGAACTCATCATGTTGAATTTATTGAAGAAAATCAGGAAGGCATAATTGAAGTAGCTCTTGTTACAACTAACGCTCAACACGGACAAAAATTTCTCTTTCATAAATCAAAGGGAGCATATAGACAGCAGGCTCTAGAGACGCTTTTAGACTATATAAGAGAGCATAAAGCAAAAGAGTGTACTTACACGATTCAATGGCGTGCTATCAATGATAAAGAGTTACACACATCTTATTTCTGCGCTCCTAATATCCAAGCTGCTTTAGAGAAGTTCTTTTTTGGCAGAGATGTTCATAGCATTACTGTATTCTCAGTTAGTTTAAATCCAATTTCTTAAATAATGGAGGCAGATGCATATCTGTCTTTAAAGGAAAGGTCAAAAGGTCTTTTCAAATCAAAGGGCTCAAAGCATTTTA
>CACHDD010000083.1 GCA_902578505.1 uncultured Bacteroidota bacterium | reverse complement strand
CTCACATTTTCATACAGGCATAGATATAAAAACCCAAGGTAAAGAGGGCTTTCCAGTCTTAGCGGCAGCAGATGGAAAGGTCGAAAGAATCAAGGTTAGTCCTTGGGGTTACGGTAACACTTTGTACTTAAAACATGGCGATGGATCTTCAACAGTTTATGCCCATTTACAGAGGTTTGATTCTAAAATTCAGGAATGGGTAAAAGGCCGTCAATACAAGGGAAGAGTATTCTCAATTGACCTAACTCCAGATGTAGATTTTAACTTTTCTGTAGGTGATACAATTGGTTGGTCTGGAAACTCAGGATCATCAGGAGGTCCACACCTTCACTTCGAAGTTAGGGATGCAAGTCAAAACCCAGTCAATCCACTTCATTGGGATTTTCCGATAGTTGATAACAGGCCTCCAGAAGTTGGATCACTCAAAGTCATTCCAGTAGATAGTCAAGGATTGGAAATTCGCGAATTAGCAATTGATGTTAAAGCAGGTGACACAACAGAAGTAAGAAGTGGAGAATTGCACTTGGGTGTTTGGTCTATTGATAGATTAGACGGCGCATCAAATGTCTGTGGAGTATACAGCATTGAAGTAGAAATCGACGGGGCTAAATATTTCGAGTGCACAATTGATACCCTTGATTTTTCAGTAAATAAAGACATGAATGCCCACGTATACTTCCCTACGTGGAAAAAAGACAGAAAGTCAATCCATAGGCTTAACGTTCTTAAAGGAGATAGACTTCCCATTTACGATTTTGTCAGTAATACCAAGTTGAGAATAGATAAGGATAGTATTATAAGTGTTAATGTCCTTTGTCGTGATGTTCACGGAAATGAAAATTATAAATCGTATTTCCTTAGTGGAGGAGATGCAATTATTCATGAAAGTACAAGAGAGGTGCAACCTGCGATTCCTTCGTCTGTGACTGAAATAAGGAGGGATGGTGTAAGTGTGATTTGGCCTAAGAAAAGTTTCTACAGTAGGGAAGAGGTTTATTTAGAAGTAATGGATTCTGTAGAGTTCGAAATAGGTCCTTCGTTAATTCCCTTGGCTAAATCCTTTGAAGTTAGCGTAAGGTTAGAAGCTGATATGCCACAGGATCTTTGGGTTGCTAGATCAGTAGACGAAAAGGGAAATGCAAGTGGGGGCATAGTTTGCAAACCTCAGGTTGGCAGACTTGACTTTAAAACCAGGAATATGGGTAGGTACAGATTGGAAAGGGATACAATTCCACCAATGTTACTTCCCAAACATTCTGGAACTCCCGTAGTGAAAAATGGAGACTTAGTCTTCCACGTCGAAGATGCAATAAGTGGAGTGGAAAATATTGAAGCTACAATTGACGGTGAGTGGATACTTCTAAATTGGAATCCCAAACGCAAAGAAGCTATTTATAGAGCCACTGATGGAGCCCACGAAATTGGGTCAAGAGTCTATGTTGAAGCTTTGGTAATAGACGCTGTTGGGTTAGAAACTAAGTGGGCAGGTTTCGTGCAAATGAAGTAGTTACTTGCGCTTAAGTGTGCTGTAATCAATAAAGAATAACGCTTTAAAAGAAAGTGAGTTAGAGAACTGTTCTTCAAGCATTGTTTCCCAGTTCTCGAAGTAATGAGCAGGTAAGGCTTGGCCATCTGAATACAATAAATTTTTCCAAACAACACTAAGCTCGCTTCCTGGAGAGAAGAACCATCTCAACCCCAAGTCTACACTCCATGCATTGTAATTTCTGTCATCATCAGAAGTTCCATTCTCATCGATAGCCCAAAAGTCAGTCGCGAGCAACTCACCGTTTTGTTGAAGCATAAAATATTCCTTTATATCCACTGTACTCCAATTGTGTCTAACTCTAAGATCTATTGATGCTTTGTTAGATAATGCGTAGGTGCCTCTTAGTAAATGGTTATAAGTTAGGAAATCCCTTCTTGCGAAAATGCTTTTGATCTCTTCTGTGGTAACGCTATCTAATTTTGTAAATCCTTGTTCGTCGTATTTATTATCCCATTCAAATGAGTAAATAAAATTGAGTCTATCATTTACTCTAAATCTTGGCGAGATCTCGCCAAACTTAACTTTCCAATCACTATTAGGATCTTCTACAAATCCCCTTGTGTAATCTATGTCAATAGCAAATCTCTTTCTGTAATCTGTAGAAATAGTAAACGTAGGCCCTATCCACCTTGGAGTATTCCAGTGCATGCCATCAATACGGGGCTCGAAGAAATCCTTTCCATTTAAAAATTGAGATTCTAAAGATACCTTGGCAAACTGAAAATTTGAACTAAGCCCAAACACATCGGCTTTAAACAAAGTGAAATTATATTCCCTTGGCGTATGTAGTTGTGTATTTATAATCCCACAACTTCCTCCAAGCCTTAAAAATCGTTCAAGTGGTTCTATGTTTCTATAGCTAATGAAAATAGCATCTGTAACCTCGTTTGGCGCCTGCAAATACCCCATGTCATTTGGGTTGTAATGCTCACTTTCCATTGAGTGGAATAGTTCGAATGTGAACTTACCAGTAATCTTACTTAGCCCAATTTCCCATGTATATCCAAAATCTTCCACCTTGTCATTTTGTGTGTAGATCTGGTTGTATCCAGCAGTTCCGATTACCTGGTATGTGTTGCTTTTATCTCTAACGCCAAATTTTAATGCCTGTACAAGCGCATCATCTCTAGAGCCTTCTCTCATTACGAGTGTGCTTATTCCATGGACGAAGCTATTGTTTGGTAGGTTTTGGTCTAGTGCAGCAATAGAATAACTAGTTACATTTTCATCCTCAACACTTATTGCTTGGAAGGCACCAACACCTAAACCTCCAGAAGTTCTACCAGATAATTTTGTAGCATTTACAAGCGCCCCTTCTTCACCAACTCTCCTAGAATAAAACACGTTCGTCTTGTTGAATATTTCTGTCCCTTCAGTGAAAAAAGGTCTATTGTCTGCAAGTTGAACCT
>CACHDD010000082.1 GCA_902578505.1 uncultured Bacteroidota bacterium | reverse complement strand
ACTTCGCCTTTAGAATAAGCAGCAACGCCGTAAGCTCTATTTGTAGTGTAGTGGTCTGCGTGCGTAATAAGTGGCTCTTCATTACCAGAAGCAGCTTGTCTTAGGTAGCTAGTATAAGCCCAAGAGTGTAGCCCACCTTGCACTGGTTCTGAATTTTCTCCTTCTGGGTTGAAGCTAGGTAGCTCAGCCATGCACTCTGATTCAATCCATGATGTAAATCCTTCGTCCATCCATTCGTATAAGCTCTCATTTGTAGCTACGATGGCTTGGAACCAGCTATGTGCCATTTCGTGAACTGTAACGCCCACTAGGCTTGGCATTTTACGATTAGCAGTGATAAGGGTGATCATTGGGTACTCCATACCTCCATCACCACCTTGAATGATTGTGTATTGTGGATATGGGTAAGGGCCAACGAATTCAATGAAAAACCTCATTGCCTGAGCAGCAAATCTTGGGAGGTCTTTCCACTTGCTGTTGTATTCTTTGTTTGGCTTATAGATGTAATTCATTTCAATTCCATCTACCATTTCAGTATAAACTTTAAATTCCTTGTCTGCAGCCCAAGCAAAATCTATAACATCTTCTGCAATAAAATGCCATTTGCCTGTTTTTACAGCTTCTTTTCTAGGTGTTTGAAGCATTCCTGTTCCACCAACCTGATATCCTTTTGGAAGGTTAATTGTTACGTCATAATCGCCCCAAATCCCATGGAATTCTCTACCGATATATGGATTAGAGTGCCAACCGTGATGGTCGTATTCGCAGATCTTAGGGAACCACTGAGTCATGCTAAATTCAACACCTTCTTTATTCATCCATCCGCTTCTTCTGATCTGCCTTGGAACTTGTGCTGTCCAATTCATAGAAAACCTACACTGTACTCCAGGCTTTAAAGTTGCTGGTAGCTTTGCGATAATTACTGTCCCATCTACTTCTATTTGGCAAGGCATTCCATTCATTGAAAGGTTTATAGGCTTAATCCATCCCCATTCACTTTCTGGCAATTCAGAAATTCTTGATCCAACTCGACTATCTGGGTCCTCAATATTTCTAGACCTAACATCCATCATGCTGTTTGGCTGAAATGCATTGAAGAATGCGTGGAGGAAAATTTTATCCAACTCGTCAGGGCTGTTGTTTGTGTACATCAAAGACATTGAGCCAGCGTACTGGTGTTTTTCAACGTCCATATCAATTTCCATGGTGTAGTTAGCCTCTTGCTGCCACCCAGGATATTGTGCATTAGAAATTGAGTTTAGCCCAAATACAAATACAGTTAAAATCAAACTTAAAGTACCTCTTTTCATTTTTCCATTTATTGCATTAACCCAAACCTCAAGAGGCATTGGGGCTTTATAGTTGTGAGCTCAGCGCAATCATCTTTAAGACAACAACAGCGGCTTCTGTGCCTTTGTTCCCGTGTTCTCCACCAGATCTTGCTCTAGTTTGGTCTTCGTTATCATCTGTAAGCACACAGAATGAAACAGGCTTTCCAGTTTTAAGCCCAACGTCCTTGATTCCCTGTGCTACTGCAGAACATACGTAATCGAAGTGAGCGGTTTCACCTCTAATGACTGATCCAATAGCAATTACTCCATCAAGGTTAAGTTTAGAAGAATGTAACATCATTTGGGCTCCTAAAGGAAGCTCAAAACTTCCAGGCACCCATTTGACTGTTATCGAATACTCAGGAACGCCAGCTGATTTTAAAAGATCAACAGCACTATTTTTCATAGCTTCAGTAAATTCCCTGTTCCATTCAGAAACAACGATGCCCACTTTATAGCGGGCACCATTAGGTAATTCGTTAGACTCGAATGAACTCAGATTTTTTCCTACTGTAGCCATCTCATTCTTTTATAGAGATGCACCTAAAGCCTGTGCAGTCTTGTATAAACGACTGTTTGGGTGATTCTCTACAATGTGATCTAGTTCGTCTTTTGCTTCACCTGATCTTCCCAATTCAATAAGCACTAGAGCTCTTTTGTAGTGAAAGTTAGGTGCAATTGCATCAGCGGCTAATCCGTTATCAGCAGTGCTTGCAGCATCATCAAAATATGATTCAGCACTATCGTAATCGCCCATATCTGTGTAACAATCTCCGATACCAGCTAAAGCAAAAGGCTTAATTACATCGTCATTTAATGAAACTTTTTCGAATGCTTCAATTGCTTCTTCAAATAATCCTGCGTCTCTGTTTGCGATGCCAATTAAGTATGCAGCTCTTGATGCAGCGTAAGTTCCTGAATGGTCATTCATAATTTCCTCAAGACCAGCAGAAAATCCATCTCCATATTGAGCTAATTCTACTGAATCTTTAGAAAAGTAGTGCTCAGCTTGGAACATTGCATTCTCAGCTTTTGCATTTGCAGGGGCCTGAATAAGGTATTCATATCCAGCAAAAACAAGTACTACAAGTGCAACGGCACTTAGTCCGTAAGTAAGGGGCTTGCGGTTCTTGTCTACAAATTGTTCAGTCTTTGTGTAAACCTCATCAACATTGATGATGTTTTCTTCTGTTGCTTTTTTATTTGCCATTTTTAATTCCTTTAGTAGGATGCAGGCCGCAAAAATAAGAAATTCGCACTATGCATTTAAAATCTCTTCAACTGATTAATTTCAAAAACCACAAAGGAGGGGATTTGGTGTTCTCCAAAGAGGTTAATTGTTTGCTGGGAGATAATGGTTCTGGCAAGACAAATATCCTAGATGCATTACACTATTTGTGCTTTTGTAAAAGCCATTTTAATCCAGTGGACGCGCAAAATATAAACCACAATGAAAAGTTTATGTTGGTCAAGGGGGAGTTTGATAGACTTGGTGATAATGAGGTAGTTAGCTGTGGTGTTAAGAAGGGTGCTAAGAAGGTTTTTAAGCGTAATGACAAGCAATATAAAAGGCTGATGGACCATATTGGTCGTTTCCCTGCTGTTATAATTGCACCAGACGATAGCGAGTTGATCCAAGCAGGGAGTGAGGTGAGAAGAAAGTTCTTAGACATAGTCATTTCTCAATACGATAAAAGTTATCTAGAGGCGCTTGTTGGTTATAATAAAGCACTAG
>CACHDD010000081.1 GCA_902578505.1 uncultured Bacteroidota bacterium | reverse complement strand
CCACAAACGATATTACATACACTTGTTACGTAGAAAACATATGTGGAATAGGTGAGGACGAAGTAACAGTTAATGTGATAGTGCCGCAGGCATTTGCTTCTGAAGATGGAGGAATTTGCAGGGGAGATGAATTTGATATTTCAGCCTCAGGACTAGATCCAGAATCTACATACAGTTGGGTCCCCCCCATGCTCGTAGGCCAAGCCAACGCAGAAAGCACTTACGCTTTCCCAGTAGAAACCACAACCTTTACAGTCTTCGTTACTGACTCTGATGGTTGTACAGCTAGCGATGAACTTACGATATATGTTGGGCAGCCACCTTATATCGATGCAGGACCAGATAGAGATGTTGAGTGGCTAGATAAAGTGAGGCTCTTTGGCCAAACTGAAGGAGATAATTATTGGTGGACACCTGCTGACAAGCTAAGCTGCTCGGGATGCCTAACACCGGAAGTCCTTTCTGCTGAACCAGGCTGGTATGTTCTTCATGCATTAGATGATAACGGTTGTAAAGGCGTTGATTCAACATATCTTGATGTTTACTTCCCTGTATACATACCCAACACATTCACCCCAAACAACGATGGTGATAACGATGCATTTTTTGTTCATGGAGAAAGATTAGACGGATATATTTTATCGATTTATAACAGATGGGGAGAGAGGGTTTTCTACTCTCAAGATCCAGAGGAGGTTTGGGATGGTTCATATAGAGGAGGCGAACATTACTGCCCCGACGGAGTCTATTTGTACACTTTAAGATATGAAGATTCTCGTAGCGCTTTGATGTTGAAAGGTCATGTAACTTTGCTGCGATAGAAATTAATATTTAACTATCTTGCATACATGGAGTTGAAGTATACAAGAGCACTTTTACCAGGCATGTTTTTAGATTTCGACTGCGTAATCATTCCAGGATTTGGAGGATTTGTTTGCAACGAAAGACCAGCTTGGTACGACGACGACAAAGAGGAGATGGTTCCTCCTTCAAGGGATGTTCTCTTTAATCCAAAACTTACCCACAACGACGGTCTCTTAGCCCAGGAAATCATTAGATCTACCGGGCTTAGCTATTCAGAAGCAATGAAGCTTGCTGAGGAAGAAGCGACTTTTATTGCGGCGGAGTTGCTAGAAGGAAATCAAGTTGAGATTCAAGGTGTGGGAAGGCTCTACGCAGGGGAGGATGGAGTAAACAGATTTACTCCAGATGCAGAGTTAGTTAGGACGCTAAGCTCGTTTGGCCACTCAAGAATTCCTCTTGCAAAACTTCAAGCTAAGCAAATAGAGATGCCATTAAATAAGCCTGACGAACAGCACAAAAAAGAGACGGTGGTAATTTCAATGCAGCCACTCAGCAGGAGGATTGCAAGGATAGCTGCTATACTAGTTCTGCCTGTAGCAGCGGGAGTAATAATTGGAGGTGCTTACCTTGGAACAGACAACAGTCAAAGTACATTACTCAGTTTATTCCCGTTACCAGAAGCGATTATATCTTCATTTAGCCCTTCAGAAAGTTCGGCCCTATTTGACCTTGAATCAGTAACGTCTGAAGAAACGGACGATCTCAAAATAGATTACGTTGAGGAAACAGTAGTTGAAGAAGTGGTTATAGAAATTACTTCTACGCCACAGATAAACTTTCTTATAGTTGGAGGCGCATTTGCGATTGAAGAAAATGCACACGCTTTAGCTAAAGAACTTCGCAAAGAGGGTTACTCTCCAACCTTCCACTACCAAAAGCATAACAAGCTACATTTAGTAGCCCTTGGCGAGTTTACAGAAGAGTATGAAGCGAGAGAGGAAATGGCAAAAGCTAGAAAAGCTGGCCGTACTGCATCATGGCTCAAAAAGCTTAGATAGCTCTTCTTGTCTGTCTTGAGCACATGGTAACAATCCCTGCTCTAGCAACATGAAAATTTCGATACCCCTGGCTTCCTCTGGGAATTCTTTTTTGCCTTTTGAGATTTGTGGCTCGCTAGACCCTTCGGCTTTTTGCCAGCGCAATACCTCAGCACAGTTTTCGCTAAACTTAAAAAGCCACCTATCGTCTGATGTCACCTTTTCTAAGTAGGTTATTCTAGAAGTAGTGCACTCCCAAAAGAAAGTACTAAATTCATCGAGTAAGTGCTCAACCTTATTTGGGTTATCGCTTTTTACTTTTTGCCATTCTGGGGCATCTAAACCCTGAGAGGCCAAAAATTTCACAAATTCTCCCTCTACAACTGCAAGCTCTTCGCTAGTCAGTCTTCTATATCTCATTTATTCGTCTATTCCCTCGAGCATAAACATGAACGAGTACTCCATAGCAACTTCCTTAAACCTTGCAAATCTTCCCGAAGCTCCCCCGTGGCCAGTTTCCATATTACAGTGCATGATAAGGACATTGTCATCAGTCTTAAGGTCGCGAAGCTTAGCTATCCATTTTGCAGGCTCCCAATACTGAACAAAATCATCCCACTGTCCTTCGTTTGGGAGAAATGATATGTCGTGGTTTTGGGCTAAAAGAGGAGATAAATAGATAAAAGAAACGCCCATCATAATGAGCGCTGCTTTAGCAATTCTATTTAATAACTTCAAAATCACTAGCTCAAGTTATCAGACAAAAGCCTCATTTCCAAGACAGGAGACATGCGTTCGTGTAAAATCCTGTAAACTGCGTCCACAATTGGAATATCTACTTGGAATTTTTTGTTCATCTCATTAATGCCTTTTGCGCCAGTCATTCCCTCTGCCACCATCTTCATCTCAATAACCGCCGATTTAACTGTGTAGCCATTGCCAACCATTGTGCCAAGAGCCCTGTTTCTACTGTTTACACTGTATGCTGTTACCAACAAATCACCAAGATATGGACTACTTTTAATATTCCTATCAATGTCGTGCACAGTATCGATAAAACGCTTCATCTCAATTGCCGCATTCGATATCAGAACTGATATGAAATTGTCTCCATAGCCCAGACCATGGGCCAAGCCAGCCCCCACTGCATACACATTCTTTAGTACAGCTGCAAGCTCAGCTCCAAATACATCATCAGAAGTATTCACCCTGATATATCTAGTTTGTAAATACGGTGCAAACTGTTTCGCTTTTGTTATATCGGGGCATGCTACGGTCAGGTAGGAGAGCCGTTCTCTTGCTACCTCTTCTGCGTGGCAGGGTCCACAAATTATCCCAATATTTTCA
>CACHDD010000080.1 GCA_902578505.1 uncultured Bacteroidota bacterium | reverse complement strand
AAGCTGCATGTCTACCATTTTATTCCCCTTTACATGACCAAGCTTAATCATTGCAACAGTAGTTATCATATTGAGAATTAATTTGGTCGCAGTACCCGCTTTTAGTCTTGTAGAACCCGTAACGAATTCTGGTCCAGTGATGGCCTCTATTGGAAAATCGCAATTTTCTGCAACTGCAGAACTAGGATTGCAAGTAACACAACCAGTTAAAATTCCATTTTCTCTTGCCTTAACTAAAGCGCCAACAACATATGGTGTTCTTCCACTTGCTGCAATTCCTACAACAGAATCGTTTTCATTGATATTGTGAGCTTTCAGGTCTTCCCAGCCACCTTCAAAACTATCCTCTGCACCTTCAACAGCTTTGCGAATCGCTGAATCTCCACCAGCTATTAGACCTACAACTCTCCCGTGATCAACTCCAAATGTTGGAGGGCATTCACTTGCATCAACTACACCAAGTCTTCCGCTAGTCCCCGCACCAACGTAAAACAATCTCCCGCCTTTTGACATTCTCGACACAAGTGCATTAACAAATGACTCGATTTGGCCTTTGCATTTAGTTACAGCTTCTAAAGCTTCACTGTCTACACTATTCATTGCATTGACAAGTTCTCCAACACTCATCTCGTGGAGTCCATCGTGCATACCGCTTTGTTCTGTTGGTGGAATTTTTGCCATTATAAACTGTGTTCAAACCAAATTTCTAGCGAACGTTCTGCTTGGAGACGAAGCATATCACTTCCATTCATTGCAAATGCGCCCCTAGCTTTTGCTCTTTTTATAAAAGTCGTTTCTTGTGGGTTGTAGACCAAATCCACCGCTAAGTGTTTTTCTCCTATTCCATCCCAGGGGATGTCTACACATTCTTCAATTTTGGGCCATGTTCCAAGAGGTGTGCAATTCACTATCATCAAATAATGCGCTAGAGCTTCAGTGGTTAATTCCTTGTATCCTATTTGGCCTTCTAAAGGAGTTCTACTTACCAAAACAGTTTGTATACCAAGCCTTCTTAGAGAATAATCCACTGCTTTTGCT
The DNA here is from genome assembly GCA_902578505.1 of uncultured Bacteroidota bacterium. The sequence goes on along the minus strand of CACHDD010000080.1, from coordinate 2,236 downwards.
GCACCTCCAGTGCCAAATATTAATGCCCTTTCATGCCTTCCCTTCAAAAAAGGCTTTATAGAAGTACTAAACCCAAATACATCAGTGTTATAACCCTTCCATCCCTTATCAGTTTTAACTAGAGTATTCACTGCGCCAACCTTTTTTGCAGTTTCATCCAAGCAACAAAGTGAGTCAATTATGCTTTCCTTATGTGGGATTGTCACATTAAGTCCTATAAGCTCAGGATTGCTTTCAATTAATTCGCTAAATCCTTCGATATTGGATAAATCGAATGCTTCATAGGTTATTTCAGAGCGGCCTATTTGTTTGAGTTTGGCCTTAAAAAAGGAAGGCGATTTTGAGTGCCCAACGGGATGCCCTATGAGCCCCAACTTCTTCATACTCTTCTCAACTTATCAAGTGCAGTTACAACGCCAGCGCCTAATACTGCCCAGATAGCAAAGGAGGTTATTTCTCCAGTTTCGTTTGACTCATTTAAAGGCCAAAGCACATGAAGAGCTCCAAGCATAAAACCAACTAAAACACTTAGAGTTTGGTCGTGATAGTTGTTTAGTACTCTTTTTAATAGACGGCTAAATGCGAGCAATCCTGAAAGACATCCGACAGCAAATGCGAGTATTATTACAAAATCTAGTCCTGCTAATGCGGCAATTACGGGTGCGTATGCTCCAAGAACTATTAAGATAAAACTTCCACTTACACCAGGGAGTAACATTGCGCAAATTCCAATAGCACCGCTAAAGGCAATGTAAATAGGGGATTCAATTGCTTCAGCAGGGGGTAGGCTGGTTAAAATCGCAGCTGCTACAACTCCGAATAAACCAAACCCTAGGTTTCTATTGTTTTTTTTTCCCACAGACCTCCAAATCAATGGAGTCGATGCTAGTACAAGACCGAAAAAGAAGCTCATCAACTGGTCAGGGTGTGTTTCCTGTAAATGATGAATCGTTTTAGACAGAATTAGGACAGCTAGTGCTATTCCAATAAATAGTGCTAGCAGAAAGTTTAGGTTGTACTTCTTCCAAGTTGAAACTATCCCTTCTTTGAAGAGGTCCTTGATCGTGGTTGGGCCCAGATTAGCGATTGTAGAAATTAACTCTTCGTAAATCCCAGTAATGAAAGCTATAGTACCTCCGCTTACTCCTGGAACTAGGTCAGCAGTTCCCATGGCAAATCCTTTTGCGATTATGCCAAACCACTCCTTGAAGCCCCTCATGCAACCTCTACGTTTGGGTCAACTCTCTCAGCCCAAGCCGTAATTCCTCCCTCTAAGTTGTAAATATTTAAAAACCCTTGTTGAGATACTAGGTATTGTGCTACAGCTGCTGATCTTGCTCCCGAACGGCAGTGTACGACAACATCATTATTTCTATTTATTTTCTCAATGTTTTCTGGGATGAGATTCATGATAATGTGGTCAGAACCATCAATTAATCCTATTTCTCGTTCCCAAGGTTCTCTTACGTCAATGATTTGGACTTCCTTGCCTGAGTCCAGCCATTGCTTTAATTCGTTTGGTGAAATGCTATTCATCGTCCTCGTCTGGTTCTTGTCTTAAACCTTCTGCTATGCTATCTGGTAGGTTTTCGAAAAAAGTGTCTCCTCTTAAACCCAATCTAAGGGCTTCCATAGGGATGACATCCCAAGGTCCAATGTTCCCTAGATTTACGTTAGCTCCAAATTGTTGGATAAACCAAACCTGTTGTGCCTTTTTAGGCGCTTCCCAAAGGATGTCGTCTAAACTAACTTTTGCAAGGATCTTTCTGATAAGAGCGGTGTGGGCTGATCCGTTTGGTCTATAAATGCCTACGTTGCCGCTTTCCCTAGCTTCAGCAATAACCTTCCAGCTACCAGCTTCCAATTCTTTACTCATCATGCTTGTCCATTTTGATGGACTGATTAGAATCCCAGCTTCCTTTGATCCAACCTCACTAAGAACCTTGTAATTTTTGCTCAGTTTGTTGATGATTTCACATTTTTCATCTTCATCAATTACCATTGATCCATCACTTACTTCAAGGCATGTTAGCCCTAAGCTGTCAATGAATTTCAAATAATCATCAAGCGATTTTCTAATGAAAAATGCTTCGAAAAGTGTGCCGCCACAATAAACGTCTATCCCAGCATCTTGATACAGCTTCACCTTGTCCTTAATCCCAGGAGTAATGATAGAAGTGCCAAAACCTAGTTTTAGCAAATCAATTCTATCAGCATTCAGAGTTATTAAATCCTC
>CACHDD010000079.1 GCA_902578505.1 uncultured Bacteroidota bacterium | reverse complement strand
ATTTGTTTTACCTACTGGTTTATCAGAGGAAACTGAAATTAGCGCTGTTGAAATTCGTCCTGGTAATAGCGCAATAGCTCATCATGCATTAGTTGGTTATACTCACAATATAAACTCTATTAATCAAGCAATTGCTCTGGATGTAGCAACTGAAGATCCAGGATACGAGAGCTTTGGTTCATATGGAGTTGAGGTACAAGATGATTTTTTTGGAGGGTGGGCTCCTGGTATGACAACTCTGATTTCACCACCCACAATAGGCAAGATAATGGAAGCTAACTCTTATTTGTTACTTCAAATGCATTATGGAGAATCCCTCACTGAGGAGGCAGACCAAACTAGTATAAATCTTTTCTTCGCTGACGAACCTATAGAAAGAGAAATAGAGAATGCACTTATGTCTCCCGAGCATCTATCAGTTCCATTTTACATTCCTGCAAATGAGGTGGTTGAATTTCATGGAACTATGTATGTTCCCTCGGATGTTAGCTTGATTTCAATTATTCCACATTCACATTTACTTGGAAAGTCATGGGAAGCTTATGCGACTTCATCGGATAATCAAGATACAATTCCATTAATCCATATTCCAGATTGGGATTTTCACTGGCAGGGTATTTTCACATACCCTTCTCTAGTTCATATTCCTGAGGGATATACCATACATGCGATTGCGTCATACGACAACACGTCGTCTAATCCTTTCAACCCTAACAACCCTCCTCAACCAATGTTTTTTGGGGATTTTACAACTGACGAGATGTATGTGATGTTCCTACAATATGTGGAGTATCAAGAAGGAGACGAGGACATAACATTCTCAAACGTTCAAGAAAATCACTTTAATTATAACGATAGTAAACTATTCCCAGCTTGGCCAAATCCTGCAACAGCAAATACTTCTGTAAAAGTTGGATTCCATGTGCCAAACAATGGAACGACTGTGTCAATTGATTTGTACGACATCAATGGCAGAATCGTAGAAAACTGGGTCAATGATGTACAATACTCTCAGGGATATCATTTGGTAAATCAAGAATTAGGTTCACTAGAAACTGGGTCTTATATCTATAGACTTACAACCTCTGATGGCTTTACTGCAAGTAAAACTCTTCAGATAGTGACTACTGCTGAGTAAACTTAGATTCGAAGAATTTTAGGTGGTGTATAATTGACTCCCTCCAATAGGACCAATTATGCGCCCCTTTTCTTTCTGAGTATTGATAATCATAGCCGTTTGCTTCTAGGACCATATTTAGACTTCTATTTGCTTCCAAAAAGAAATCCTCTGTTCCGCAATCGACAATAAATTGAAATGGGGTAGGGTCTTTTGAATTTGCAATAACTACAACTGAATTTTCAACCCAATATGCCATGTTCACCTCTTGATTTCCAAGCCTTTTAGGTAAATCCCAATTTCCAGCAAAGGGTCTTAAATCCACGCCACCACTTATACTGCCGGCAATGGAAAAAACTTCTGGATTTTTTAAACTCAAGTAAAGCGCTCCATGTCCTCCCATGCTGAGTCCTGTAATTGCCTTATTGCTGATTCTATATTTCAAATCAATTTCTGGAACAAGTTCGTCAATGATATATGTTTCATACTTCATCGAAGAATCTATAGGGCTATCTAAATACCAGCTTGTTTTTTCTCCATCAGGGCATACTAATACGAACCCATACTCATTTGATAGTTCCTCAAGCTCAGGCATCCTCCTCAACCAATTTCCATAATCTCCACCAGCACCGTGGAGTATATAAATAGCCGGATATTGCTCGTTGTTTTGGTGGTATTCTGTAGGAGTAATGATTATTGTTCCAATGGTTTTGTCCATTGCAGTACTGTGAACCCAAAGCGTATCAACTCGCGCACTCGCATTTAATGAAAAAAGAAGTAACGCTAATGTAATTATTCGCATACAACTAGGCGTTTCTTAATTACTGCTTCGCCTATTGATGCTTCAACGATGTAAACCCCATCGTTCCATCCCTGTACATTTACTTCGTAAAGGCCGTTTTGACTGTGGATGATCCTACCGCCAATATCGTAGACTATAATTTGGTCTACAGAACTCAGACCTCTAAATGAGAACTTTGTTGAGGTAGGGTTGGGGATAAGCTCCATGTCTGTGATTTGGGCTATGTTATCAATACCAACAGGCGTAGTATAATAATAAAACTCGTATTCAGCTCTTTCAGGGGACAGGGTCATTGCTTCGTCATTCATTGCTCTTATGTAGAATTTCCAATCAACTGAGTTGTTCAAATCAAAGTAAAGGTTCGTTTCAAAAGTCCCGTCGCTAAGGTCATTCATTTCATAAGGTTCAAAATGACTATTGTACTCACTTAAGGTTGCCATAAGGTCTACCTCTGTAGCTCCGTTTACAGCAGCACTGACCTTGACATAGGTGCCCGTTGCATCAGACATAACCTCGGAAAGTTCTACGTTATAAATTTCAGGTGCGTTAGCTATTATTTCTGGGCATTGGTTCGATAATAGGTAGTCCCTTCTTACTTCAACAGTTGAACTAATACCAGCGAATCCCCAACCTGTGAAAATGTTTTCAATTAGGTTTTGACTAAGGAGGTTCATGTTAAAAAGCTTGTTGTCGTCAGCTTCAATTGCATCGTAAGCAAGAGCGATTATTTCATTTGCCTCAGCAAGGACTGCAACATTGTCAAGACTTTCGTTGATAATCGTCCTAAGGTGAGCGTTGTACTGCTTTCTATATAGCGGATTATTTAGAAGCAGATTTGCAAGAGGAATGTTGTGATTTACATCCTCTCCTGTGTAAGGATTGAAGTGGAATAAAACGTTTGGATTGAAATAGTCAAAGCCCAAAAGAGCCCCGCCAAAGCTATTGTCCATATCCCATGGAATCATTTGCCATAATCCGTTTTCAGCTAAGTACATGTAGTAGTTATGGACGAAATATCCATTGTATGTATCTAGGTTACAAATAGTTTGGTTTACTGCAAAAGCCCAAAGAACTCGATCAACGTTTAGCTTATTCTCAATATTTACTGGATCAAAGTTGATGGTATAAATAAGTTCTACAAGTTCACTCCAACCGTGGTTAGATTTTAAATCATAACTAGTGTAGTAGTCAGTAGTGTCAGATCCTAGCCACTGAAGATTAGGTTCACCTGCGTTTGGGACAGGATCTCCACAGAATACTCCTGCGCCATCGCACTTAAATAATACTCCATCATTTTCGTCAAAGTGCTTATTTAGGAACTGCTTATTTATTGATTCTGTATTTACGTAAATGCCTGTGTACTCTCCTTGAGTGTGAAGCGCAATAAGATTCACTTCAGGAGTGGGGAGGTATCTCTGGTAGATTT
>CACHDD010000078.1 GCA_902578505.1 uncultured Bacteroidota bacterium | reverse complement strand
AAGTTAAACTTAAATCATCATATCCTCTAAGATTTAAGATTTCGCGTCCATCCATTGCAAAACCACTTAGGAAGACACCTCCCATATAGAATCTTTCAAATGGACTTAGGCCAACAGCTCTATCATATTGACCTATCAGCCCAACACCTGCTGAAAGTTTTAGAACTAGACTTTTACATTAATTTCGACATTAGAACCCCAAACAGGAAAAATCGGGTCGCTAATAGAATTTCTTAAAAGCTTTAACTCAATAGCTAAAATGTTTGAATTTCCTTCATCGAAGCTAAAAAATTGACCATAGTTGTTAAGATCATAGTGCTGATATGAAAGTTTTGCATTCATCACAAACCAATCATCTGGCTTCTTTAACCTTTGGCCTAATCCTATCTCTACGCCTGATACCTCTAACCATCTTCTATTAGGATTTAAAACCCCATCAATCTTCTTTTTTTCACCATTTGATTGAATCGTCTTCCAAATTCTAGTATATAGAGAGTTAGGCTTCTTGCCACCAAGCCATGGCTCAGTAAAGCTCAGGTTATAGTTCTGAAAAAACAGACCATTTGAACGAGCAATAATGCTAAACCTCTGTCCGTCACCCGTGGGTATTGGCCTCCATGACCCTTTCTCAAACATCCTCTTGGCACTGAAGTTTGTAAAGCTCAAACTAAGAGAGCCTACAACTCGACCTCCACCCCAACCTCCACTAACTTCGATTTGGTCTGATGGTTTTTCTTCGACTGTGTATTCAATATCAACCGTTCCTTCAGCTTGATTTTGGACTGGGTTAACCCCAAACGTTTCAGGGTTAAAGTAATTTAATTGTGCAAGCTCGCGTTGAGTACGGATAACATCAGTTCGGCTAAATAAATCACCAGGTCTCGTTCTAATTTCCCTATAGATTACATGGTCATTAGTCTTTACATTTCCTTGCACACTAACCTTTCCGATTCTAAACTGCTTCCCTTCCATCATCCTGATCTCGATGTCAATCGTATCATTTTGAACCCTTTGCTCAATAGGTATGGCACGGAATGTTAAATAACCATCATCTTGATATAGAGAACTTAAATCAAGACCCTTTGGATCCATAAAAACACGAGTCTCAAGATGTTCTAGATTATATAAATCACCTTTATTAATACCTAAAAGAGAATCAAGGAAGGTAGTTCTGTACTTGATGTTTCCAGTAAAGGAAATATCCCCAAAGTAAAATTGATCCCCCTCATCCACTTTAACTTTTAAGCCTACAAATCCGTCTTGTGTTATGTACAGTGAATCATCTAAAATCCTAGCATTTCTATATCCTAGTTTATTATATTCACTTAAGATGGCAAACTTATCCTCTTCATAAGAATTCTCCAAGTATTTTGATGCCTTATAAAATCTCCACCACTTTCTTTCTTTTGTGTTTTTCATTTTACGATAGAGCTTTTTATGCTCTATTGCAGTAACACCCTCAAGATAGATTTGATCAATCTTTACTTTTTTACCCTTATTTACTTGAACTTCAACAATTGTTCCGTTGTCAAAAGTAGAATCTGGAGTTTGAGTTATGTTGACATCAATATTTAAAAACCCTTTTTCAATATAGTGATCTCTTATGCGCTTCTTTGCTGTTGCAATTACGTTCTCCGTAACAATTTTTCCCGTCATCAGGTCAATTGCTTCACGAATAGTCTCCTTTTCTGCACGCCCAACTCCATAAACATTGTACCTAGTCAATCTTGGTAGTTCTTTTATACTTATTACCAAATAAACATCCTCTCCTCTGAGTTCAGCAACTTCTATTTGAATATCCGAGAAAAGGTCTTGAGACCAAAGATTCTTTATAGCCCTACTAACATCCTCCCCTGGAATCGTAATAGTATTACCAATTTGAAGTGCACTAAACAGCTTGACAGCTTGAACATCTATATACTCAGCTCCTAAAACTGTTAGTCCTGCAATTCTGTATGTTTGAGCATAGTCTAGGTCAATGACTTGATCTGTGATTTGTGCATCTCCTGATTTAAATGGAGTAAAACAAAACATCAAAATGAATAGAATGTGTGACCTAATTACTTTCATTCAAATTCTTTTTGCGAGACTCCTCCAAAGCGTCTATCTCTATTTTGATAATCAATTATGGCCGCTATAAAATGTTCTTCTCTAAAGTCAGGCCAAAGCACATTAGAAAAGTGAAATTCTGCATAAGCGAGTTGCCAAAGCATAAAGTTTGAAATTCTGTTTTCGCCAGAAGTTCTGATCATTAGCTCTGGATCTGGCAAATCTGCAGTTGCAAGATGGTCTGAGATAGTTTGCTCATCAATATTCTCGAAACTTATGCCCTTTTCTACAATTGCCTTAACCGCAGAAGTTATTTCCCATTTGGAACTATAATTCAAAGCCAAAGTGAAAGTGAGTTTACATATGTCTGGCTTTTTAGATTTGGCATTGTTGAGTGACTGCTGGCAATTTTCTGGTAGCGCATTCAAATCTCCAATAGTGTTAAGCTTTACACCTTGTTCGAGAAGTTCGTCACTTTCATTTACTAATGTCGAAACCAAAAGATCCATTAAAGCATTTATTTCTCCTCTTGGCCTACTCCAATTTTCAGTGCTAAAAGCATAGAGCGTGAGATATTCTACACCAACCTTAACAGCAGTTTTCACAGCAGATCTGACTGATTCAACGCCATTCATGTGTCCAAAAACTCTGTCCTTACCTTGATTTTTAGCCCAACGTCCATTACCATCCATGATGATAGCCACGTGAGAAGGGATTTTATTTAGGTTGAGATCAATCATTGTTCCCAGCAAGTTGTTGGTTTTTTGCTAACTCTTAGTGAAATGGATGCGAGTACATATCCATATTTATCGTTTCTACCAGGGTCACCTCGTTGCATTCCTTCAGATGAATCAAATCCTTCTGGAAGTTCAATCATTCTATCTGCAAGATTAGCTGCCAATAAATTTCCGTCTTGGAGAAAATAATTATCATCTATATAAGCTGTACTCACATCATCTAGGTAATCTGTCCATGTTTTACGCATACCCCATTCAAGTTGAAATGAAAGCGAAGTGCCTAAATTTACTTTAAAGCCTATTCCATATGGCATTGCAAAACCTCCCAGTTTGTATGGATCAACACCTTCAATCAATCCTTGGCCTTCAGTGCCAATGGGCTGAAGTGGATGCCAATTCCCATGAATGTCTGATGATTCTGGATCATGAGAAAAGTATGCCAAACCAGCAGTTAAAAAACCAGAAAACCTGTGTTTAGGATTTCCAAGAACGTGATCTATGTAGTTAATCTCCCCCTGCACAGAAAATTCTGTGATGTTGTTGCGGAAGTGAAGATTTCTATTCAAAGCCCAACTAT
>CACHDD010000077.1 GCA_902578505.1 uncultured Bacteroidota bacterium | reverse complement strand
ATTACTGCGAGCTCACCAGAAAATAGCGAGGCTCTTTACGATCCAGCAAATGACAAGGTATACCGTCACCCAACGTTTTACGACCTTCCTGACGAGGTGAACCACATGTAATCAAAAAAACCTTGACAGATTCTCAATTAAAAGAAGTATTGCTTCGCCTTGGAGACGACTCATTAGTACTCGCCCAAAGATTAGGCGAATGGTGCGGCCATGCTCCAATTTTAGAAGAAGACATAGCTCTGACAAACATTTCGCTTGATTTGCTTGGCCGTACTCAGAATTATTTGAAGCTTGCTGGCAAATTACACCAGCCAACTAAAAGCGACGACGACCTTGCTTTTCACAGAGATCCAGAAGAATTCACCAACCTATTGCTTTTAGAGCAGTCAAACGGGCATTTTGGCGATACGATTTGCCGCCAATTCTTGTTCGACAATTTCTCTCTATTGCTGGCTGGTCATTTGGCTACTCAGGAAGTGAACACAGAAATCGCAGCAATAGCAGCTAAGGCGATCAAAGAAATTAGATATCACGTCGATCACAGCAGTAAGTGGGTGCTTCGCTTGGGAGGAGGCACTGCTGAAAGTCATGAAAAAATTCAAGGTTCACTTGACAAGCTTTGGCAGTTTACAGACGAGATGTTTGAAATTGATGAAGTGACTTCGGCTGCTATAGAATCTAGGCTATTCCCTGATTTATCTATCTTAAAATCAAAGTGGCTGGACAATGTGATGTCAACACTAACAGAAGCTGGACTGAGTATTCCTTCAAACGTAGAGATGAAATACGGAGGTCGAAACGGAAACCACACTCCTCACCTAGCTGAAATGCTAGAAGTAATGCAAGTGCTACCACGCACTTACCCAGGAACTACTTGGTAAATGATCAATTCTGAGAGCCATAAAATAGTCGAGGCAGTCAAGAGACAGCTCGAGGACGTTATGGATCCAGAACTTCCTTTTCTCACCATAGGCGAAATGGGAATGCTTAGGGATGTATACTACGCAGGCGACCACACAGTAATTGTACTTACTCCAACTTATTCAGGCTGCCCAGCGACAGATATTATTTCAGAGGATTCGCTAAAAGCTGCTCGCGTTGTCGATCCTAAAGCAGAAATAGCAATAAGCATGAGTCCAGCTTGGACTACAGATTGGATAAGCGAGGAAACTCGTGCAAAGATGGAAGCAAACGGGATTGCTCCTCCAATAGGCTCAAGCCACGATAGAGCTTTTCTAACTGGCGAAGGAAAAATAGTACCATGTCCTATGTGTAAGAGCAAAAGCACTAAAATGATAAGCGCATTTGGGTCGACTGCTTGTAAAGCATCATTTACTTGCTTAGATTGCAGTGAACCTTTCGAACACTTTAAGTGTATTTAAAATGAGCAAGATTCATCCTGTGATAGCAAAAATGCTTGAGGGCGACGAGATGACTCGTTGGCTTGATGCTGAAATCATTGAAAGCAAAGAGGGTTATTGCAAAGTCCAAATGGTAGTAAGAAAGGAAATGGCAAACGGCTTCAACATAGTCCATGGCGGCATTTCTTTCTCTCTTGCTGATAGTGCAATTGCCTTTGCAGCCAACGCATACGGACGTCATGCAGTAAGCGTAAACACTTCTATCAGACATCTACATCCTGTCTTTGTTGGCGACACCTTAATCGCTGAAGCTGAGGTAGTGAACCTCAAGCATAAAATTGTAAACGTTGATGCTACTGTAACGAACCAAAATGGAGAAAAGGTAGCCGACCTACAAGCTACTGGTTATCGGAAGAGCGAGCAGTGGTAAGCTCTGTATAAACTCCACCCAAATCCACCAATTCATCGTGGGTTCCCTCTTCCACAACACAACCGTTTTCAATTACAAAAATCCTATCTGCTTTCTTGATTGTGCTGAGCCTGTGTGCGACTATTAACGAAGTCCTACCCTCAGTGATTCTCTTTGTTGCTTCTTGAATCATTTTCTCAGATTCTGAATCAATTGAAGATGTGGCCTCGTCGAGAATCAATATGCTAGGCGATGCGACATATGCTCTCATGAAAGCTATTAGCTGCCTTTGGCCTACGCTCAACATCGCACCCCTCTCCCTCACCTGAAGGTCCAGCTTTTCCTCATACTTTTTGATGAAATCAGCCGCCCCTACTGCTTCTGCTGCAGCCCAAACCTCATCATCACTCACCCCCTCATCGTGTAAAGTGACATTTGCTCGGAGGGTATCAGACATCAAGAAAACCTCTTGATGCACTACACCTATGCTTTTGCGCAAATCGTCAAGTGGTATTTCTCTAATGTCCACGCCATCAATCTTGATAGAACCCTTTTGGAATTCGTAGAATCTAGAAAGCAGATTAATAATTGTGCTTTTTCCTGCGCCAGTTGACCCAACGAACCCTACAGTTGATCCAGGTTCGATTTTGAAACTTAAATCCTTAAGCACCCAATTTTCCTCATCGTCGTAAGAAAACCAAACATTTTCGAATTCTATTAACCCATCAATCATTCCGAGTCTAACAGCCCCCTCGTCAGATATGCTCTCGTCGGTTTGGAGTAGTTTAAACACCCTATCTGCGTTAACTACACCCATTTGGAGAACGTTGAACCTATCTGCTAGCTGCCTGATAGGCCTGTATAACATGAACACATAAAGGATGAATTGCAAGACAACTCCCAATGTCAAATCACCCTCTACCACTCCCCCTATCCCAAGCCAAAGCAGTAGCGCGACGCTTGTCGCACTTAGCATTTCTACCACTGGGAAGAAAATGCTGAAAGCCATAATTGAATCGATATTGGCCTTTTTGTGGAGTTCGTTGATTTGGGCGAATTTCTCGCTCTCTACTCGTTCTCTTCCAAATGCTTGGACTATGTGCATCCCAGTTACGTGCTCTTGAACGAATTCGTTCATTTTACTCACCTGATTTCTCACGTCAAAAAAAGCCTTTTTAATATACTTTTGAAAAATTCTTGACGCAAACAATAGGATTGGAATGGGGATGATAACGATTAAAGTGAGTTTGGCATCTATGATGAACATTGTTGCCAAAACAACTCCTAACGTTAGTATGTCTCCAATTGCATTTAAAAGACCGTTGGAGAACACATTGGCAATTCCATCAATGTCGCTGACAAGTCGAGTGACCAACTTTCCTACAGGTGTTTTATCGAAAAACCTGAGTCTAAAACCCACTATGTGTTTGAAGAGTTTTGAGCGGAGATCTAAGCTTACGCTTTGTGCTACCCAATTTGCCAAATAAGTAGTCCTATATCTCAAGATAGACTCAAGAAGTAAGAAAAAGAAAATTACAGCAAAAACGAATAAAAGTCCGTAGTAATCTCCATTTGCAATCTCAACGTCAATAGCTCGCCTTAAAAGCGCTGGTCTAATCCAAACCAAAGAAGACAAAAAGATGATTAAGAATCCAGTGATTATGAACCTCCTTTTGTAAGGCTTTACCTGAGAGATAATCAGTTTTAAAGTTTTCTT
>CACHDD010000076.1 GCA_902578505.1 uncultured Bacteroidota bacterium | reverse complement strand
TCTTTTTGCCTCTTTATCAAGTCTAGGATCAACTTCTCTAAGGATTTTCACGTCCTTCACATTACCATCTTTTCCAACAACGAAGTAAACGAATACTGTTCCCTGGATTCCTGCTTCTTTAGCAATAAGTGGGTACTTAGTGTTCTTGCTTACGTATTTGATAATCTCCATTTGAGTACACTGATGACGCTCATCACCCCTCATGCTCTTACATGGACCTAAGGCAGGCATGTTTTCTACAATCATGAACGGAGTATCGTCTTCTAGATCTTCATCTTCTTCGATAATTTCAATCTCAGTATCCTCGTCTAATTCGATATCCTCGATTTCTAGTTCTTCCTCAATTTCCTCCTCATCATCAACGATTTCAATTACAGTAGTCTGCTGTGGTGGAGGTGGTGGAGGTGGTGGAGTAACTACGTTTACTGGAATCTCCTCATCTTCAAGAAGGTCAGCTTCGAAGTTTAGTGCTTGTCTAATAGCTACATCGTAACTAGTCCACGAAAGAGCTACTAACACAATAGAAAGCGAGGCAATAAAGCCGAGTGCACGCCAAGAAGAGCGTTTGTTTTCTAAATCTGCTTTAGGTGTTTTACGACTTATCATCTGCTTTAATTCTAGAGTTCGAAATTAATAAATACACTCGTTATCATTCAAGTATTATGCCACTTTATGCATAAACCCCTTAACCAAGTGTTGCAGCATACGCTTCTGAATCCATCAAAGCATCAAACTCAGCAGTGTCGCTAACCTTTACTTTAATAATCCAACCATCACCGAATGGATCGTTGTTTATGAGAGATGGATCATCTTCTAAAGCTGAATTAAACTCCAGTATCTCTCCAGATACAGGTAAGAATAAATCACTTACTGTCTTCACAGCTTCAATAGTGCCAAACACTTCTTCAGCATCTAATTCTTCACCCTCAGTTTCTACTTCTACAAATACAATGTCACCTAGCTCGCCTTGAGCGTAGTCAGTAACACCAACAGTAGCGATATCTCCATCCAATTTGATCCACTCGTGATCAGATGTGTAACGTAAGTCAGTAGGTATATTCATTTTATTATTGGTTCAAATTGAATCGGATAGCAAATCCGGAATTAATGTTTGAAGTTGCAAATGACGTGGAGATTTTGGGAGAAGTCAACTGTTGATCGTAGAAAGCTCTCAAAGTGACCTTATCACTAACCTCTAAATCACTTGAAAACTTAATAGATACTAGCTTTTGTCCTGCCGTGACTTGATTCTGCTCTTCCTCCATTTTTCTAATAATTGTACTATTGCCTCTAATATTTAGGTCTAAGCGCAATAGTAGATCTGTCTCTTTTAGCATCTTAATGGGCAACTTACCGTAAGTTCTTATGAATGGATTTCTTACATTAGCGAACTTATAGCCAACTCCTATAACCATACCCTTACTCTTTGTCTCAGTTACTTGATAGTTAGCTAATCCAAAGCTCACATTTCTATCTCTGTTAATCTCAAACTTTAGTTGTGGCTCATTGTCTGAAGCAGTCTTGATTGTCATATCCAACCCAACAAGAGGCGAAAGCTGTTCAGAAATACTTACCATATTAAATTGTCTTTGGGATATCCAGTTCTCCTCTGGACCGTTATCCCTTGCCGTAGGCCTGCCATATTCATCTTCTTCATACTGAAGATTTGTAGTATATGAAGTGGTCATTGTTGAGCGATAAGTATGACTCAAGTTAAACCTTCTGAATTTCTTTTTAAGTGAAGGGATCTTACTTAAACCATCGTAGGTAACCCTCCAGTTTGGAGCAACCTTGGTCTTCATTACATCGAGATTTACAGTACTGGCATCTTTACCTAAGTATGCGCTTATGAATGCAGGAATTGTAACATCTTGCGATGTTCTGCCCCATCCTGAGTAATATCCAGTTTCTGGATTTATTTCCTCATCATTATAGGTCTGTTCGTTAAGTCTAGAGCTAATTACCCATCTATTTTGAAGTAACTGAGACCAGATTTCAGAATCGAAATTCTCGTCATCATCTATAAAAGCGGTAGGCCAAGACAATACTGTAGAAGAAAAGTTTCCCGTCTCTGTTGGAGATTGGTACGAAAACCCATTTAGAGCATCGTCATAGCGGAAGAAGCTTTGGTGATTCCTAGATGAACTTCTGTTTGCTGTTAGCTCTATCTTAAAATGTTTAATTGGCTCAATATTCAACCTCACATTGTACGTTTCCATAAATGATTCGGTATACATATTGTTCATATTTGTCTCTTCCAAGAGCCAACCCTGTTCAGCAGCATAAATTGCATAATCGTTTGTTCTATTTCCAAACAAATCTGTATTCTGATGTCCTAAAACAAACATCATTCCTGGAGCTGTAAAGTCAGAATTGAATCCGGCATACCTTGCTTGTTGAGAATACCCTGGGAGCATTATGCCCTCATTTCTAGAGAAAGATCCACTTAGGTTTTGAATCCCCATAGCAAACCTTAAGATATGCTCAAGTGGATTGATATTCCACTCTTTCTTTTCCTTTTCTTGTTCCTCTTCAATGTTACCAAACCCGTCCTTACGTTCGTTGCTTACTTTATTATTCTTCTTTTTGGGTCTCTTATTATTTATCTTTTTTAAGTAAGGAACTCTGTTATAGAGCTTAACAAAATTTGCTTGTCCATTTAAACTCAAATTTCTTGAATTTTGAATAGTATTCCCTAAATACTCTTGAGAGAAGGGTGCTCTATCCCATCTAAAAGAACTTTGGTATCTGGTATCTCCAGACATAAAATCACACAGCGGTATTTTATCAAACGGAAGCTTGTAAGAACCATTTACATTATGGTTGTATGTAGTTACTTGACCTGCCTGCCTTAAGCTATTTACTACAGAGTCCACATATTGTTCATAAAGTGCATCCTCTCTATTAATAATACCTGCTGGTTCAGTCACCAAAGCGTTAGCTTGTGCAGAATAATCGAACTTAAGAGATGAAGTTAAATCATACTTGAAAATATAATTTCTGTTCCAATTCCAAGATTTAAGAACCTGAGTGTTTATTAGAAGTGGAGTCTCTATCCCCAACAAATCGAATGTGTTATTTCTTACTCTAGTAGTCTGATACATCCTCTCCATTTGGTTATTTACACTCACCTGCTTTGGAGCCAAATAAAAATTAAAATCGTAGATCCACTTAAAAATTTTCTTATTCTTTAAGAACCCAATCTTAGAAAAAGGTTTATAATTTTTTGGTCGATTTTGCCAGTTATAGACCAAGCCTCCTCTATGCTCAATATTTAAATCAAACTCAGTATTTACATCACTTTGATAAAGCTCATTATAACTATAATTACCAGTGAAGTTACTAATCTTTAAGAAAGACAAAGGCCCTGAGCTATTTGAACCTCCACTTCGGCCACCCATTGCACCGCCCCTACCTCCCATTGCGCCTCTAGAAGAATTAATCATGTCCTTTGAATCCTTCGTCTCTTTTCCTGCAGTCATTCCAGAATCATTTCCACCTCGATTATTCCTATCCCGAGAACCATCACTACGTCTTGAGCTTCTCTGAGGATTAATTCTGACAC
>CACHDD010000075.1 GCA_902578505.1 uncultured Bacteroidota bacterium | reverse complement strand
AGCAGCTTCTAAAAGAGATGAAATTTTTACTACGTTTTGATGATTAATAAATTTGGAAAACTTTGAAAGAAATAGCTTTTCTCCTGAAGTTAATCGTACAAGTGAAGTTGCTCCGTAATTTCCAATTATGCACTGTCTAACCATGTGAAGAGAGTAGGTAAGAAATCTCTTTTGGGCTTCTCTCCCTGGAGCTGCAAACTCATTCGTTTGACGCATCATTGCTTCAGCATCTCTAGCCCAACACGCTCTCATCCAAGATGAAAAAAATTCCAAATCAGGAGTTTCTGTCCCAGATTTTGCTAGCCTATTTGCTGCTGTGATATTTCCTTCTGTTACATGAACCCACCCAAGAGCATTTTCATGAGAAATGCCAGAAATTTTCGCGAGCCCCTCTGCTGCTGCTTCGTCACTTAGTCTTAGAACTTTTACTCTTTGAAGTCTTGAGAGGATTGTAGCTAATAGTTGTTCTGAGTTTTGGGATACAAAAAACATAACCGTTTTATCAGTAGGCTCCTCGATGAGTTTCAAAAGCTTATTAGCGGTATCAACTCTCATGGTTTCTGGAAGCCAAAGAATCAAGATTTTATAACCCCCATGAAATGCCTTTAGCCCTAGCTTTCTGTTAATTTCAAGCGCTTCGTCAACAGAGATAAATAACTGCTTTTTATCAGCTCCAATTTTTTTCAGCCACTCTGCACTTCCCATATACGCTCCTTCCATCATCATTTCTCTCCATGGAGCTTGGAATGGATCAGAAATAGATTTGCCAGAACTGTTCTTTTTGAAAAATGGGAATGACCAGTGTAGATCTGGGTGCTGAAGTTTGGAATGTGCTACACATGAATCACAAGTGCCACACGAGTCATCATCATTTTTGTTTGTACAATGTAAATATTGAGCGCATGCCCTTGCTAGAGCTAAGGCACCTGAGCCCTCTGCGCCATCGAAAAGCTGTGCGTGTGCAACCTTGCCAGATCTTATGCCTTCTCTGAGGCGCTTTGAAAGTGAAGATTGGGCTACAACGTCAGAAAACAGCATGTGCTAATTTAATCAGAAGTTTACGTTAATCGCTATGAAAAAGCCTCTACCTGGAGCAGAAATCCCAGAGGCAAATGGCTTATAATGAACATCCAAAATGTTTTGGACACCTCCTTGAATATGAAAATTCTCATTTAGATCACAACTAGCATTTAAATTCAAAGTCCACCAAGCAGGGGTTCCATTTGGTAGAGCTTCTGCTAAATTATCAGTCGTCTCATTTCCATAAAGATTCACATCCTTAGCTCCGTTAAAAAGGGAATAAGCTGTAATACTGTATTTGCCTTTGTCATACATAAATCCAACACGGCCAAAGAGTGGTGGAATATGACTTAGTGGGCTGCCTCCAATAATTGTATGACCGGCAGTATAATTCACTACCCCATTAAAATTTAAATGGCTGGTTAGTTGTGACCTTATCTCACATCTTACACCGTATACAAAAGCATTTTCAAGATTAACGTTCGTTTCAACAAGGACAGACTCTCCCTCATAAGGAGTTGTTGTGCTACCATCATATGTTGTTGCAATAGGCGCAATCCCATCAGCCCAAAGGCTAAAAAACCCTGCCCCTATTATACTCAGCAAGGCCTCATTTTCAAATGGAGTCAACATTATACCTTGGTCTAAAGAATAAATGTATTCTGGACTTATATCATCATTTGGGATTTGAAGAAACCCATCCTTTTCCCTGATCTTGGTGACATCGTCAATGTTTGGATTTCTAAATCCACTAGAAAGAGATGTTGTACTCCGGAGTTTTTTTCCAAGAGGAATCTCATAGCCCAAACTACCCGTCAAGGCTCCATTGCTCATGCTGATATTGTTAAATTTTAGAGCTGAAAATGGCGATTGGGTTAAATCAAAATTTGCGTCTAATGAAGAATAATTGTATCTAATTCCAGCGTGCAAAACTCTAGCACCCTTAGTTTTTTTAGCTGAAGCAAAAGCACCAAGATTGAGCATTTTTGAACCATCATTTGCATATCTAGTTGCAACTTGAATTGTATCTGCTGTTGACTCAGCTGTTGACTCTACTTCGTTCCATTGGACATCTATTCCTACCTCGAAATCCCAATCCGATCGTTTATTTGGTGATGACCTCCAAATAGAATTCAAGGACATTACATCTAAGTCTTCATATTGACTAGAAGTGTATTCCTCACCTAATTTTCTTCTATGTCTAGATTCTTTGATTTTTTGGTATGCAACCGTTGTGTGAAGTGATCCAGGAATGCCTAAGAATTGTTCCCAACTGAGTGAAGATAGAAATCTATTTTGAGGCCCGTAGTACCACTCAGCCCATTTTGGATTGCCATCTGATAAATCGTTAATTCTATCAAATCGACTTATGAAAGAACTTGTGCTGTATTGGACATTTGTTTGAAGAGCTCCACCTGGGATGGCAAATCTCAATTTATGCATTAGATCAAGTTGATCGTAACCAGTGCCTACTTGCAAGTTTGGGTCTTCATTTTCTATAACCTCATCTTCTCCCCATTCACTTTGAACGTATTGATTCATTAACCCCCAATGATCATCACCGTGCATCCTGTTTTCTCCCATTCTAACATCTCCAAACTCGCTATCGCTGACAGAAAAAAGAGTTGCCCATTTTTCTGCTCCACCCTCAATTCTAGCATGAATGATATTTGAAGAATTATTTGTCATGGTTTGGAGTGAGACATCCCCATCCCATTTCTTTTCTGAATCATCCCTTCTAAACCTTGGTCTGTGAGTTTGGAAATGAATAACTCCCCCAAGTGCATCGCTACCGTATTTAACCGAGCTAGGACCCATTATTACTTGAACTCGCTCTAATGAATTTGGATCTACTGTTATTGCATTTTGAAGATGCCCCGATCTATATATTGCATTATTCATTCTAACACCGTCAACTACTAAGAGAATTCTATTTGCTTCAAATCCCCTGATTATCGGTGACCCCCCTCCTTGCTGACTTTGCTGAACCATCACTTGGCCTGTGTTCATGAGTAAATCTGTTGACTTTCCTGGAGGCTTAGATGATACAACAGATACAACCTCAAGTTGTTCAATACCTTTTAAACCTTCGTTTTGGACTTGAGCTGGGCTAATATTCGACGTGATTAAAACCGCATCTATTCCTACTGGGTTTTCGTTAAGTCTGATCTCTCTTTTGATTTTTTCGCTTGGCATTATCAAACGAGTCTCAAAGCCTAATGATCTAAATTCCAAGGTATCTGTTGGATTTCGAAATGGGAGATTTAATATTCCGTTAGCATCAGAAACAGAAGTTTCATTAGTACTTAAATTAGTGCAAATTGCAAATGGAATGGGTATTGAGCCTACCAAAACCCTAACATCAGATGTGTATTCTTGTGCAAAAAACTTTGATGATGTCGCAAAAAACAGGCAGCAAATAATTGTTCCCTTGAATAGGAGGCGCTTATTCAAATATTGTCTCCAAGACGTCATAACTTTTTATCTCTCTTAATCCCGCGTGATGCAGTTGAATGAACATTACCATAGCCAGCAAAAGCTCCTTACGGTCATTTTGATTTAGGCTTAGGTTGCGCATTTCAA
>CACHDD010000074.1 GCA_902578505.1 uncultured Bacteroidota bacterium | reverse complement strand
GAAAAGATGGAAGATGTGAGGTTTATTTCAACTGGTGAGTATGGAGGGATTGGAATAACTATAAAGGAAAAATGGGACGGCAAATTCATAATTGCCGATATCCTTGAAGGTGGGCCAGCTGAGGGAGCTGGGCTTCAAATTGGGGATGAATTAATTAGTATAAAAGGCAGAGGCATAGAAAAAGAAGGAATTGATCTTATCTCAAACCAAATCAAAGGAACATCAGGAACTGAAGTTGAAATAGGTATACTAAAGATGGGTGAGCAATCCCCATCAACTGTTAAACTTGTTAGAGAGAAAATTAAGCGTCCCGATATTCCATATCACGGAATGATTAGTGATAAAACTGGATATTTAATTCTAGACAAATTCACTAAGACCTCTTCTGCAGAGGTGAAGAAATCACTAATTTATTTAACTGATTCTCTTGGTGCAGAGAACATAGTATTTGACTTAAGAGGTAATGGTGGAGGTCTACTAAGAGAGGCAGTTAATATTGTCAACTTCTTTGTTCCAAAGGGAACACAAGTTGTAGAAATGAGAGGTAAAACTGAAGCATGGAATAAGAGCTATGCAGCATTGAGAAGACCTCTTCTTAAAGACATCCCTCTTGCAATTTTGATTGATGAAAGGTCAGCGTCGGCTTCTGAGATTGTAGCCGGAGCTATTCAAGAATTGGATAGAGGTGTTATTGTCGGAAATGAAAGCTTTGGAAAGGGATTGGTGCAACAAACTAAGGATTTGGCATATGGATCAAGGATGAAGATTACAGTGGCTAAATACTACACTCCAAGTGGTCGTTGCGTTCAAAGAGTGCACTACGGAGATAGAGATAAAGAGGGGAATGCTACGGTTGCAGCTGATTCAACACTAAAAGTATTCTACACCACAAACGGAAGGCCTGTACTTGAGGGTAGAGGAGTCTTCCCGGATGTTGAAATAGAGCCTTGTTACTTAAGCTACGTCTTAGACGGATTAATGAGCAATAACGTATTGTTTGATTTTGCTATTAGTAGAAATTTGGTAATTAAAAATCCATCTGAATATGTTTTGGCCGATGAAGATTGGGAGGACTTTATCTCCTTCGTTGAATCTGAATTTACAGGAACAGAAAGAGATGACCCCTATCAAGCTGTATCCCAAAGCCTAACTGATGTGCTTGAAAAGGCTCTCGAAGAGGATGGCCTTTTAGAATCGAATCAAGAAATTCTGAGCTCTTTAGAAAATTCAATGGCGCCAAATATTAGAGAAGATCTCCTCAGAAACGAAGAAGAAATAAGAAAGGCTCTCGAAGAGGAAATCGTATTCCAAAAGGCAAACATTACGGGACTGTTCGAATACCAACTCCCTCGTGACACAAATGCAATTAAGGCTATTGAACTACTAGAATCTGGCGAGTATAAAAAAATCCTTCTTGGTCAAGGCGAATAAAATACAAGCGGCTGGATTATTAGTTACGGTTGCCAGTTTAACCTGGTCTCCTTTTGGCACAAGTGTAGGTGTTGGGCTACTCGCTCTAAGCTGGATAGTAGCACTTGCTACTAAAACAACTATTAAGCCCCAAAACAAAATACTTCCCTTTGGATTAATAGTAGGATTTGTTTGGTGTGCCTTAGGGATTTTATGGAGTTCAAATATTATTGAGGGATTAATTGTAGCGAAAATAAAATTACCCATACTAATTATCCCACTATCTCTTTGCTTCGTTCCTCGTGAAAATAGGTATGACAAGCTCATCGCTTTTACGTTTATTGTCTCTACATTTACTGCTGCACTTGTGGGAATTGTATGGGGGAAATATATCGACCTTGGTAATTTCTCGCCATTTATTTCTCACATAAGAATGGGGTTGATTCTTTCCCTTGGGTCAGGACTTTTATTGCTGACCAATAAATGGAAATTTGCAGTACTATACATACTTGTGGCCTTTGTTGAAGTTTGGTATACACGTTGTGTAACAGGTTTAGGAATGATAGCTTTTGCCATCCTATTTGGAGTTGCTAATAAATGTTTTCCTAAGTACCGAACTGCATCAATTTTTATTGCATTTACTTCTCTAATTGTAATTTCTATTGCTGCATTTATCTCAATGATTCCATCATCTTTTAAAGGCCAAACCCCAAGCAAAACTCCATGGGGAGGGGTTTACGTTCATTCTCCTGAGAAACATATAGAAGAGAATGGATATAAGGTTTGGGTTAACGTCGCATCAGATGAAATGAGAGTAGAATGGAATGCAAGAAGCTCTATTCCTTACGATTCTTTGTTCGCAAATGGTCATAAAATTGAAACTACCTTAATTCGTTTTCTCACTTCACAGGGTAAACCCAAAAACGGATTAGAGGTTACAAAACTATCTTCAGAAGAAATTGCATTTGTTGAAGCAGGCCATACTTCAATAAGAATGTCAACTCATAGCGGCCTTAGCTTAAGACTTGACGATTTAAAATTTGAAATCGGTAATTATCTTGATGGTGGAAGCCCGGACGGTAATTCTGTCACCATGAGATTTGAGTCATCTAAGGCAGCTCTTCACGTTCTAAAAACTAAGGGACCAAAAGTATTTTTAATGGGTGTGGGCACTGGTGATATCTACGATTCATTAAACAAAACCTATATAGAAACTGAATCTAAATTATCTGAAAAATTTTGGAAACGAACTCATAATCAATATTTAGCTTGGTGGGTAGGTTGCGGAATTGTAGGATTAGCACTTTGGTTGGTTGCTCTGTACGGAAGTTGGATTAATCAAGGAGCCATCTCTAGGCTAGCATGGTGGATAGTCACTATCTCTTGTTTAACTGAGGATACATTAGAGACTCAAGCTGGTGTAACATTTGCTGTATTAGCACTGACAATATTTAGTTCAGTTGGCAATAAGAATGGTTAATGGAATTTTACGCCGATTTGACTATACCATACTTGCTCCAAACCAGTTTTTTACGTCTAGTTTCCTTACAAATCATCTTGTTTTTATCAATTGAAGATTGTGTTTTATAACCTCTTTTATGATCAAGGTGAATACAGATTGCGCTATAACGCATTTGCTTAGATTTAACCCCAAAATTGACTAATCTCTCACCTAATTCTCTGTCTTGTCCACCATACTGCATACGTTCATCGAAACCGTTGATCTTGATAAGATCCTTTTTCCAACCAGAAGAATTATGACCATTCCAACTAGCATTAGTTGGAGTAAAGGTGTTTAAAAGCTTTGCCATAAGTCCTTTTGCTCTTAATTTATTTGTTTTAAATGTGTTTGAAATTCCTCGCTCAAAAAGCCAATTGAGATTAAAACAATTTTGTTGCTCAATATCAGTTTTGGTTATCTGTTTAGAAATATTCATGGGCAACATAAAGTAGCCTCCTGAAATAAAGTATCCTTCCTCTCTATTTGTGAAGTGCGTCTCAACAAAATCCTTTCTTGGAATACAGTCTCCATCAGTCATCAAAATGTATTCTGCATTACAAGCAACTACAGCCTTATTTAAAATTCGTGATTTCTGGAAACCATCATCTTCTTGCCATACATGAACAATCTTATAGAAAACATCTATAGAAATAGAGTCAAGTAGACTCTTTGTTTTAAGCCCAGAACCATCATCTGCAATAACGACTTCAAATTGCTTAAAAGTTTGGCAATTAAATCCCCAAAGCACTTTTTCTAACCATTTT
>CACHDD010000073.1 GCA_902578505.1 uncultured Bacteroidota bacterium | reverse complement strand
TTGATTACATAAATCACGCGAGCGACTATGGAATCGATGTTTCTAAGCCCAAAGCCGACTTTTCTGGTATGGTTCAAAGAAGTAGAGGTGTTGCTGAAGGAATGTCTAAGGGCGTAACTTTTCTTCTCAAGAAGAATAAAATAGACGTAATAATGGGTTCTGGAAAAGTACTTCCAGGCAAGAAAGTAGAAGTAAGCACAAACGAGGGCTCTACTCAGGTGCTAGAAGCACCACATATCATTATCGCTACTGGAGCTCGATCAAGAGTACTACCAAACCTTCCTCAAGACGGTGAAAAAATAATCGGATATAGAGAAGCAATGACGCTTAAGACTCTTCCAAAGAAAATGGTTGTTGTCGGTTCAGGAGCAATAGGTGTTGAATTCACGTATTTCTACAATTCTATCGGTGTTGATGTTTCAATCATCGAATACCAAGACCGCATCACTCCTGTTGAGGATAAAGACGTGAGCAAGCAACTCGAGCGCTCATTCAAGAAACAAGGAATTACTGTAAAGACTAATTCTAAAGTTCTTTCTGTTGACACTTCTGGAAAGGGTTGCGTAGTAAACGTAAAAACTAAAAAAGGAGAGGAAAAAATTGAATGTGATGTAGTTCTTTCTGCTGTAGGCGTTGTAGCTAACATCGAAAACATTGGACTTGAAGATGTGGGGATTGTAACTGACAACGGAAAGATCATTGTAAACGATTTCTACGCAACTAACATACCAGGGTATTACGCTATTGGAGACTGTGTTCCAGGCCAAGCCCTAGCACACGTAGCTTCAGCTGAAGGCATTATTTGTGTTGAGAAAATTGCAGGCCAAACTCCAGAGCCACTCGATTACGGAAACATCCCAGGATGCACATACTGTTCTCCTGAAGTTGCTTCAGTTGGATTAACTGAAGAAGCTGCAAGGGAGGCTGGTTACGATGTGAAAATTGGAAACTTTCCATTCTCAGCATCTGGTAAGGCAAGTGCTGCAGGTCACAAGGACGGATTTGTAAAGCTTGTTTTCGACGCTAAATACGGAGAACTACTTGGAGGGCACATGATTGGTGCAAACGTTACTGAAATGGTTGCTGAACTTGTTGCGGTTAGAAAACTTGAAACAACTGGACACGAACTTATTAAAACTGTTCACCCACATCCAACATTAAGTGAAGCTGTCATGGAAGCGGCTGCGGCTGCGTACGACGAGGTAATACACCTATAACCTAGCAATAAAGTTATTCAATTGAAACAACTATAATTATAGAAATTCGAGAAAAAAGACTTTTACCTAAGTAGAAGGTCACGAACATGTTAAGGTTCTATACTAAATGCTTTACCTAATTAGGGTAATATGCATACATCCTCCTTCTGGGATAATTAAAATACGTCCCTCTTTTTGGTATTTAATTAAAAGCTTTTGTATTTCTCTAGTTGGACGACTACAATTAGCTTTTTCGTTTGGCCTATCCATAAATGCAATATCAAAAGATGCTCCGTAACTATGCGTTGACGAACCTCTAGTTGCGTTCCTATTTCTTCTCGCAAGCTTTCTTTGTTGTTCGTCAGTTCTTGATAGTGAAGTCACTCTGAATACTGTTCCCTCAGAGTCAGTTCCTTCAAGAGCATCCGCATATGCATGACCCATTTCTTCAAGAAGTTCTTTAACTTCGGGAAGAAGCATTGCTTTACTGTGACGCAGTCTATCGAGTCTATATCCTCGACCGTCTTTTACCTCTACCAGTTTATTTACACTTAACCCATATCTAATATCGCTATCATTTTTAATGAAAAAACTGTTTGGTAAATTTCTAGCTGCTTGCTGATGTCTAGTGTATGGGTTTCTAGGAACCCTAATTGTCTTCTTGCAACAGCTGCAAGGCAACAAAGAGCCAAGTGGAACATTTTCTTCTACAACCTCCTCAATCTGAGGTTCTTTTACAGTGGATTCTACCTCCTCTTCTTCAATAGATACAGAGACTGCAAGCTTCTTAGTTGGAACGTCGTAACCAACCAGCTTCTGAAGAGGTTCTGGAAAGGACAATCTCGCAGGCGGTTCTGATAATACTTCCGGAGAAGAAACTAGAGCAACCATTCCACCCGAGCAGCCAATAATAACTATTGCTACTAATAGGATTCTATCAAATCTGTAAAGCTTTTTGTCCTTTAAACTCATGAAACAAATTTCCCCTTCACAATTGCTTTTGCTTAGTTTAGGCCAAATAATTTCTCACTTACCAGTGTTGAAACTAAATTTGGGTTAAATGAATTACACCTTCTGGAAAATATTGAGCTTGTTTAACAAGTCCCTTTTGCCGAAGATCTATCGCAAACCTGATTTGATGAAGCTAACTGCTTTTGATAAAGCAATTGTTGGGTGGAAGATGCTTGTGACCTACAAATTCCTAGACGCCGCTAAGTCAAAGGGCTACGACGTGGTCTAAGCGAACTTCTTGAAAAAGCTCATCATAGGATATAAATCTCCCTTTTACCTTTAATTCTGCACCTATATCAAGGCCCAAATCAGAGCTATCTGCAGTCATGCATACAATGCCTCCACTAAGGATAAAGCCCAAACCAGTTTTCGACTCCACCTTCCCGCTTACTGTATAAACATTATCCCCAAGCTCACCCCTTTCTGCTTCGTTTAACTTTTCAATAAAATGATTGAATTCATGTGCGTCGAATTCTGCTACTGAATCTTGAAGGGTAAAATCAGTGTGGGTTTGGGTTAGGAGAAAGTAACCAAAGACAAGTGCGCCTATTGACATAAACGTAAACAAACCCAATAGCTTCGACCTTAAACTCATATCTTCAAAGTGACTAAATTAGTGTATATTTAACTCTATGAAATTAAAGATTACCTCATTTCTTGCGATTTCATTTATCGCCTCTTTTATTTTGATGTCTCACCACAATGGAGTTGCAGAAGAGCAAAATAAAGACAGAACAGGAGCTCCTGGATCAGTTCAACCTTGTACTCATTGCCACTCGCCCGTTGGTGGAGCTATTACCTTAAGTAATATTAATGTACTTGATGCAAGTGGTAATGAAGTAAGTGAATACATCCCTGGAGAAAATTATTCAATCACTTTTGTGGTTACTGATGCAAATGCTGCTGCCTATGGTTTCCAAGCAACTGCTATACATTTAGATGGATCTAATGCTGGGACCTTTTCGAATCCAGGAACTAATGTTCAACTTGAAGATGTGAATGGTAGACATATTGTTGAACAAAGCTCGCCTCTTGTTTCAGGCGTATTTACTGTTAATTGGACTGCACCAGACGTCGGTTCTGGTGATGTTGGCTTTTACATGGCTGGTTTAGCTGTAAATCTAGCATACGGTAACAGTGGTGATTCGCATCAAGAAACTGCACTTTCAATTTCTGAAGCAGCTGTTGAAAGTATAGAGGAAATAGATTTATTGCAAATTCCATTTGTTACATCTGAAGGCATTATTTGGAAAGCACACGCTAATGGTATTTTAAATGTTTATTCTATTGATGGGAGGTTAAATTATTCTTCTACTTGTTCGGCTGGGAATGATGTAAATATTCCTTTTTCATCGACATTAAGAGGATTGCAATTAGTTCAATTTACACCTGAAAGATTAGACCACAACTCTCAAAAAACTTGGAAGGTTATAATGCCTAACTAAGCTTAGCAAATGGCAGAGGAGAAAAATGTCTATACGCTATATC
>CACHDD010000072.1 GCA_902578505.1 uncultured Bacteroidota bacterium | reverse complement strand
AATTTCTTCACCTACTATTGAAATATTGCCATTACTTGCTGCAAATGCTGCTTCGTTGTTCTTCGTTTTGGGCATTTTGCCACATGGAACTATAGACCAGTCCTCACCATTATTTTCTCCAATTAATACAGTAAGACAACCATGCGTTGGATCTCCCATAACAACACCGACACCTTGGTCAGTAAAGGCTATTGCATCTAAAAAGATAGATGGATGTTCATTTTTATAGACTAACTCTTGCTGACTTAAATCATTGAAGGGAATCTTATAAATGAGGCCCGGAGATTCAATACTGGCAATAAATATATTTTGATCGAGAGATGCGCAAGCTCTAAATGCAGGAGCTATATCGTTATGCTTTACAATAGTTGTGTCCCAAGTTTTGCCTGAGTTTTGGCTTATGCCAACCAATCCTCCATAACCAGAAAAAATAATAGTATGATTGTCTACAACCTCTATCGCTCTAACGCTCGATTCAAATTCAAGAACAACTTCAACGCTATCTCTTTGCATTGCAGGCACTTGAAGTACTAAAAGGCTTGAAAGTATAATGGTTGTTGGTGTCACGACTGAAAAGATACTAAACCTTAAACTTATATTTGAACTAAAATGAACTTATGCGCAACTTTCTATTAATCTCATCATTCGCTCTGATAATATCTTGCGATCAATCATCAATGAATAAATTAGAATATCCAGAATCTAGGAAAGAAAATCAGGTTGATGATTTTTGGGGCACTAAGGTTAGCGATCCATATAGATGGCTAGAAGATGATAGGGCAAAAGAGGTTGAACAGTGGGTAATAGACCAAAACTTGGTGACAAGAGATTACTTAGATGCTATTCCGGGTCGAAAGGAGATTAGAGATCGTTACGAAGAGCTTTTTAATTACGAAAAGATAGGTATGCCAAGGAAAATAGGCGACAGGTATTTCGTTAGTAAAAATGATGGATTACAAAACCAAAGCGTAGTATACGTTAGAGAGACTCTTAACGGAGATGAAGAGGTCTTTCTAGATCCTAACAAACTAAGTGAGAACGGAACTGTGACAGCTCATTTAGGTGGCGCATCTAAGGACGGCTCAAAAGTGGTTGTAGTTCGCAATGAGGCTGGTTCAGATTGGCAACAGTTTAGAATATTAAATGTTGCTACAGGAGAGGAGCTGCCAGATGTTCTAGATTGGGTGAAATTCAGTGGTGCAAGCTGGTTGGGAGATGGCTTTTTCTACAGTAGGTATCCAGCTCCTGATGGAAGCGAATTCAGTACAGAAAACACTTACCATAGCGTATATTATCACAAGCTTGGAGATGACCAAGCAGATGATAAATTAATTTATAGAAATGACGACGAGCCAAATCGTTATCACTACGTTGGAGTAAGTGAGGATGAGCAATTTTTAATCTTAAATACATCTACAGGAACAGATGGCAACTCAATCCATGTGAAAAGAGCTGAAGATGAGGATTGGCAAGAGCTAGTTGGTGGGTTTGAGCATAGGTCAAGTGTCGCGGGAATCATTGATGGTACAATTTATCTTATCACCGACATTGATGCTCCTAATTATAGACTTGTTGCTGTCGATTCGTCAAATAATTTAAATGATAGATCAAAATGGGTTGATGTAATCCCTCACTCTGATATTCTGCTTGAGTCAGCTTATTTAACAGGAGGCCAAATCTTCGCTCAATTCCTTCACAACGCCTGCAATAAAGTCGTTAGATACAATATGGATGGTTCAAACCCTAGAGATATCGAATTGCCAGGTTCAGTGGGTTCTACAGGAGGATTTGGCGGGAAGAATGATGCTGAAGAATTATTTTACTCATATACTTCATTCACCCATCCAAGTAGTGTTTACAGACTCGATTTAAATACTGGAGAATCAGAGTTATTTGCTGAGCCCAAAGTGGTTTTCAATAAGGATGACTACGAGGCCAAGCAGGTGTGGTACGACTCAAAAGATGGTACAAAGGTTCCGATGTTTATAGTGCATAAGAAGGGGTTGGCCTTAGATGGATCAAACCCAACGCTTCTCTATGCTTACGGTGGATTTAATATTAGTCTTACTCCGAGTTTTAGTACTTCAAATATTGTATTCCTAGAAAGAGGTGGTGTATATGCTATGCCAAACCTCAGAGGTGGTGGAGAGTTTGGAGAGGATTGGCACGAAGCTGGAATGTTGCTCAAGAAGCAGAATGTGTTTGACGATTTTATTGCAGCTGGAGAATATCTAATTTCTGAGGGCTATACTTCTTCAGAAAAACTAGCAATTGAGGGCAGGTCCAACGGTGGATTGCTAATCGGAGCAGTAATGACTCAAAGACCTGATCTTGCTGCAGTAGCATTTCCAGGGGTTGGGGTAATGGATATGCTTCGCTATCATAGGTTTACAATTGGATGGGGGTGGATTCCAGAATACGGCTGTGCTGATAGTTCAAAAGTTCATTTCGATAATCTTTATGGGTTCTCGCCAGTTCATAATATCGAAGACGGCGTTGCTTACCCAAGCACAATGGTAACTACATCAGATCACGATGATAGGGTGGTACCTGCCCACTCATTTAAGTTTGCTGCGAGACTTCAAGAAGCACACTCAGGCGATGCTCCAGCTTTAATTAGGATTGAAGTAAATGCAGGTCATGGTGCTGGTAAGCCAACCTCAATGATCATCGACGAGCAAGCTGATAAGTGGTCCTTCCTCTTTAACGAAGTAGCAGACTAAACAAAGTGGCAGACTAAGACTTATTTGAGTCTATGATTTCACGCAATTTATAACACTCCTCCTGAGTCCAATTTCTAACATCGTCCAGGAGTTTTTCCGCATCTTTTCCTTCGAAACTTGGACCGAAACTAACGTGCACTACAACGCGTCTTTTTCCAAAATGTCTAAATGCGTGAGGGATAAACCATTCCGCATTAACCCAAGCAATTTCAGGGTCTTCAAACTCAATTGCGGCTGGAGCAATAGGGAAACCGTTTTCAGCACAAGTGTAAAACATTCCTTTGTGATACGGTAGTAATTCAGGGCCTTGCGCTGTTGTTCCTTCAGGGAATATAACTACCCCATATCCGTCTTCTAATCTCTCTTTTAATGCAGCTCTTGTAGCTCTCCTGCTTTCCTTTTTATCCCTTTTAACCCAAATCGTACCAAGCAAAGTTGCTCCCCACCCAACAACGGGCCAAGACTTAGTTTCATGTCTTGCAACGAAAACAACTGGAAATGAAACAGGAAGTACAACGGCATCTACATAAGATCTGTGATTGCCCATCATTACATGAGGGTCCTTGGGTGGTGCTCCATGCCAATGAATTTTTAATCCAGATAAAAAGTGCACTCCTCTAAGAAATGTGTTGAAAAATTTATGTGCAATACTTCTTCCTGCTTTATCTCTTTGACCAACTAAAGCTGAAATAACATGAACGATTAAAATTGTAAACGTTATGAATAATGCCCATGTAATCAGTAAAATGAATCTAAATAAAGCTCTGAGAAAGTTCAATTTTCAATTTCTTTGAGTTGTGAAAGTTACGGTAAGTAGAGTTTACGGAGGACTCCTTTGAATTTCTTTGGCAGTTTAGCTCTAACATTTATTGCTTCTCCTGTAATAGGATTCTCAAAGTCCAAATTTGTGCAGGACAAGAATAGCCCATGCCCTTTATATCTGACTCCTGAATTGTATAATAAATCACCTACTACAGGATGTCCAAT
>CACHDD010000071.1 GCA_902578505.1 uncultured Bacteroidota bacterium | reverse complement strand
CAGCTATAGTTCCAGCACCAGGCGGAACCTTTCTTGCAGTCGATCTCGGTGATAGATACGCTTGGGTTTTTGATGAAGCAACAATTGGGGCTGTTGCAGCAAATCACGAAACTTCAAATGAGCCACAAGCTGAAAATCTTCTCGGCGTTATTAGGAATCATAGAACTCGTGTAGATATGGATGTCCTTTACGACGAGGTTCGTTCTGTGGTTGAAGCAGTAGCAGGTGGGAAAGTGGTTTGGGCTAAAGAAGTAAAATCACCACCAATAGGAAAGGCATACGAAGTTGATATTTATGCTAATGGAAAATACCAAACAGCTTTTGCAACGTCAGATGCAGTATATCTCATAGACGTTAAGGGCAACAGGGTTAAGGGATTCCCTTTCAAGAGTAGATCGGCCATTACAGGATTCAGCGTAATGGACTACGATAAGAATAGAAAATACAGATTCTTAGTTGCCACGGCAGATGGGAAGGTCACTAACCTCAAAGGCGAAGGCAAAAGGACGTCAGGATGGAATTTCGCCAAACTCGGTGGCGGGGTTTATGTAGAGCACATCCACCATCTGAGAGTTGGATCAAAGGACTATATCTATGCTGGCTGTAGCAATGGATCTGTGAAACTACTCAAGCGCGCGGGAGGAGTAAGGGCGTCGACGGACATTCACGTTCAACCGGCCGTTGTGCCTGCTTTCAGGCTTTCAAGCAATATTTCGAAATCATCAGTTCTGTTCGTTGACGAAGGGGGTGCACTCAGGGAGCTCACCTTTGGCGAGGGTAGAGAAGTTGGAATGTCTGGCCTAGTTAAGGCAGATAGGGTTGAAGTCCTAGATACGGATTCAGACGGCAAGAAGGAAGTAGTGGTCTACCATAGGGGTAAACGTACGATATGGAATTCTAGAAACGAGCAGATTAGTCCTTGAGGATGCTTCGGCTGATTACGATTCTTTGAACTTCTGAAGTGCCTTCGTAAATCTGAGTGATTTTAGCGTCGCGCATTAATCGCTCAACGTGGTACTCCTTAACGAAACCGTATCCACCGTGGATTTGGACTGCTTCAACAGTTTGCTTCATTGCAACTTCAGATGCGTAGAGTTTAGCCATGCTAGAAGCAAGGTCGTAGTTTTCGCCGGCGTCCTTTAATGCTGCTGCTTTGTAGACTAGAAGTCTTGCGCATTCGATTTGGGTTGCCATGTCAGCAAGCTTGAAGCCAATAGCTTGGTGTTTGTGTATCTCCTTTCCGAAAGTCTTGCGCTCCTTTGAATATGCAAGAGCCAGTTCGTATGCTCCTGCAGCAATACCTAGGGCCTGAGCTGCAATTCCAATTCGTCCACCACTAAGTGTTTTCATTGCGAATTTGAACCCAAACCCATCTTCACCAATTCTATTTGCCTTGGGAACTTTTACGTCAGTGAACATAAGTGTGTGAGTGTCTGAACCTCTAATCCCAAGCTTGTCTTCCTTTGCTCCAACTTCGAAGCCTTCCATGCCGCGCTCAACTATAAGTGCGTTGATTCCTTTGTGACCTTTTTCAGAGTCGGTTTGGGCTATGACTATGTAATAAGAGGCAGTGCCACCATTTGTAATCCAATTTTTAGTGCCGTTAAGAAGGTAGTGGTCCCCCATATCAATGGCAGTGGTCCTCTGCGAAGTCGCATCAGAACCCGCCTCAGGCTCACTTAAGCAAAATGCTCCTATTTTCTGGCCACTAGCAACAGGTCTCAGGTGCTTTTCCTTTTGCTCATCTGATCCAAATGCTTCGATTCCGTAACAGTATAGTGAATTACAAACGCTCATACACACGCTAGTAGATGCATCAACCTTACTAATTTCCTCCATAGCAAGAACGTAGCTTAGCGCGTCCATGCCTGAACCACCATACTTAGGATCAACCATGATACCAAGGAAACCTAGTTCACCAAGTTGGCGGATTTCCTCAGTAGGGAATCTTTGCTCATTGTCACGTTCAATCACACCTGGCTTAAGAACGTTTTGGGCAAAATCCCTTGCTGCGTCACGTACTGCTTTTTGCTCTTCTGTTAGTTCGAAATTCATCTTTATCTTTTCACTCGCATGGAACACGAAGATACGACAACAAAAGCCCAAGATAATTCCTGGATTGTTATAGGTTTAATGAGTGGAACATCCCTTGATGGTTTGGATGTTGCAAGGGCAAGATTTGACATCACTGAAGACGGTGATTGGAAGGGTGAGCTATTGAATTTCGATTGTTTTGAATATCCAGAGGAGCTTTGGGCAAGGCTCAGGAGTTCAATGGAAATGAGTGCTATAGATCTCAAACTCCTAGAAAGAGATTGGTCAAAGTTCGCGGCAGAAAAAGTTTCTTCTTTTGAAAAAGCTGATTTATTAAGTTCTCACGGTCACACTGTTTTTCACAAACCTCAAGAGGGTATTACTGTCCAAATAGGATCTGGTGCAATCCTAGCTGCTGAAACTTGCCTACCAACAGTTTGCGACCTACGAAGCTTAGATGTTGCCTACGGAGGAACTGGAGCCCCGCTTATTCCCATGGTCGATAGGCATCTGTTTTCAGATTACGATGCATGTGTAAACCTCGGTGGATTTTCGAACATTAGTATTTCTACAGACGAAGAAACTATTGCTTGGGATATGGGTCCGTGTAATAATCTACTAAACCTACTTGCAAGAGAAGTGGGTAAGGACTTCGATAAGGATGGAGCTATGGCAAAGGAGGGATTGATTTCTGAATCGCTACTCAAGGAGCTTCTTGAACTTGAGTACCACGATTTACGCCCACCCAAAAGCTTGGGCATGGAATGGTTTTACAACGAATTAGTTCCAATTCTTGTAAATAACACAGGATTCTCTCTTGAAAATATCATGTGTACTTCAGTAGAATACATTGCTCATACAATTGCAAAAGATTTACCAAAGGGAAAGGTCCTTTTCTCAGGAGGAGGAGCTAGAAATACATTCTTGATGGAAAGGTTGTCTAAACTTGTGGATGGTTCTGAAATACACATTTCGCAAGAGCCAATGCTAGACGCAAAAGAAGCATATGGTTTTGCATTTTTGGGGTTACAGAGGTGGCTACTAATGGACAATGTGCTCGACTCGGTTACTGGCGCCTCAAGACCATCGTCTTCTGGTGCGATTTGGCTTCCATGATGTAGTATCTTTGCGGGCAAATTGAACCTTCATATGAGAGACCTACTCAAAGCATACGAAGACAAGAAACCTGAAATTGTTTTTTGCTGGAATGATAGCGAAACAGAAGCGCAAGGGTGGGTTGTAATTAATTCCCTTCGCGGAGGAGCTGCTGGAGGAGGAACTAGAATGCATCCTAAAGTAGACCAACGAGAAGTAGAGTCGCTCGCAAAAACGATGGAGGTAAAATTCACAGTTTCTGGGCCACAGATTGGAGGTGCTAAATCTGGAATTTGTTTTGACCCAAACGATCCTCGTAAAAGAGGTGTTTTAGAGCGTTGGTACGCTGCGGTTACTCCATTATTAAAGAATTACTATGGAACTGGTGGGGATATGAATATCGATGAAATTCACGAGGTAATTCCAATTACTGAGGAGAACGGGGTTTGGCATCCTCAAGAAGGAGTATTTACAGGACACTTTAAGTCTGACAAACCTCAAAAAGTTAGAAGAATTGGCAACCTCAGGCAAGGCGTTTCTAAAATCGTTGAGGACTCAAATATCAGCCCTGACACAAATAGAAAATACCGTGTAGCTGATCTTATCACAGGATATGGAGTTAGTGAATCTGTTCGCCATTTCTATGACATCTACGGAGGCACTCTCGAGGGAAAAAGAGTCATAGTTCAAGGATGGGGAAATGTTGGTTCTGCAGCAGCATATTACATAACTCAAGCAGGAGCAACAGTAGTTGGAATAATAGATAAAGCTGGTGGATTGATTAATACAGACGGATTG
>CACHDD010000070.1 GCA_902578505.1 uncultured Bacteroidota bacterium | reverse complement strand
ACGTAATCATCACTTTCTAGGAGGCTCACTGTTTCCTCTAGTATTTCGAAAATCCGATCTATCTGTGCACCTTCCTGAATTGATTTTTCCAGAACTTCAGCAATGAAAAACGCAAGTGCAGTTCTCTTAGGATCTTGCTGTGTTTTTATCGATGGAATAACTCTTTCTACTACTTTACATGTGGCAAGCGAAGTCGTATTTTTCCTTCTTACATCGCCTAATTCAAGTGAAGCTAAAGGATGCCAAAAAGAATTCCCTCCTTTCTTAGACAGCCTTACAAATAACGGAAAGACGCCATGTGGTGTGAGGATTTTTACAATCTTACTAGAATCAGAATAGGGAATCGCCCCAATGACTATTGCCTTGAGCGTAGGGTAATGCATCTATTGATTTTCTGAGTTTGGCTCCGTCCAACGACCGTCACTCTTAATTAATTCGATCAATGCGTTTACTCCGTCTACCTCTGGAATATTTTTCTGAACTACCTCCTTTTCTCTGTAAAGAGTTATTTTCCCTGGTCCAGTCCCCACATATCCAAAGTCTGCATCTGCCATCTCGCCTGGTCCATTAACTATGCAGCCCATTATTCCAATTTTAACTCCCTTAAGATGATTTGTTGCTTTTCTGATTTTTGCTGTTGTTTCCTCGAGATCAAAGAGCGTTCTTCCACAGCTCGGACAGGAAATGTATTCAGTTTTGGAAATACGCACTCTAGTCGCTTGCAAAATCCCAAAGCTCAATCTATTTCTCTCAACCAAACTTACATTATCCCCCTCAAGCCAAACCCCATCAATCTTGCGGTCGATTAATAAAGCACCAACATCAATGCTTGAGTAAAGTGTGAATTTTTCAATTTCCTCAGGTCTTGTGTTGCGCAGGATGATTTGGCCACGAGGGATTCTAGCAATCGCGTCCCTGTATGAACTAACTGGCATATCGCTCGTTGAGTGTAAAATCACCACCGTATTTTCTCCTCTTTTTAACTCGCTTAGCTTACTTACTTCAGATGTCTCTACAAGTATGTAGTGAGTGCCTAATGATTTGGCTTCTTCAGAGAGATTTTGATATTGTTCAATAGACCAAAGAGGGTCATGACCCTCTTTCTCTTCAGACCAAACCTCACCATTCACTAATATTCTTAGTGTACCAGGTATAGCAAAATCAACAACTCTATCCCCTGTGTAAATGATGTCCGCGGCTTGATCAGCAATAGCCCACTTATCATCTGTTACTGAATATCTATAGCCCGCACCCATAAAATTAGCATGGGTGATGGGGCCTCTTTCAGCTATTGATGAAATAACTTTTGGAATTATCGTTTGGCGTTTTGCGGGATTGAGTTCCGAGCGAGTTCCTTGGTGATTTGCGTATCTATCAACTAGGATTCGGGCTACCGGGAGTTCTGCCTCTGGGGCCTCGGTTAGACTAACGCGAACCGTGTCGCCAATGCCTTCTTCTAGTAATGTGCCAATTCCTATTGCCGACTTTACCCTGCCGTCCTCGCCGTCGCCAGCCTCTGTAACCCCAAGGTGAAGTGGGTAGTTCATGCCTTCTTCTTCCATTCGGGCTATGAGGAGTCTGTATGCCTCGACCATGACGTTTGTGTTCGAGGATTTCATTGAAATGACTAGGCTGTGGTAGTCGTTGTAACAACAAATTCTGATGAATTCGAGAGCGCTTTCTACCATTCCTAGGGGGGTGTCCCCAAATCTGCTTGTGATGCGGTCAGATAGCGAGCCGTGGTTGGTGCCTATACGCATCGCACGTCCTAATTCCTTACACTTGAGAACAAGAGGAGTGAATTTTTCACGAATTCTGACTAGCTCTTCTGCATAGCTTTCATCGGTGTATTCGTGATTGATGAATTTCTTTTTGTCGGCGAAATTTCCTGGATTTATTCTGATTTTCTCTACGAAATCAGCTGCCCTAAATGCAGCATTGGGTGTGAAGTGGATATCTGCTACAATTGGAGTGTCGTAACCTGCATCTCTTACGCCTTTCACAATATCTTCAAGGGCATCAGCATCCTTGATACTTGGAGCTGTTAGTCTAACAAGTTCAGACCCTGCTTTTATGAGGCTAATCGATTGAGCAATGCTTGCTTCAATATCACAAGTATCTGTTGTTGTCATCGATTGTATACGAAGTGGGGAATCTCCACCTATAGATGTTGAGCCAACATGAACTTTTTTGGTTTGGGCTGGGGGCTTTGGGCCCTCGCCTCCCTCACCTAGGGTATCAAAAAACGTCCTCTGGCGGATCAAAATCCATATTACTCCTATAGAAATTGCTGCGTCTGCAATATTCCAAATTGGCGGAAAAATTTCTGCTCCTCCCAGTCCAAAAGGCATCCACTGTGGCCAACAAACCACAAAATGGAACATGTCCACAACATTTGCCATAAATAGCGGCGCATATCCCTCAGTTGTGAAAAGAGCAACCGTTGCCCAACTTGAATGAGTGAATATGAGACCATAGAAAGCGCCATCAATTATGTTGCCTATTGCTCCAGCCCAAATCAAAGTCACGCAGCGCAACATTCCTTTGTGCGCGCCCTCCTTAACCAACTTTGAGAGGTAGAATCCAATTGCAACAGATGCTAAAATCCTGAAAGAGGTTAAGAGCAATTTTCCTGCAGCTCCAGGTAAAGCCCAACCAAAGGCCATACCCTCGTTCTCCAAAAATTGGAGTTCGAGAATACCCGGAATAAAATCCGCTTTCTCGCCTAGGGTAAAATTGAGCTTTATGTAAAACTTTAGCGCCTGGTCTGCTAATAGCAGCGGCAATAACCAACCTAGAATCAGTTTACGCATCTTCTATGTAGCGCTATAGGAGTGGTATTATTGTCTTTGCTTGGCCTCAATTGAAAGAGTCGCGTGAGGAACTAACCTCAACCTTTCCTTAGGGATGAGCTTTCCTGTAACCCTGCAAATACCGTAAGTCTTGTTCTTAATTCTCAAAAGAGCGTTTTCAAGATTTACGATAAATTTCTCTTGGCGTGAAGCTAATGCCGCTGTTTCCTCCCTGCTCATAGTCTCAGATCCATCCTCCATCATCTTAAACGTTGGCGCAGTGTCCTCTGTTGAGTTGTCGTCTTTGTGGGACATAGAAGAGCGTAATTGCTTTAAGTCTTCTCTAGCTAGTTCTAGTTTTTGTTCAATTAAATCCTTGAATTCGTCAAGGTCTGATGCTGAGTATCTCATTTCTGCCATAGTTAAGGCGTTTTATCGTTTAACAACCTGAACTTTAACCGAAGTTGTTTCGTCTAGTTCAATTTGTACAGCCCCTGCTTCATCCTGCCAAATAACTTCTTCAGCTAAGGTCTGTGTTCGAATATAGTCCAAATTTTCTACCAACCTACCCTTTACTTCATCATTTGCGTCAATAAACAGGGTAATTCGATCAACTACTTCAAGACCAGTGTCCTTTCTTAGGTTTTGGACTCTGTTAACCAGTTCCCTAGAAAGACCCTCAGATTTGAGTTCGTCGTCAATTGTAATATCCAGCGCAACAGTCAATCCTCCTTCACTTGAAACGAGCCAACCAGGAATATCCTCTGTTGCAATTTGAACATCTGAGAGAAGAAGTTCAATCTCACCTTGGCCGTCATCAGGTGTAATCATTACACTCCCCTGAGACTCTAGTTTTTCTGCTTCATCCGAGCCCAAACCGTTGACAGCCACTGCAATTGCCTTCATCCTCTTACCATATCTAGGGCCCAATGCCTTAAAGTCTGGCTTTATCGATTTAACGATACCTCCACCATCTCGAATTGCTTCAACTTCCTTAACATTTACCTCTGTTCTGATTAGATCCTCAATTGCTGAAAGTCTATGTGCGCTTTGATCGTCAAGAACTGGCACCATGATTCTTCTCAGCGGTTGACGAACTCTTATCATTTCACGCTTCCTAAGACTTAGAACTTGTGAACTCAGCTTTCTAGCAAGCTCCATTCTAATTTCAAGTTCCTTATCAATGATACTTGCGTCTGCTTTAGGGAAATCTGCTAAGT
>CACHDD010000069.1 GCA_902578505.1 uncultured Bacteroidota bacterium | reverse complement strand
AGGCAGATTTGACCTTGGTTTGCGAAAGAAGATCTTATTGTAGTTGATAAGGCTTCTTCAAAATCGCAATCTGCGAATATCACTGCAGCGTTTTTACCGCCGAGTTCAAGACTCAATTTTTTGAATTTTGGTGCTACGGCAGAAGCAATGTGAGCTCCAGTAGAAGTGCCTCCAGTAAAACTCACAGCGGCTATATCATCATGGTTTACAAGTGCATCTCCTACTTCAGCTCCAAGTCCATGAAGAATATTAAACACTCCGTCAGGAAATCCTGCTTCTTTAACCCATTTACTCAAGAGATAGGCTGTTGCGGGAGTTACTTCTGAGGGTTTGGCCACTACACAATTCCCAGCAGCAAGGGCTGGAGCTACCTTCCAAGTAAATAGGTAAAGTGGTAAATTCCAAGGCGAAATACATGCAACAACCCCAAGCGGCTTTCTCAAAGTATAATTGATAGCAACGCCCTCCATATAATGCGACTCAGATGCAAAATGCTTTATTGCAGAAGCGTAAAACCTCAGATTTTTTTCTGCCCTAGGGATATCTACTGTCGAGGCCAAACTGATTGGCTTGCCATTGTCTCTTGATTCGGTTTCAGCCAACATAGATGCATTTTCCTGAATCTTATCTGCAAGTTTATCAATACATTCTGACCTCTTTTCTGCACTCATTGTGCTCCAACTTTCAAAGGCGTTTCTTGCAGCTTTAACTGCTAGATGCACATCTTCAGCACCTGACCTAGGTATCCTTCCATATGACTTGCCCTTGCTTGGGTCTATCAAATCAAGCCAATCACCTCCTTGTGCAGGGATATGACTTCCGTTAATGAGATTTAGAACTTTCATATGAGGTGCAATTTACTTTCTCTTTGCTATCTTTGCGCACGCATTTGCCCCATGGTGTAATGGCAACACACCTGGTTTTGGTCCAGATATTCCAGGTTCGAGTCCTGGTGGGGCAACAAATACAACCACAACAAGCAAGCTATAGAATAGCTTGCTTGTTTGTTTAGGATTGCGAAAAATGTGTGCAAATAGCACAGCTAGTTAAATTTATTGTTGATAGGCGAGCCAGGGACACCGAGCGACAGCGAAGTAATCCTAGGGAATAATTTCCTACTCCCCAACTAATATTCCGTCCAGTTCAGCCTGTAATTGATCAATTTGTTCTTGAAGTTCGGCAATGATTTGCAATAGGTTTTCGCCACCCAAATTAATATTTCCACTTACTTCCAAATCGCCATTTACAAGGGCTCCATCTGCGCTTACTTCGAAAGCATTTGCTCTCATTTCTTCACTTTCACCAGATCCAACAACAAATAAAGTGCCAACTCTATCTATTTCATTGAATTGGCCTACAGCAGTAGAGTGCTGTTGGTCAGCAATTACATTATATCCAACAGCAGAACTAGCAGTTGCAAAAGCAAGAGACCCCCTTCCAGAAGCGTGAGAATAACTTCCTAAAGATTCAGTTTGGTACCCTTCAGCGT
Organism: uncultured Bacteroidota bacterium; assembly: GCA_902578505.1. Next base: position 2,525 of record CACHDD010000069.1, on the reverse strand, counting down.
GAGAGGCAAACCCAGAAGCTACACTTTGGAATCCTTCAGAGTGTGCAGCATCTGCTAGAGCAGAGGTTCCTTCGCCCTCAGCGTGAGAACATGTAGAATTAGCTACTGTGTTTCTATTCTCAGCGTGTGAATAAAGGCCGCTTGCTTCTGTATTCCAGCCCTCAGCGTGAGATGCTGTGTTTGTCGCCTCTGTTTGGTATCCTTCGGCGTGACAATAGTTTGCTGTTGTCTCTGTTTGGTATCCTTCAGCGTGCGAACCAGTACCCTGAGCAGTCGTCAACATTCCTTCAGAGTGAGAAGCAGTTGAAATGGCTGTAGTTCCTTCGCCTTCTGCGTGAGAACAAATCCCTTGTGCTTCACAGTTTTGATTTGATGCATTGCTGTAATATCCAGTAGCAAGGCTAAACCTACCGCTTGCATTTGCAAAATTACCAGAAGCGGCACAACCGTCGCCTTGGCTTAAAGTTCCTGAAACAACTATATCACCTTGCACAAGTCCAGCTGAATTTTGCTGTCCAGCAGGTGTTATGTCCTCAAATACCGTAACACCAATTAATGACTTAATACCGTCAACAGTTGTTTCACCTGTTCCGCCAAATTCAACGGGCAAAACACCCTCTGGTTGAAATGTCTCTCCATATGTAGGTAAAAACCCAAGTAAATCGGGTGCTCCAATATTTCCATCTCCATCAAAATCTGGATTGTACGGGAGAAGTTCGTTATCAGATTGTGCAATAGCACCAACAGACAACAAAGCAAAAAGGGGTAATAGTAATTTTTTCATGACTAGCCTACGATATTGATGATTCGGCCTGGGACCACAATTACTTTGCGAATCTCTCGGCCGTCCATCTGTTTTAATGTGTTCTCATCCGCTCTTGCTGTACTTTCGACTTCGTCAGTCGGCATATCAGCAGGTAGGGTGAGTCTAAATCTAACTTTTCCGTTAAAAGAAACGGGATATGTAACTTCTTCTGCTACAAGGTATTGAGAATTTGCTTCAGGCCAAACAGCATCTATCACAAATCCCTCTCCACCTACTTTATTCCAAAGCTCTTCAGCAAGGTGAGGAGCATAAGGACTAAGAAGAATAATTAAATCCTTTAGAACTGCTTTAGAGCAGGTTGCGTTCAATCCACCAAGTTCATTTACTGCAATCATCATTGCGCTAACTACGGTATTGAAGGCGTGTCTTTCTAGATCAGAACTAACCTTATCTATTGCCTTGTGCACTATGCGCAATTCGTCTACACTTGCATCTTTGGCCTCAGCAGCACCCACTAAGCGTGAGAATTTCCTAAGGAAGTTGTGAACACCACTTATGCCCTGGGTATCCCAAGGCTTGCTTTGGGTTAAAGGACCAAGAAACATTTCATAGCATCTAAGAGTATCAGCTCCGTATTTCTCAACTAACTCATCTGGAGTCTGAACGTTGAACTTAGACTTGGACATCTTCTCTACCTCGTGACCACAGGTGTATGTGCCATCATCACCCAAAATGAATTCTGCATCAGCATATTCTTTTCGCCAAGATTTAAAACCATCGAGATCTAGCTTATCACCTTCGACAAGGTTGATGTCTACATGTAACCTTTGGGTTTTATACTCCTTGCGCTTCTCGTAGCTCACAAACTGTGAAGTGCCCTGAACTCTGTATACAAAGCTTGACCTTCCTAGAATCATTCCTTGGTTTATCATTGTTGTGAAAGGCTCATCAAATCCGATCAAGTCTAAATCGCACAAGAATTTAGTCCAAAACCTTGAGTATAGCAGATGGCCAGTAGTGTGCTCTGATCCACCAACGTACAAGTCGACTTGGCCCCAGTAATCTGATTTGGCCTTATCACAAAATACTTCAGTATTATGAGGATCCATATACCTTAGGAAATACCAAGACGAACCAGCCCAACCTGGCATTGTATTTGTCTCCATTCTATCTCCTTTGAAAATAGGCCAATCCTCTTTTACAGCTCTAGCTAAAGGCGGCTCACCATCACTTGTAGGTAAGTAGGCGTCAACAGAGGGCAAAGTAATTAGCTCATCCTCGATAAGATGAGGGATGTCATCTACATAACAAATTGGGAACGGCTCACCCCAGTATCTCTGACGAGAGAAAACAGCATCTCTCAAACGGTAACTCACCTTTCGTTCGCCATGTCCTCTTGATTCAAGTATATCTAAAGCTAATGGTATTGCGTCTTTCTTAGACATTCCATTTAGCTCTCCTGAGTCAGTTAGTACAGCTGCGTCCTCTGTGCAAACTGCTTCATCAGTATTAACACCCTCAAAAATTGCTGGTATTTCTATGTTATAGTGTTTAGCAAATTTCCAATCTCTCTCATCGCCAGCTGGAACCGCCATTATAGCTCCAGTTCCATAGCCTGCTAAAACGTATTCAGCGATATAAACAGATATTTCTTCGCCAGTCAATGGGTGTAAAACTGAACCGCCTAAAGCAACTCCAGTTACTTCTTTTTCTCCTTGTCTTTCCCTTTCGCTTTTGCGGCCAGCAGCAACAATGTATG
>CACHDD010000068.1 GCA_902578505.1 uncultured Bacteroidota bacterium | reverse complement strand
ATACATCCCGTACAAGAATCTATCTCACAACTATCATCGCTTACGTTTGCAGCAGGATTGTAGTTGCAGTAGCCCTCTTCTATACAGCCAAGTACTGTTGGGATACATGACCCGTCGTCATCCGTTGCATCCTCATCCCAATTTATAGCTGTACTGTCTGTACAACCAAGAACTTCGTATATATCACAAACCCCATCTTCGTCTGTGTCAACTAAACAGTTTCCATCACAGTCGAAGTTTTCTTCAGGCCAAACACAATCTCCCTGGTATATAGCAGTTGGATCATAGTTGCAGGCATTTGTTGATAGGCAACCTATACAACTTTCGTACTCACAACTTTCGTCATCATTTGTCGCCATAAAGTTGTAGTTACAAGCTAATGGATCCATACATCCATCGATATTGAATATACAGCTTCCATCATCGTCAGTTGCTTCTTCATCGTAATTGTCAGCTAGGTTATTTGTACATCCAGGAACTTCATTCTCGTCACAAATCCCATCCTCATCTTCATCCTCCTCACAGTTTCCCTCACAATCTAATCCAGGCTCTGGGAAAGTACACTCGCCTGGAACTGTTGCGTTTGGATCGTAATCACAAGCAAATGTATTCATACAACCTATACAGCTTGTGAAGTCACAAGACCCATCGTTTGCATTTGCTCCTGGATTGTAGTTGCAAGCCCCAAATATTGTACATCCATAGTACACACAAGATCCATTAATTGTTGCTTCAGGATCGTAGTTGTCTGCATTTTCATCTAGACAACCAACACATGATGTGAAATCCTCACAAGTTCCAGCTATAGTTGCTTCAGGGTCGTAATCACATGCGCTAATATTCATGCAACCAACGCATGTAATGAACTCACAAGAACCGTCGTTAAACTGTGCGTCTGGATCGAAGTTACATGCTGTTGTAATTGTACAACCAAATGTCACGCAGGGCTCATCATTTTCATTTATGTATTCACAAGGCTCATCAGCACCAAAATTACATGCAAGAGGATCAAAACATCCACCACCTTCTAAAAGAGGCAGCATGTCTAGACAAGAGAAATCACAAGATCCAGGCAAGTAGTAATCCGCAGTTGGATCGAAGTTACAAGCGAATGGTAGTGTACATCCTCCTACCATCTCATATATACATGTTATGTTGTTGTCCTCAGTAGCTTCAGGGTTGTAGTTTGTTGCTTCAGGATCTGTACAACCGTAGATCTCAAACTCATCACAAACTCCATCTCCATCCGAATCATTTATACAGTTTCCATCACAATCATATGATGTTTCTGCATATGTACATGTTGAGTTATCAGCAATTGAAGCATCTGTATCGAAGTTACATGCAGTTGGATCCATACATCCAGTACAAGATGAGAAGTCACAAGAGAAGATGTCTAGGTATTCCGCTGTTGGATCGTAGTTACATGCAAATGGAATTGTACAGCCTCCGCTTAAACAAGAGCCGTCATCTTCAGTTGCATCTGGGTTATATCCAGGGTTAGTTGGATCAGTACAACCATAAACTTCTAATTCATCACAAATTCCGTCTCCATCAGCATCGTTAATACAGTTTCCATCACAATCGTAGAGTTCTTCAGAGTATTCACAAGATCCGTTGTTTAAAGTAGCATCTGGATCGTAGTTACACGCGCTTTCGTCGGTACAACCTTGACAGCTTACGAAATCACAAAGAGCTATGATTGTGTAGTCTGCATCTGGATCGTAGTTACATGCAAATGGTAAAGCACAGCCACCAACAATACAGCTACCATCATCCTCAGTTGCGAATGGGTTATAGCTTGGGTTGTTTGGATCAGTACATCCGTAAATCTCAAATTCATCACAAACACTATCACCATCTTCGTCGTTTATACAGTTACCATCACAGCCGTATCCCGCTTGTGGTAGATCACAGCTATTGTCATCAATAGTTGCGTCTGGATCGTAGTTACATGCGTTTTCATCTGTACATCCCTGACAACTTGTAAAGTCACAAGATCCAGATAACATGTAATCTGCTTCTGGATCATAGTTACATGCGAAAGAGAACACACAACCTCCAACCAAACAAGATCCATCATCATCAGTAGCATATGGGTTATATCCTGGATTCGTTGGGTCTGTACACCCAGGAACTTCTTCCTCGTCACAGATTCCATCACCATCTGTATCGTTTATACAAATTCCATTACAATCATAGAAAGGATCAGGGAATTCACAAGAACCATTGTTTTGGGTTGCTTCAGGATCATAGTTACAAGCTCCTTCTTCCGTACAACCAAATACTTCTTCGTCATCACAAACTCCATCTCCATCGAAATCAGCAATACAATCACCTCCACAAATACCAAGAGCATCTAGCTGGTTTCCATCACAATCACAATCACCTTCAGCAACACTGCCGTTAACTGTTATTGTTTGGGTTGCCGAACTCTGGTTTCCACATTCATCTGTTGCAGTAAATGTTCTGTGAATTAAGTAAGTGCCCTGTTCCTCAGATAAAATAATTGTGTCTTGAGAAAGTTCTAAAGTAGTTACAATACTACAAGCATCAGATGCTGTAGCATCATCGTAGTACAATTCTAACTCACAGTTAACAGTGTAATCTTCTGGAAGAGTAATTACAGGTGCTATTGTGTCAATTATTGTAATTGTTTGAGTTTTGGAAGTAGTGTTGCCACAATCATCAGTTGCAGTGAATGTTCTAGTAATTGTATACTCACCGCCACAAGCACCAGGAATTGTATCGGTTACCTCTTCTAACGTCACTTCTCCGCAGTTGTCTGATGCTATTGCGTTATACATTGGATGGTTGTCAGAACATTCTGCAGTGTAATCTTCAGGAATAGTTAGGATTGGAGCAGTTGAGTCAATAATCGTTATTGTTTGTGTCTCGGTTGTTGAGTTTCCACAATCATCAGTTGCAGTGAACGTTCGAGTAATGGTGTAGTCACCTGCACAAGAACCAGGAGTTGTTACCTCGTCAACAGAGATCGTTACCTCACCACAGTTGTCTGTAGCTGAAGCTGCATCCATTGGGTGATAGGCCGAACATTCTGCAGTGTAGTCTGCTGGGATAGTAAGAACTGGAGCAGTAGTATCAATTATTGTAATTGTTTGAGTTACTGATGGAGCTGCATTGTCACATTCATCTGTAGCTGTGAACGTACGAGTAATCATGTAATCGCCAGCACAAGCTCCCGGTGTAGTTTCCTCTTCGATAGACATTGTTACCTCACCACAATTATCAGTCGCTGTTGCAATTTCCATAGGATGTTCATCTGAACATTCAGCTGTGTAATCTTCGGGTATAAATGTGTACTCAGGGGCAGTAGTATCTATCACTGTTATAGTTTGTATGACAGTATTAGTATTACCACAGTTATCTTCTGCAGTAAATGTTCTTAGAATAATGTAATCACCTGCACATTCTCCAGGTAACGTCATACTTTCAACGGTAACAGATGGTTCACTACAATTGTCTGTTGCAATAGCCATGTCTAAAGTAAGTTCATCAGAACATTCTGCTGTATAGTCTGCTGGAACGAATGTAAACTCAGGTTCTGTTGTATCAACAATCGTTATCGTCTGAGTGCCAGTAGATATATTTCCACAGTAGTCAAATGCATTAAATGTCCTTAAAATTATGTATTCGTTTTGGCAATTTCCTGGTAATGTTACTTCTGTAGAGGTAATAAATACTTCACCGCAATTATCTATTGCAGTTGCTACATCCATTGGGTATTCGTCAGAACACTCCGCTGTGTAGTCCGCTGGGATCGTAAGTTCTGGTGCAGTAGTGTCAGTAATGGTGATTGTTTGAGTTCCTGATGCAGTTGTATTACCACAATCATCGCTCGCAGTGAAAATTCTTAAAATGTAATATTGCCCATTACAAGCTCCGTTAATAATTGTTTCATCTACTGTTACACTTACTTCTCCACAGTTGTCAGATGCTTCTGCCATTTCCATTGGGTGTTCGTCAGAACACTCCGCTGTGTAGTCCGCTGGA
>CACHDD010000067.1 GCA_902578505.1 uncultured Bacteroidota bacterium | reverse complement strand
CAAAATGTCAAAAGCTTTGAGAAAACTTACTGGCACAATTTCTAAAACTGGCTGTTGCTGCATTTTCATCAATCAACTCAGAGAGAAGATCGGAGTAATGTTTGGAAATCCAGAGACTACGACTGGTGGTAATGCTTTAAAGTTCTATTCTTCTGTTAGACTAGACATTCGCCGCTCAACTCAATTAAAGGACGGCGACAAGGTAATGGGTAATAGAACTAGAGTTAAAGTTGTTAAGAACAAAGTAGCTCCTCCATTCCGTAAAGCAGAATTTGACATATTCTACGGGCAAGGAATTTCTAAGACAGGTGAAATTATTGACCTTGGAGTAGAAGCTGGCCTTATCAAGAAGAGCGGTTCATGGTTCTCTTATGGCGATACAAAACTTGGCCAAGGTAGAGAAGCAGTAAGAAGTCTTCTTAACGATAACCCAGAGTTATTTGAAGAACTTGAAAGTGCAATTGTTGCCTCTCTAGGAGATAAAAAAGAACAAATAGAACCTATTGAAGCATGATCAATAGAGGCATTCTGAATGCACTAGCTTTTTCATTTTTACTGTTCAGTTGCGAATCAGAAGTAACTACTAAAGAACCTCAAGTTGAAATAACTACAGAGGTGGATTCTACTGAATTTTTTGAAAATGCCATTATAGCTAATTCAAAAACACCTGCCCCATATATAGATAGGGCTGGGTGGCATTTAAGAAATGGCAGAATTAAAGAAGGGCTAAATGATTTAGATATGGCCCTAGATGCTGATTCAACTTACGGTCCTGCTTGGTCTGCAAAGTCAGATGTTCTATATCTAATCAAGGAATACGAAGCGTGTATAGAACATCTAGACGTTTGTCTTGATTATGCTCCTGACCATATTCCATGTAAGCTTAGGAGAGCTGAGATGTATACACATCTAGATCAATTTGAAAAGGCCTTTGAACTTCTAAATGATGTTTTAAGAATAGACGAACACGTTCATGAAGCTTATTGGATGAAGGGGCAGATTTTTAGTGAAATGGGCGATGTAGAAAACGCGCTTAGCTCTTTTCATACTGCCGTTGAGGTTAATCCCGACTTCTTTGATGGGTATATAAAGCTAGGAATTGTAAATGCAGCGCTGGGAAATGAAATAGCTGAGGATTTTTACAAAGCAGCTATTTCTATAAGACCTAATTCTGTTGAGGCTAAATACAATCTAGCCATTTACTATCAAGAAAACTCGAATTTAGATGGTGCCCTTGGACTTTACGAGGAGATTTTGGCACTTGATAGTTCAAACGCCTCAGCAGCATTCAATTCTGGATACATCTATCTAGAATACAAGCAAGATTATAAAATGGGTGAGCACTGGTTTACGGAAGCTATTATTAGATTACCATATTACCACCAAGCATTTTACAACAGGGGGCTTTGCAGAGAAAGTATGGATAATTTAGAAGGTGCGCTTAGCGATTACGATGAAGCACTTAAGTTGAATCCTACATTTGATTCAGCTGCAATTGCAAAAGGAAGAGTTTTAAATAGTTTATAGAACCAAGCTATTTGAGGAAACAAAAAAGGTCGGCAATTGCCGACCTTTTTTATTTGAAGTAATTACAGTTATTACTTGATCTTGTCTAATACTGCTTTAAAAGCTTCTGGATGATTCATAGCTAGATCAGCAAGAACCTTACGGTTAAGCTCGATACCAGACTTTGATAGCTGTCCCATGAACTTTGAGTATGACATTCCGTGTTGGCGTGCTGCTGCGTTGATACGCATAATCCATAAGCTACGGAATTGACGCTTACGAAGCTTACGTCCGATGTAAGCATATTGTAAACCTTTTTCTACGGCATTCTTTGCTACCGTGTAGACGTTTTTACGAGCACCGAAGTACCCTTTCGCCATTTTTAGAACCTTTTTACGGCGGGCTCTTGACGCCACTGCATTCGTTGAACGAGGCATGATTTAAAATTGTTTTGGTGTATGGTGAAGTTTCTTGTGAAGCTTACTTGGAGAACCAATGACCGGGTTAATAATACCAGAATTGAATAAGATTAGATACAGAGCTGTTTCTTGATGTTAGCTTCGTCAGACTTGTGTACCAACGTGCTATGTGTCAAGTTACGCTTTTGCTTTGTCCCCTTCTTTGTAAGAATGTGACTTTTAAAAGCGTGCTTGCGCTTAATCTTACCCGATGCTGTTAGCTTGAAGCGCTTCTTTGCGCTTGATTTTGTTTTCATCTTTGGCATGGCCTCAGATATTTTATGGATTTATAATTATTTCTTCTTTGGGTTGAACATGATAGTCATGCGCTTGCCTTCCAATTTTGGCATCTGCTCTACAGTACCAATATCTTCAAGCTCAGTGGCAAATCGAAGTAGAAGGATTTCTCCTCTCTCTTTGAAAATGATGGTCCTGCCTCTAAAGAACACGTAAGCTTTCACTTTAGCTCCATCCTCTAAAAACTTTCGCGCGTGCTTTAGTTTGAATTGGAAGTCGTGATCATCTGTGTTAGGGCCAAAGCGAATCTCTTTTACGACAACTTTCGCTTGCTTTGCCTTAATTTCTTTTTGCTTTTTCTTTTGCGCGTACAGGAATTTCTTATAATCAATAATTTTACAAACTGGAGGGTCAGCTTTTGGTGAAATCTCAACTAGATCAAGTTCTAGTTCATTTGCTAATGCCATTGCTGCCTGAATAGACATTACTGATGGCTCTACATTATCACCTACAACTCGCACTTGATTAGCAGTAATAAACTGATTAATCTTATGCTCGTTTTCTTTTCTAACCCTACCGCGGTAAGGGGTACGTTTCCTGCGTATTGCTATAACTCTATCTTTTAATTGTTCATAAACTATTTAACGGCAAGCATTTCCGCGATTTCAGAATTAATGTTTTCAGCAAAAGCTTCTATACTCATCGTACCGATATCACCCTCTCCATGCTTTCGCACTGAGACTGTTCCTTCGGATTTCTCGTTTTCTCCCACTATGAGCATGTAGGGAATCTTGTCTAATTCAGCGTCGCGAATCTTTCTTCCCACTTTTTCAGAGCGTGAATCTACGAGAGCGCGAATATCGGAATTTTCTAGCACTTTTGAAACATTTTCAGCGTAGTCATTGTATTTGTCCGATAATGCCAGTATTCTCGCCTGTTCCGGGGTTAACCAGAGAGGGAATTTCCCTGCACAATGCTCAATTAAAATGGCAACAAATCGCTCCATAGAGCCAAAAGGTGCCCTATGAATCATCACAGGCCTGTGTTTAGCGTTATCAGAACCAACGTATTCTAACTCAAATCTCTCAGGTAAATTGTAGTCAATTTGAACAGTACCAAGCTGCCATGTTCTGCCAATTGCATCACGAACCATAAAGTCAAGCTTTGGTCCATAGAATGCAGCTTCTCCATATTCCACTACAGTCTCTAATCCTTTTTCGTCCGCCACCTCTTTAATCGCTGTTTCAGCCTTATCCCAATTCTCGTCTGAGCCTATATATTTATCAGGGTTTTCTGAATCTCTTAAGCTTACTTGAGCCACGAAATCTTCAAAATTCAGAGTCTTGAAAATGTACAATACTAGATCTATTACGTTTCCAACCTCTTCTTTAAGCTGATCATTTGTACAAAATATGTGAGCATCGTCTTGAGTAAATCCTCTTACTCTTGTTAAACCGTGAAGTTCTCCACTTTGCTCATATCTGTAAACAGTACCAAACTCTGCAAACCTCACAGGTAAATCCTTGTAAGTCCTAGGTCTTGACTTGAATATCTCACAGTGGTGAGGGCAATTCATAGGTTTTAAAAGGAATTCCTCACCATCAGATGGGGTTTGAATTGGCTGGAAACTATCCTCTCCATACTTGGCATAGTGCCCTGAAGTAACGTATAAATCTTTTGATCCAATGTGAGGTGTAATCACTGTCTCATATCCAGATTTTCTTTGGGCTTCTTTAAGGAAGTTTTCAAGGCGCATTCTAAGATCTGCACCCTTTGGGAGCCAAAGTGGTAAACCTTGACCAACCCTTTTAGAGAAGTGAAACAAATCGAGTTCCTTACCTAATTTCCTATGATCT
>CACHDD010000066.1 GCA_902578505.1 uncultured Bacteroidota bacterium | reverse complement strand
AGTAAGAAAAGAACCAAAGCATGAGTATCTAAAAAGTTTGCTTCAAGAACTGCATTATTTGCCTTTGTGCTAAGATCTAGTGCTCTTTGAATATCCTCCTTATCTGTAGCTAGAAAATAAGCGTAGTTATTCATCACATAGGGATCTTCAACGTATTCCAAACTTTCTTCAAATGCGGAATATGACTTTTCAAGTTCGCCCAACTCTCGATAAGACATAGCGAGGTTTGAAGCGAGAATTCCACCAAGTTCAGGAGCGTCAAATACAATTGCTAGCCCCCCTTTAAATGCCTTGACTGCGTTTTTATGATCATCCAATTGCGCATGCGCTACACCCTCGTAGTAATTGAACACAGGCTCTAATGGGAAATAAGTCAATGCCTCTTTGCTGATCTTAACTAATTCCTCCCAATCCATCATTTTATAGAGTAAATACAAGTATTCCTCTCGAACTTCAATTGATGCTGGATTTTGCTGTACGACCTTTTCGTACGATGATAACCCTTTTTCAAATCGTCCAAAAGACACATGTCTCATCGCTATGAAGTGGTTTAGCCTTGGATCTTCCGGGTGAGCATCAAGTGCAATCAATAATAGATTATCAATTTTGGCATCATCATTAATCGAAAGCAATAGGCTCATCTTATCACCCGAATCAATATCCTCAGATTTAAACCCTTTTTCTAGCAAAGGGTAGATATTAACTCCGCTTTCTGAGGCGACATGACATTTTGCTAGAGAGATATATGATTCTAAAAATTCTGGATTCGAATTTATGAGCCCTTCGTAAATTGGTATTGCTTTTGAAAAATCCCCATTGCTTGCATGCAAGCCAGCCCTTTCAAACACGAATAACGGCTCCTCTGGAAAATCGCGGATTGCATCATTTACAAACTCTACTATCTGCCTTTCGTTGAGCTGAGAATTCATAACAAGCATCATTCTCTTTACTCGAACTTCTAGATTTTTTGCTATCTCGTCTTCGTAGAAAGAGTATGCTTGATACGCATGCCAAAGTTCCCCGGAAACAAGGAATAATTCTGCAACTAGATCCAGCGACTCTAAATCTCCAGGTCTTTCTTTAGCCCAAACCATAAGGTCAGTCCACGCGTCGTCGTAATTCTCAAGCGCGAGGTTGGTTTGGCCTCTGTAATAGTGATACCAATCATTTGTTGGCTCAAGTTCTATTGCTTCGTTTAAATGCTTAAGACTTGATTCATATCTACCAAGTTCAAGCTCAATTTTACCAAGTTCAAAGTGAAAGCCACTTACATCAGGTTCTTCGTCAACGCAAGTTTGAAATGCCGCATAAGCTTGTTCTAGATCTCCTTTGACTAAGTGATTCTGAGCGAGGAAATAGGCACGCTGAGCGGTTTCGCTAGAGGGTTCAAAAGTTGCGCTTTGCTGGGTTTGGCCTTTAGCAAAACCAGCCCAAAACATCAGTAAAACAATAATATGTACTCTAGCAGAATTCATTTAGCCTATAGAAGAAAAATCTCCAATGCTCACATCAAGAGGCGTGCCAACTACGCTCGCTTTTGCACCAACCATTGCTCCATCCATCACGCTATTGTCTATGGTAGTGTCGCCCTGGATAAGGCAATCCTGCAATGTTGAATTAGTAACGGCTGTATTTGCTCCAAGGCTTACGTGAGGTCCCACAACAGATCGCACAATAGTAACTCCTGGGCCAATGTAACAAGGTGGCACAATGGTAGAGTCAATAATATTTGCGCTTGGGTCGACACCATCACCTTCGTGTAGGCGACCTTCTTCTTCGAGGATATTTAATACCCTGCGATTTGTCTCAACAGTAACCTTTTTGTTACCGCAATCCATCCATTCACTTACCTCACCAGGGATGAATTTGAGCCCATTCTTAGTCATATTGCGCAGCGCATCTGGCAATTGGTATTCACCAGCTAAAAGCACATTGTTGTCAATTAGATATTGTAGCTCTTTTTTGAGACGCGCCCCATCTTTGAAAGAGTAGATGCCAATCATTGCTTGATCGCTTACAAACTCTTGGGGCTTTTCTACGTAATCTGTGATATTACCACTTTCGTCTGTAACGACAACCCCAAACGCTCTAGGATCTTCAATTTTCTGAGTAAAAAGCACGCCGTCTGCTTCTGCGCTAATTGTGAAGTCAGCCCTAAACAAGGTGTCAGCAAATGCAACAACTACTGGTCCTTCGAGAAGTTCTTCCCCACAAAGAATTGCATGCGCTGTCCCTAGGGGTTCGTCTTGGTAACAAATCCTTCCTTCTGCCCCAAGTCTTTTTGCAACTTCTAATAGTGCATTTTCACTTTCCTCACCAAACCTTCCAGTAACAAATGCGATTTTGTCTACTGACTCAGGAAGCATTCGTACGATATCTTCAACCAAACGCTCAACTATGGGTTTTCCTGCAACTGGAACCAAAGGTTTGGGCGTTGTTAATGTGTGAGGTCTAAGGCGACTGCCTCTGCCTGCCATGGGGATGATAATATTCATTTTACTCCTGTGCTTCCGAAGCCACCAGCACCTCTATCAGTTGCCGATAAATCTTCTGTGGGTTTCCATTGTAGCTGAACGTATCTCGCTATAACTAATTGTGCAATTCTCTCTCCGTTTTCTACTACAAAAGGCTCCTTACCGTGGTTGATTAAGATGACTCCAACGTCGCCTCTGTAGTCGGCATCTATTGTGCCAGGAGAGTTGAGCACTGTAATTCCGTGTTTGTATGCGAGTCCTGACCTAGGTCTAACTTGGGCTTCAGTTCCTTCTGGCAAAGCTATTTTTAAACCAGTAGATATGAGTCTGTGCTCGCCTGGTTGAAGAGTGATAGATTCGCTTAGCGATGCTCTTAAATCTAACCCTGCACTTTGTTCTGTGCTGTATTGAGGGAGGTCGTGGTCACTGCTGTTTACCACTGCAACTTCTATATCTTCTACGCTCATTTTCCTGGAAATTCTGCCTTCCTCTTTTCAAGAAATGCCGTTGTACCCTCTTTAAAATCTTCCGTCCCAAAACATAGGCCAAACTGCTCAATCTCCACCGAATACCCATCTACTGAATCAGTGTAACCAGCTATAACAGATTTGATAGCTGCGCTCAGAGCAGTCGGTGCATTTCGCATCATCTTCTTTGCAATTCCAAGGCACGTATTCATTAGTTCTTCTGGGTCTACAGAATAGTTCACTAAACCTAGAGTAGCTGCTTCATCTGCACTAATCATTCCTGCCGTTAGCACTAATTCCATTGCCTTTCCCTTCCCAACCAATTGGGCTAACCTTTGTGTTCCACCGTATCCAGGGATTACTCCCAGCCCCACTTCTGGTAAACCAAGTTTTGCATTTGTAGAAGCTACTCTAACGTGAGCTGCCATAGCTAGTTCTAGGCCGCCACCAAGTGCAAATCCGTTAACAGCTGCGATAACTGGCTTTGAAGATCTTTCAACTCTGTCAAATAATGTAGCTTGACCTAAAGCGGCCAAATCTTTTCCTTGTTGTGGAGAGAAATCTGCGAATTCTTTGATGTCTGCCCCAGCTACGAATGCCTTTTCACCAGATCCAGTAATGATAATTACTTTAACCTGGTTGTTCGACTGGGCTTCTTCAATCTCTTTGGAAAGAGTAGCAATTACTTCGCTATTAAGTGCATTAAGTTGGTTTGGCCTGTTGATAGTAAGCGTTAAAATACCCCCTTCAACATTGCTTAAAATGTAGTTCTCACTCATGTGCTAAAATTAAGCACCGGGTCGACTATTAAGAAGCTCTTTTGTATAGGAATTTTCAGGGTTTTTGAAGATTTTATCAGTAGGCCCTTCTTCAATAATTTCACTATCCTTCATTATTACGATTCTATCGCAGATGGCTTCTATCACATTTAGGTCATGAGAAATAAATAAAAATGCTAGCGATCTTTCCTTTTGGATTTTTGAAATGAGGGCCAAAATATCCGCCTGTATTCTTAGATCCAATGCGGCCACGCTTTCATCAAGAACTAGGAATTTGGGTTCCATAGCAAGTGCTCTAGCTAGAACAATTCTTTGCCTTTGCCCTCCGCTAAATCCGCTTGGATATTTGGG
>CACHDD010000065.1 GCA_902578505.1 uncultured Bacteroidota bacterium | reverse complement strand
GAAACTTCCCCCATAAAAAAAACCTGTTAAATCTGCAGCTTCAAGATCATAAAAAAATTTATACATAGATTTTGAAATACTATGGACAAGCAATGTATAATGATATGGAACACCATCATCTAATGTATTAAGTGTTCTAAAATGAAAAGTATAATTTCCACCTTCGAAGCAGGCATCATCAAAGAATAATGCATCTTCCAAAACATCACCACCAAACTTTCTCCGAATCATATTAACGTCATCCGATTTCAAACTTTTCATTTTTGGTGAATCAGCATATAAAGTGTCAATATGTAAAATTAATTGTAACATATATGCTTCATCATTAGACGATGGATCATTAAGTTCTAATACTATCTCATCAAAATAATCTAAGTCATTATCGTAAGTTCGTGAAGACATATAATACCCTGATATTTGAGATTTTTCTGGAACAACAGATGAACTAGATATCATGTCAAACGCTGGAGACTCAATACTCAAAAAAACAGAATCTCCCGGAAGTAAACTACCTATATACTTGGTATCAAGCCAAATACTTGCTGTATCATCTAACATTTCCCCACACGAAGTAGTTGTGCTTTGAGAAGTTGAGACTTCAGCACAAAAATCTAGAAATTCATTTGAGTATTGATTATATGGATCAAAAGATCTTGAAAAAAAGAATAGTGAAGAATCTCTATTAACAGGCAAATAGTATGAAACGCATTTAAAATCATCCTCCATAACATTAATTTCATATGGATTAAACCAAGTGCAAGATGATAAAAAACAAGCGACGAATAATATGTACATCCAACTTCTTAATTCCATTTTAGTGATATTGTTAAAT
Organism: uncultured Bacteroidota bacterium; assembly: GCA_902578505.1. The sequence goes on along the minus strand of CACHDD010000065.1, from coordinate 3,280 downwards.
TAGGTAAAATGGGAATTAGGCCAACTTCTTCAATGGTTTGATTGCCATCTTGATCATTTCTCACTATCGCGGAATAGGGGTTAATCTTGTTAGTGATGTTGTAAGCACCCAGTTGAATACTATAAATGCCATAACTAACATACTTATACCATGAGACAGCAAAATCTAATCTATGAATATCTCCTAGTCTATAACTATTTCTATTGAGTGGCTGAGTATATGCCACCCATTGAGAATAACTACCCCCAAGCGGGGTAGTAAATCCTACAGGAACTAGTTGATTTTGAATGTTGAGCATTCGGCCAGTAGAATAGGTATATAGAGTGGAAACACTTATTTGTTCACTAATGTCATAGCTTAATGCCAGTGAACCATTATGCCTTATGTCAAATGCGAATGGAAAAGCATTGCCGGAATTTAAATCGTCAAAACGCCTTGAACTCTTTCCGTATGCATATGATAAGTTATAACTTAACTTTCTGAAGTGACTTTTTAGAGAAAATTCTATTCCCACAACAGAACCCAGGCCTTCAGCCGAGATTCCATTTTCGACTATCTGAGAGGTATTATTATTGAAGTCAACATTTTCTGAAAATTCTAAAAGACCAGACATACCTATTAAATATGAATCTAAAAAAACTGAAGTCTTTTTATTATTGTAGTGAAATTTTATACCTGTTGTCCAAGATCTTTCTACAGGTAACGAAGCGTTTGGTGCAACCCATAACTCTGGAATAAAACCAAACGAATTCAGTGAAACCAAATGTATATTTTGAGAAGACGATAAAGAATAAAAATTTAGACCTAATTTATCTGTAATGTGCGAAGTAAAAAGAAATCTTGGATTAAAATGCACCTCTTTTTTGCCTGCATACTTAAACATACTAGTTCTACAGCCTAAGTTGTATGATGAGTTTTGTAAAAAATCCCCTGAATGCTCAACAAAAAGTGTGAAAGTTTCAACATCCTTATTGCCAATGAAATCTTGCTCATTCATTACTGGATCATCCTCCCAATACTCATAAGAATCAGGTGTCACTTCGGTGGTTTTATATTGAAATCCAAATTGAATTAAGCGCTCATTTCCAAATGTTTTATCAAGCATTACAGTTGAAATTATATTATCTATTGTATTATCAAAATCAGTGACTGAATTACGCCAAATTCTATTCCCTTGATCAACATCCCAAAAATGAATTCTGTTATTCGAGTATAGTCCAGAATTATACCTGGTTGCCATGATGTCTGCATAAATTATTACATCATTATCTGTAAAATAATGCCATTTAAATGCAATAGCTTCATTATGCCAATCCATTTTATTTGAATACCTTCTTTCTTCACTTAAAAAAGAAATATCATAATCTACCCCGTCATAACTTTTAAGATAAAGAAGTCCAAACTTATGATTATTAAATAATCTAGAAACTTTTAATGAAGCATCATTAAAACTATATACAGGAGAAACAATTTTATTTGGATTTTTTGATTGTGATGCTGCATCAATTAAACCCTGAATTAAAAATAAATTTGAATTACGAAGTCCTAACTGTACAAAGGTATTTTGATCACTAAAAATAGTTTGAACTTGAGTAGAAATAAATGAAGACTTAATACTACCTGAATTTATTCCTTCTTTGGAAAATTCTTCGCTTAAATTTATTTCAATCGCTGAGCCTAATGTCCCTCCGTATTTTAAGGGCTTGTAGCCATTGTACAAATTCACTTCTTCAATGCAATCCGTTTGAAACATAGATAGCAGACCAAACAAATGGCTAGATCCTACTATCGGCACCCCATCAACATAGGTAGTGCTTTGATCGTAATTGCCACCTCGGATAATAAGACCCTTTTGGCCTTCAGTGTTAGACTGAACTCCAGGTTGCGTTTTCAAAGTGCTAAAAATATCTGAAACACCTGCCGCTGACGGAATCTGATTAATTTCTAAAGTACTTATTTGATTGATTGTCTTTGAATTTTCATATTTACTTCCCTCCTCCTCAATAACCACTTGACCTAAATCATGACTAATTTTAGGAAGCACAAAAATCCTTTCGACATTACTAGTTAAATAAAAAAACTCTTCGTGATTATTAAAACCTATTGCAGAAATCTTCAAATTCAAACTATCAGCGTATTCTATGTGAAATACTCCATTTTTTCCAGAAGAAATGACTGAATTATTATATTGGATTACTGCATTTGGTATTGGCATATAATCCTCTCCTATCACCTTTCCCGTAAAGGTGTAAGTTATTTGAGACAACAAACCTTGGTAGCAAAAAACTAGCAATAAAAAAGTAGATATTTTTATTGAATTCTTCAATTTGAGATGAATATTTTTTTAGGTTTAGACATTGGGGAGTATTTAATAATGAAAATTCCATTGAGTTTTTGGATTTGCTCCACATGTCCTTCATATACAACACGACCATACAGATCGTAAATCAAGCACTCTGAACCTTGTATAAAAACATCTTCTTCAACTGAAGTAATGCCAGAGCTATTTAAGGAATAAAACCAAAGCATACTGTTTGTGATAGCAGAAAGTGCACAATCATTGTGGTTTGCATCTCCAACGTTGTAAGCAATTATATCCTCTGCTCCATTCTCAATCATCCAACTAGATGCTGATAGCGCATTCTGGTAAAATACCTCTTCGTCTTGAGTACAATATCTCATATGAACTGGCATAGTAGGAACCCAGTTATAAACATCATTGTCTGATGCATGTTGCATTATAATATGATCAGGATTAGAAAGGACCTCTTGAATAAGATTCTCAGGAAATAAGTCTATTAACTCCTCGGGACACTCTGCATTGATTTCTTCAGCAGAGTGAAATCCATCTAGCATGGATTCAATAATAGAAGCGTATGGTTCGTTACATATTTCCGAAAATTCCTCATATATATTTCCATAAACAGAGTTCCAGCCCTTGAGTATGTAAAATAAATATGCTGGATTACTATACGATATTTCTTGAAAAGTCATTGGTAATTGCACTCCACTCATGTCATAAGGCCCACTAAGCGGAGCTACAGCTATAAGGTTAAGATCTTCCTCAATTGATTCTGGCATGTCATTCATAGCCATTGCCATTGCAACATGTCCTCCTTGAGAATATCCAGTGATAAACAAGTTTCCATTAGTATGTATTTCAAATTCAGAAAATGAATCAACAAATGCTTTGACTAAATTCCAACCACACTCACTTTCACTTTGAGCATGGCAATATGGGTGCATGATTTGGCTTTCGCCCAACCCAACATAATCAGGC
>CACHDD010000064.1 GCA_902578505.1 uncultured Bacteroidota bacterium | reverse complement strand
CAATGTCTACCGTTAGTGTTCCTTTTACCAACATTCAATCTTCTGCTATGAATGTAAGTCTTGAGGGGCGCCAAACTTTTAAGGGTGGCATTGACTATACTTTGGGCTTTGCACTAAGAGACCTAAGAGATAACAAACAAGGAGAGTTTGGTGAAATTGAAGATGATGGTCTTGGAAATATGTTCTTTTTAGGCATGGACGGAACGTTAGATGAGCCCGTCTACCGTTATGATAGGAAAGCTCATAAGGCTCACAGACGCAGGTCCATTAGAAATGAAGCAAAGCGTATTAAAGATGCGTTCTCAAAAGATAAAACAGAAGAAGAAAAGATGAAGGAAAAAGAGCAAAAGAGCAAGCCTTCATGGCGCCAAAACACAGACAAACTAGATGATCCAGACGACGACGACTTTTAATTTAACACTATCTTTACAGAGTAAATGGACAGCGAAAATCACATACCGCTTTCTGAGTTAATTAAACGTCTAAGTTATGGTGTTAATTCGCTTAATTCTGGGGACGCTTCTAAGGAAGAGGTCCATCAAATGCTAGATCTATCAAGAGAGTTGCACGAGAGATTAACAGTGCTAAGGTTTAAGGCATTTGAAGCTGCTGAAATTTCTAAAGATTCAAAGTCAAAGCATGATGTTATTTCTGAAGTCCAAATTGATTTAATCGACTCAATTAAAGAGGTAAGCCTCGCAGAAAAACATCAACGCAAACGCCTTTCTTCAGTTGGAGAAGGTCTAACTATTTTAGAAAGAGCTAACTACACTTCAGCGCTTTACTCAAACGACAACAAAACGTTTAACGATATCATAGATACAATTGACGGTTGTGGAACGGTGGAAGAAGCGATGGAATTATTTAGGGAAACTCTAAACCCATCGGGCAGAAAGGAAGACATAGAATCTGCTATAACTTCTTTTGAAGAACGAATCACCAGAATTTTTTAAGATGGAGTCCGGCAAATTAGACATCATACCAACTCCTATTGGCAATCTGGGAGACATTTCTAAAAGATCAATTGAGGTTCTCGAATCTTGTGATTTAATCCTGGCTGAGGACACTCGGACAACTGGAAACTTGTTATGGCATTTGGGCATTGACAAGCAGCTTAAATCGTTCCACTTACATAATGAGCACAAGGTGGTTGCACAAATTGTTGAAGCTCTTACTTCAGGAATGCATTATGCACTTTGTTCTGACGCAGGTACTCCCGGAATATCTGACCCCGGATTTTTACTCGTTCGCGCTTGTGTAGCGGCAGGAGTAGAAGTTAGCTGCCTACCTGGCCCAACTGCATTTGTGCCTGCGCTTGTAGTTAGTGGCATCCCTTGTGACAGGTTCTCTTTTGAAGGGTTTCTTCCACATAAAAAGGGAAGGCAGCAAAAGCTTCAAGCGCTTTTAAAAGAGGATAAAACTATCGTCCTCTACGAAAGCCCACATAGAATTATAAAGCTTCTTAGGGAGCTCTCTGGTTATGGTTGTGGTGATCGCAAGATTGCAGTTTGTAGGGAACTAACTAAACTTCACGAGGAAATAATAAGATGTACAGTTAATGAAGCTCTTGTGCACTTTTCCAGTAAATCACCCAAGGGTGAATTTGTGGTTGTACTAGAAGGCGCTTCTTAGAAGATATTTGAGTGTACTTCACTCACTCTTTTTACCGGAACGACAACTAGTCCTTTGGTCGCTTTTAGCGTTTTTGCATGGCCACTAACAAGGATTTTTTTCATTCCTAATCTTGCTGCCTCAGCCATTCTAGCTTCTAACCGAGGAACTGGTCTAATCTCTCCGCTTAACCCTACTTCTCCAGCAAAACAGATATCTCTGTCTAATGGCAGGTCTAAACTAGATGAAAGAATAGCAGCAACAACAGCTAAATCATTTGCCGGATCTACAATTTTTAACCCCCCTGCCATATTTAGAAAGACATCAAAAGAGGCTAGCTTAAAACCGCATCTCTTTTCTAATACCGCAAGAAGCATATTGAGACGTCTAAGGTCAAATGAAGTTACTGATCTCTGTGGTGTTCCGTAAACAGCTGTACTAACCAAAGCTTGTACCTCAACAAGTATGGGGCGTAATCCCTCTAAAGAAACTGATATTGCAGATCCACTTGTTGGGTCTCCAGCCTCTGTAAGAAAAATATCACTTGGATTTTCAACTCTTTGAAGTCCCTCTCCTAGCATTTCGTATATACCTAATTCAGAAGTAGTGCCAAACCTATTTTTTGATGCCCTAAGCATCCTATACGCATGGTTTCTGTCGCCCTCGAACTGTAGCACAACATCTACCATATGTTCTAAAACTTTAGGCCCTGCTATTGATCCCTCTTTTGTGATGTGTCCAATTAAAAACACAGGAAGGCTTCTTGTTTTGGCATATGAAGTAATCGATGCTACAGATTCTCGAATTTGAGAAACTGAGCCTGGAACACCGTCAATTTCTGGTTGGTCGAGGGTTTGGACTGAGTCAATAATAAGTAGAGAATAATCCTCTTTGGCTAAAACATTTAAAATAATTGGAACCTTCGTCTCGGGCAAAATCATTAAAGTCTCTGGAACATCACCTATCCTTACTGCTCGCATCCTTACCTGCTCTGGGCTTTCCTCTCCACAAACATAGAGGATTTTTTTACCTGATTCACTGGCGCGAATTGCAACTTGCAGCATTAAAGTTGACTTTCCTATCCCTGGCTCTCCTCCTAAAAGCATCAATGAGCCCATAACAACTCCTCCGCCAAGCACCCTATCTAGTTCTATTTCTCGAGTATTAAGCCTTGAAGATGTGTTTACAGCTACGTCTTTTAGCGGCATTGGAGACGATAAGGTACCTAAACTTGCTTCTCTATGTTGTCGTTTACTTGGCTTAGTTATAACTTCTTCAACTAAGGAATTCCAACTCCCACATCCTGGACATTTTCCTACCCATTTGGATACGGTCGTTCCACAATCCGAACATACGTATTGTGAGCGTTGCTTTGCCAATTTATAACTTAATTATCTCTTAAAATGGTAACCACGTTTTGCTTTGAAAATTGATCTTCGCCAAGTGTATAACTAAAAGTATAATAATAGGTTCCTTCCGGTAAGTCTATATTTTTATTGTTTTTTCCTTTCCATGGGTTGCTATTTTTATATGCGAGATCTTCAAACACCATATTTCCCCATCTATCGAACACTTTTAAAGTCGCAATACCTCCAGCATTTGTAATATTGTCTAAGCCTTCTATTTTAAATGATTCATTAAGGCCAATTTCGTCGTTATCTGGAGTGATCACATTATAAAATTCCAAACCACAAACATCACCTTCTCCTGGGTCAGTATAGACTAAAAACGATTCGCTTGCAGTTCCACAAGTGTTCTCAACAACACCAGTTAAAATGAAGTATGTGCCACAATCTGAAGAAGCATCAATAACTGTGTTCATGATCTCAATAAAACTTGTGTTTTCTACTTCAAATATTGTGTCTAGGTAACTGCCCCCGGGCTCGGATTGACATTCAATAGTCCAAGTGAAATAGGCAGTATCAGGAACTGGATTAATTGCATTTAAGTCGAATATATAGTCGATGTTATCACAGATATTTACATTCTGATCCAAATTATCACTTGAGCCATATTCATCTACATACGGATATTCAAATATAAAATCGCCAACTACACCAACAGTAGGTTCAACTGATGGCGCTGCGCCAATAAATAGATCAACGCAATGCTGAGTTACACCACATCCGTATGGATCTTCTACTTCAACACAAATTTCTTCACCATTATATTCCCATATTGGGTTTCCATCTGCATCGAATAATGGGTTTCCATCATCGTCAGTAGCTTGAAGATCTTCTGGAATTATCCATACAGATCCTTCTGTTCCATCTGGCCAAGTAGCGATATACTGATCATTTGGCAGAGTAATTGTAATAGGCGTTGTTTCGTCGTCGCCAAGCTCGTCCTCATCACAATCAACAACTTCACCATCGACTGCGTCAACAAAGATGTCTTCGATTTGGCCTACAATATCAACAAAACCACAATTAATCTCACCGTCTGGCCAACATGTATTGGTTACAATAACACAATATGAACCAGTTTCTGAAGCTGTATATTCTTGTCCGTTTTCACCTGGAATTATATCACCATTAT
>CACHDD010000063.1 GCA_902578505.1 uncultured Bacteroidota bacterium | reverse complement strand
GAATAGCACTTATTGCATTCGTTTTTATTTTAAATTTTACTGAAGGAGTAGTTGCACATGAAGATGTATCAAGTCGGATAACCTCTCAGAAAAATATTTTCAAGATTGAACATCTTCCAAAATCTCACAAAAACATCATAGAAAAGATTGAGCCAGATGACTATCAAGCCATTATTAGTTTACCCTTTTTTTATTTTGGATCAGAAAGCTATGCTCGCCCAAGAAGCAACAAATCTGTAACTAACACATTGTCAATTTCATATCATACGGGACTTCCATGTATATCAACTAATTTAACAAGAACATCTATTGATGAGAGTAAAAAGATTGTTCAGATACTATCTCCGACATTTTATGACAAGGAAATTAAAAATGATATAATTGATGAAAGACCTTTTTTAATTATTAAATCTGGTTCAGAATTTTCCAAATATGAGAAGTCAATCATGAATAGATCTCAATCCATTCATAAAGAAAAAGATATTGAAATATTAAGCTTAACTAAAGACAAATTACTAAACTTCGATAATTCAGAAATAATTCAAATTATTAGTAAATACAGTCAGCAAAATATCGTACAAAATGGGTTTCAAGTATCTGACTCTACACATCTTTTATATCATAACGATTTTGAGAAACAAAAATCGAAAATTGTATTTGAAGGTATTGGTGCCTTTGAATCAATAAAAAAAGGTGTTAACGAATTAGCTGTTTTCACCCCTAATACTTTCAAAAAAGACAAAGAATACGACTTAAGTATTTGGATGTATAATGGAGAAAAAGACGCTTTGAATCTTTGGTTTAGATTAATAGTTGAAGAACATGATTCAGATTCCGATCAAGTATATACAACAACAATATTTCCTGAACACTCTGAAGTCATTAATGGAAATTGGTCTTTAATTGAAGGAGTTTTTAAGATAAAAAATCCAAATAATACTCTCAAAGTAATAACTGTAGGTAAGAATAATTCTAAAGCCACATTTCACGCAGACGAACTTTTAATTAAAGAAAAGGGTATAGATGTATACAAAATGTCTGTAGACAGTTCTTTTATTATGTATAACAACCACAGAATAAGAAGATAGTTTTAGTCCCGAATTACTTAACAATTATCTTCTTCTCTACTGAAACTCCCTCTATTTTGCTAAATACTGATTTTAATGCCAATTTTGGATTGGTTTTTAACTTATGAAATAATTAAACTATAAAAAATGAAAGTAACACTTCACGATGAAATGGAGATAGGTGAACCATATTCAAATTTCACTATAACTCTTAATGAAACAGAAATGAAACTTAGACGGTATTCGGATGGCTCTGAAGAATATTTTGAAATATTTAATGATGCAACTAATGCATGGGATTATGACATAAGTCAAGAGCTATATAAAAAAATTGAGATGTTATTTTAACCCCCGACTTCCAAAAAATATAACATATTTGGAGGATATAATTAGATTATAATAAAAGTGTTTTATATTGTAAATTATTGATTAAAAACAAATTATTATGGCAGACATAAGCATTAATGGAAGAAAAAAGGTTGCTACTCTTAAAAGAGAATTTAAAGCAGAATATGGATTAACCCTAGATGTAAAGAAAGGTAATAGTAATATTAGTGCAAATACTGGTAAATCTCTTGCTGAAACAAGAGATCCAAATGCTCCAAGTGGAACTTCGTTTACAATACGCGGAAACATGAAAGTAGGTAATCTTGAAAAGAAATTCAAAGAGATGGGTATAAAGGTTGAAATAAAAAGACCAAGAGGAGGAAGTATTCCAAATGATGTAACCTTAGGATCCGTCAGAACAAAATAATTTTCTTCTCTACTAGATTAGCATTATGAAAAAGATTTATTTGATAGCTGCTTTGTGTGTAACATGTTCATGTGCGTATGTTCTATTTCAATCTACCAACGCAGATTGCTCAAATGATCTAGATTCAGTGGTTTGCCCGTGTACTCCTGACTGCATGCCAAGTGACGCATGGTGTACATGCCCTCAGTCCTGCAGCGACTGAATTTAAATCATTAGAGCAAAGAGATAGTTTAATCTAACATCTATTCTGTCATAGAAATGATTAGTCTTTCAGCAAGCTCATGAGGATCTATGTTTTCAGAGTGTATTGACCATTGGATTGAACCCGAACTAGTGTCTGAAAGTGTAATATCTATTTCTGTATGTTTATTAATGCAAGTAGCTGATATGAATACAATTCCTTCAGCACCCGCTAATCTTCCAGCTTCAATATAATCTGAATCTTCAAAAAGCCCTGACATCGAATTTCTTTGCTCTTCAATAAATAAGTCTAAATTTGATCTATCAACAACATTATATAACTGAAGTATACCAGAGGAAAAGTCATTGGCTAAATCTTGCGATGTTTTTCCCCTACAATCTTGACCATCTTTACCGAGAATGGCAATTGATTTTAAATCAATATAGTTTGGGCTTTTTTGAAACTTAAATTCATGATGGTTTTTGGACATGAGTTTGGAAATAGATTTATTAATTATTTCCTGTTTGCACATTGATGATAGTGCGGGTTGTTCAAACCTAATACTAGCAAGCTGAGTTCCATCTGACATATCGTTCAATGAAGCATACAGCTCTTTTATGGTTCTGCCACATGAAAAAGAATCACGGTAAACATAATTAAACGTGAATTCATATATAATTGGTTGCTTCCATTCCTCTTCGATTATTTCTTCAACAAAAGGCGGTTTACGTGTATTAGAAATAGCTATTATTTTTTTTGGAAGAACAACTAATGCCCCTTGTGAAATACATTCTTCTATTCCTTTTTCAATAATTGTTTTTATACCCTTACCGATGCCAGCGTCTTTTGCTAAGCGTATTAGCTTAGTTCTTTTTATGGTTCGTAAACTTGGATCAACTGACGAACTCCTTTCTATTAAATTAAAGATCTCAAGAGCTGTTATTTGAATGTTAGCTTTTGGCTTGGGCTTTTGTAGTGCCTGTCTAGCCCAATTAACATTGACCACATTAAAACCCTCACGTTGAAAACAGGCGTTAATTGTACCGACTAAATTTAAAACATCACTATTTTGATTAATTGCTAAGTAATCAGGCTTACTAAATATCTCTTCAACTTTAATCTCGAAGGTTTGGCCAACCACATTAATACACATTAAACAAACTAAAGCAGTAAATAGAAGTCTCATGGTTTGTGATTTTAGACTCACAATTTACTCAACAACAAACTTCTTCTCAACTGAACCATCATCATAGATGTTGAAGAGGATTTGGTTGGGTATGTGATTGACTTCACGTCCTAAAGCGTCAACTACTTTTTGAAGCCTTTTTGAAGATGGGGTTGGGATAGTGAATTCAGATGATAGTGTTCCATCTGCATTTAATTTGATTATGTATTGCTCATATTCTACCTCATGAATTACCTCCTTGAGTCCACTTATAATGTATCCGCCATCATTTGTTTGATTAACAAAATGACCCCAATCAGTATTTTCACCTCCAAATGTTTGTACCCACTCTTGGTTTCCATAAAAGTCAAACTTTGAAACAATTAAATCTCCGTACCAGTCCCAAAATGGATTATTTGAACTTAAGTATCCAACTGCAACAAAACCATTATCTGTTGTTGAAGCTAATGAATTAAAAGCCTTTAAATTATCCATTTCAATCCATATTTCTTGTCCATTTTCGTCAATATGTATTATGTCAGAATCAGAATTTAACTTTGAGTTAAATCCTGAAATAAAAACAAAGGAATTATCAAACAACTGAATTATTTTATCACCGGACCGACTATAAACAGCGTTTTGACCATTTGTTTGACTCCATACTTCATTTCCAAAAGCATCTGTTTTCATTAAAATTATATCTTCCAACCATTTTCCAACATCCATTTCACCGTAAACAATAAACCCTTCATTAGACAAGGGGTAAATGGATTTTAAACTTAATTCTGGACTATAAACCTGATACCAGAGAACTTCTAGACTATTATTAATTTTAATAATGCCATTTTCTCCAACTATAATGATATTTCCATCATTGGTTTTGTTCATTGATTCTGGCATAAATGGTATGTTCGTTGATGAAATTAACGTTCCATCTATACTCACATTATAAATATTATTCTCTCCAATCAAAAAGCAGATAAAATAACCATTATCAGTAACTTCAATTTGCATGCCACTAGACCACCATGAAGGATTAGAGTTGGGTAATGCGAGTGACCATTCTTCTTCACCTAGGTTATTTATTTTCAATAAACAATAATCTCCATTTT
>CACHDD010000062.1 GCA_902578505.1 uncultured Bacteroidota bacterium | reverse complement strand
TTTCCGAATCAGTTTTCGTAGTTGTTGGAGGTCTAGCAGGCGCTCGTGACGAAGCACTTCGAAGAGCAATCGACAATATAGATTTATCAGAATATCAGGACAGAAGAGTGATAGTTAGGGGATGCGATAAAGCTTCAGGGCCAGAAACATTGCTCCTATTCCAATCAAAAATTCAACCAGTAGTCAAGACAATAATGTTTGGCGAAGCTTGCAGTACTGTACCAGTATTTAAAAAGAAATAATGCTAAGTAAGGAAAGCGATAAGAAGCTGTTTTTAATCGATGCATATGCTTTGATCTTCCGTGCTTACTACGCGTTTATTAAAAATCCTAGGATTAATTCAAAGGGGATTAACACGTCGGCTGTATTTGGGTTTACTAATGCATTACTCGAAGTTATTAGAAATGAAAAGCCCACCCACCTTGCCGTTGTTTTCGACCCTCCAGGGGGATCGTTTAGGACTGAGATTTTTGAAGATTACAAAGCAAATAGAGATGAAACGCCTGAGGACATCAAGATCAGCGTTCCCCTAATTCACAAAATCCTAACTGCTATGAATATCCCTATCAGAGTTGTGCCGGGGTTTGAGGCAGACGATCTAATTGGTTGCCTTGCCAAAAAGGCAGAAGCTGATGGATTTGACGTTTACATGATGACACCTGATAAGGATTTTGGCCAGCTTGTGAGTGACAAGGTGAAGATGTTCAGGCCAGGAAGGGGGAAGAATCCTGCGGAGATCTGGGGGCCAGCGGAAGTTTGCGAGAAGTTTGGCCTACAGAACACAATGCAAGTAATTGATTACCTGGGGCTAATGGGTGATGCATCTGATAACATCCCTGGAGTGCCGGGCGTGGGGGCCAAAACTGCTTCGAAACTTCTAACTGAATTTGGCAGTATTGAGGGGCTCTATGAGAATACAGATAAGCTCAAGGGTAAGCTTAAGGAAAAGGTTGAGGCAAATCACGATAAGGCACTTTTGTCAAAGCAGCTCGCTACAATTGTAATAGACATTGATACTGATCCTGCTTTTGAAACGATGACTTTAGAGGAGCCAAACAAAGAACTCCTCGTAGAAATTTTAGAGGAACTTGAGTTTAGGACTTTGATGCGTCGCATGCTTCCAGACTCTGCTTCAACTAAAGTTGCAGAACCCAAGGTTAGTATACCTTCTACCCAAGTTGCTGAGAGCTCAAACGAACCACAACTCGATATGTTCGCTGTTGCAGAACAGCTCGAAGAAGAGGAAGCAGGAAGAGATCCCCATGGAGAATATGTGCACGTTGATACTGCTGAAGGTAGAGCTAAACTGATTGCAGAACTCGAGAAGTCTGAGAGGTTTGGATTACATGCAATAACCTCTGGTTTTAATGCAATGGTTGATGAGCTTTTGGGCTTTTCTATTTGCATTAATGAGGGGAAAGCGAGCTACGTAACAATTGCGGACGGAGTACTTGAAGAATTCAAATCTGTTCTAGAGGATGCAAATAAAACTATCATTGCAGCAAATTGTAAATTCGCAATAAAAGTCTTTGCTATGCATGGCGTGAATTTATCAAGGAATATTTACGATTGCATGGTTGCTCACTACCTCATTGATCCTGATTCAACTCACAGATTTGAGCAAATGGTCCAAACCTATGTGAAACTCAAGCCGCGATCTTTGGAAAATCTTATAGGCAAGGGAAGAACTATGAAATCGTTCAGGGACCTCAATGTTGATTTAGTTTGCGATTATGCGGGAGAATCAGCAGATATGGTGATGCGACTCTCGAGTATTTTGCAAGAGAACATCGAGCAAGCTGAAATGATCGATCTTCTTGAAAATGTTGAGTTTCCTCTAGTTGGAATCCTTGCTGAAATCGAACTTGCGGGAGTTAATCTCGATACAAAACTTCTCGATAATTACAGCGTTCAACTTGCAGGCCAAATTGACTCCCTTAAATCTCAGATTCTAGATTCAGCAGGTGAAGAATTTAATATCGATTCTCCACGTCAACTTGGAGATATCCTCTTCGATAAACTCGTTCTTAAATCTAAGGCCAAAAAGACAAAAACCGGTCAATACCAAACCGGAGAGGACGTTCTTAAAAAGCTCATCAATACCCACCCCATAATAGGCCAAGTACTTGAATACAGAAAACTGAAAAAACTCCTTAGCACATATGTCGAACCTCTTCCAAAGTTGGTAAATACCAAAACCGGACGCCTTCACACGTCATACATGCAAACAGTTACAGCAACAGGACGTCTAAGCTCAAAGGATCCCAATCTTCAAAATATTCCTGTTCGAACAGAAGCAGGCAGAGAGATTAGAAAAGCATTTATCCCCACCGATAAAGACCATGTTCTCCTAGCTGCCGACTATAGCCAAGTAGAGCTTCGAGTAGCAGCCGCTATGAGCAACGACTCAGGTCTGGTTGAAGCGTTCCAAGAAGGAATTGACATTCACACCGCTACTGCGGCAAAAGTGTTTGGCGTAGGCCTTGACAAAGTCGATAGATTACAAAGATCGCAAGCAAAGGCGGTAAACTTTGGGATACTCTATGGTCAAGGAGCGTTTGGACTAGCCGAAGAGCTTGGCATAAAAAGAGCCGCGGCCAAAGATATTATCGCAAGCTACAACCAACAATTCAGCTCGCTCGAAAGCTTCACCAAGCAGTGCGTAGAAAAAGCGAGAGAATTTGAGTACGCAGAAACAATCCTTGGAAGAAGGCGAAAGCTTCCAGACATCAATTCCAACAACGGAATGGTAAAAGCATTTGCTGAACGTAACGCTGTCAATGCACCCATCCAAGGCTCCGCAGCGGACATCATCAAGGTCGCAATGGTTCGCATTTCGGAAGCATTAAAGACGAGCAACCTCAAAGCTCAAATGATCATGCAAGTTCACGATGAACTTGTATTTGACGTTCACAAAGACGAACTTGAAAAACTCAAGCCCATCGTTAAGAAATGCATGGAAGAAGCAGTCCAACTAAGCGTGCCACTTGAAGTAGAAATGTTCTCAGGAGCGGATTGGCTCGAAGCTCACTAAACTATTATTGAATTACCCAAGGCAAAGCTTGAAGCTTACCATCAAGCTCTATAACTAAGAAATATGTTCCTGTGGTTTTATCAGCTTGGTTTAGCTCGAAATTATGTTGGCCTGATTGTAGGTTACCGTTATAAACTTGCTCTAAAATTCTACCCTGAACATCTACGATTTTGATTTCAGCATCATGGGCTTGAATAATTGAACAGCTAAGATTTGAGACGCCAGTTTCTGAAGGATTTGGATATAAAAACCAATTAGGTCCAACTGTCCGCTCTTCAAGGATTAACATTTCTTCGTTATAAGTAGTAATGTTGATATCATCAAGGAAGATGTTGTTTCCAAGTCGAGACTCAAATTCGAACATTACTCTAAAGAATTCTGTTTGGTAGATGCTTTGGGGTAAAACAAGTGTGTACTCATTCCACTCATTCTCTCCAGCAGGTTCAAATGGATAAATATGAGGTTCAGCCGATGGAAGGTCTGTAAATCCTCTATGCATCTTTCTTAGATCCCAATCATCTCCACAATCACCAGTAACGCTGATTCTTAACCTATCATCTGTTTCGTCATTCTCAGAAGTTCCCTTAAAACAATAAGCCCATTTGTAATTTACTCTTATTTCGTCAACACCTGTCATATCCATTGTGCTAGAGATAAAATAATCCTTGTTAAATTCTAAATCATTTGACCAGTTAGCAATTTGAATACACCTCTGTCCAGTATATGAAACGTCGTAATTTAGTTCCCAGCTTCCGTCTTGAAATGGGTCATCGACAAACCAGTCCTGACTTGGGAATTCTCCAAATTCAAAGCCTTGTTGAACTGGTGTATCCATTGAGCTTGAAGAAAGAACTGTAATCGTAATTGGCTGAGATGACTCAGAAGAAGCAGAGTTGCTTACGGTAAGAACAACTTCGTAAACTCCCTCTTGATTAAAAACATAATAAGGAGAAGAATATTCTTCATCATCTCCACCACTTAATACTGTACCATCTCCGAAATCCCAGGACCAAGTACTTATATCATGGTAACTTAAGTCAGTAAACTGAACTCCATCTCCAATACAAACAACTTGTTTGTCAACAGTAAAAATAGCCTCACATAGAAGTGGAACCCCTTCAACTCCAGTCGCATTCAAATTTGAGGTAGTTGAAAGTTCATTTCGATCAGAAGTTGATGAAAGGGCAGCTGTTCGCATTCGAGTCCTTTGACCTTCAGTAAACATTCTTCCGCAATATGAGTACTCCATATAATTCTGAACATTGTCTAAAGAG
>CACHDD010000061.1 GCA_902578505.1 uncultured Bacteroidota bacterium | reverse complement strand
AGACCAAATCTCCTATGGACTTCTAATGCAAGAATTAGAAAGATGCGACTCGGGCCTACGCTCAACGGCCTCGGTTCAAAGCTCACTTGTTATGTACCCTATTTGGAAATACGGTACTGAGGAACAAAAGAAAAAATACCTTCCTAAGCTTGCAACTGGAGAGTGGATTGGATGCTTTGGGTTAACTGAACCAGACCACGGGTCAAATCCAGGAGGAATGGTAACTAGCTATGTTGAGGACGGTGACGACATCATCCTAAACGGAGCGAAGATGTGGATTTCTAATGCGCCATTCGCACAGGTTGCTGTGGTTTGGGCTAAGAATGAAGAAGGCAGAATCCACGGCTTAATTGTTGAACGTGGAATGGAAGGTTTCTCTACTCCTACAATGAAGGGCAAGTGGAGCCTGAGAGCATCAGATACAGGTGAATTGATTTTTGACAATGTTAGAGTGCCAAAGTCAAACATCCTTCCTGGACGTTCTGGGCTAGGTGGACCGCTAAGCTGTTTAGATTCTGCGAGATTTGGAATTGCATGGGGTGCTATAGGTGCAGCCCTTGATTGTTACGACACAGCATTGCGCTATTCAACAGAGCGCTATCAGTTCGGAAAGCCAATTGCAGGATTTCAACTTCAGCAAAAGAAATTAGCCGAAATGATTACTGAAATCACTAAAGCTCAACTTCTAACTTTCCGCCTAGGTCAACTACGCAACGAAGCCCGTGCAACAAGTGCGCAAATCTCTATGGCTAAGCGTAATAACGTAGACATGGCTCTTAACATCGCACGTGAAGCACGCCAAATTCTAGGGGCAATGGGTATCATGAACGAATACCCCATCATGCGTCATATAATGAACCTAGAATCGGTAATTACTTATGAGGGAACTCACGATATTCACTTATTGATTACAGGATTGGATGTTACTGGAGTTAGCGCTTTTAAGTAAGCAACCAACAAAAAGCAAACCCAAAAAATAACCATACTAGTTACTAGTTCGATTGTTTTTTGAATTAAAAAAAGTGTAGGATGATTTAATGAAAAACGGCGCTCTAGGACATAAATCATTTCCTAAAATCAAGTGAATAAAAAGTGATCATCTTAAGTTAATACCTCCAAACCCTCACCGACCAGCGTAGAGGAGAGGTAACATTTCGGGTAAATCACTCTCCGTCCCACAAAAAGGGGTACTTTCCCCTATACCCATCTAGTTGACTTCTCACACAGCTTAGTTCAACCACGGGTCCCTCACTCAAAACCGACCCCAGGTAATCTGAACCTAAACTATCACCAGTGTACATATTGCCAGAAGGATCTACTCCACATCTATTTACCCCCATAACATAACACTGATTTTCTATCGCCCTAGCTTGTAGCAAGGTCCTCCATGCGTGAATGCGAGGCTCAGGCCAATTAGCTACGTAAATAATAACATCGTACAAACTTTCTGGAATATTCCTTGCAAAACCAGGAAATCTTAGGTCATAGCAAATCTGTAGTAGAATCTTCCAGCCCTTGTACTCTACAACAACCTTTTGACCACCTTTCACGTAATTATCACCTTCACCGCCGAGGGTAAATAAATGTTTTTTGTCGTAGACGTTATATTCTCCGTTTGGCCTAACAAACAACCCTCTATTTCGAGCTGAACCATCTTTCATTTTAAATGCAACGCTACCAAAAAGAGCGATATTCAATTCGGCACAAAGCCACTTCATCCACGATAACGTTTCACCACTTTCCCAGGAATCGATACATTCAGTATTCATAGAAAATCCAGTGGTAAAATTTTCGGGAAGGGCTACAATTTCGCAACCTCGACCAGCTGCTTCGCGAATCCTTTGCTCAAAAGCCAATCGGTTCGCAGCAGGGTCTTCCCATGAAATCTCCGCCTCTATCCCTATGATTTTTAAATCAGACATAGCCCAAAGTTACCTCGTAATAGCAAACTTTGTCATGGCAGAATTTGAGCCGTCATCGTCAACGGCAAAAACCATGTAAACGCCGTAAGGTGCAGGAGTGCCATCATCAAGGAGACCATCCCAAGTTGCACGACCTCCAAGCGACTCTTCAACAGCGATTACTCGGCCAGAAGCGTCAGTAATATGTAATGTAGTTTGGTATGCTAGGCCATCAATTGTGATTGGGCCAATGTGGAATTGGTCAACTGGGTTTGGGAATACATAAATGTCGCCCATTTCAGGGTCCCAGTTTGTTGCTTCACTTAAATATGAGACGGTTCCGTTTTCAGTTGCTATGAAAACTTCTCCATTTCTGTGATTTATAGCCATGTCAAGGACATTGTTATCTGGAAGAGGACTATTACTGGTTGTGAAGTGGTGCGTTATCTCTTGACCGTCTTCACTAAGGACATAAACACCTGACCCGTTCGTGCCAACCCACTTTCTATTTCCTCCGTCAATTTTAATTGTTGTAATTACTTCAGTTTCTAAGAGATATTGGTAGTTGCCGTCTTGTTGGATTAAAATCTGAGATGCTGTTGTGTTTTCGTCATTATTAAATAGACTTTCTGAACTATAAAAAATTGCAGGCCCTGATGCAGTGCCAAGCCAAATCTCTCCGTCAAGATCTTCTTCTATACAGTAAACATAATTCGATGGAAGAGCTCCCGACTCATCGCCTGTGTTCAAAAACCTCCAATTATCATCTGATAAACTTTCTATGGTTCCACCATTGTCGTATACTACTATTCCTCCACCACGGGGTAGGAGAGCCCAAATATATCTTCCGTCGTATGTACACTTAAGCCCGCCGATGTTTTGGTCGATATTTAAATCCTCACCTAAATCCATGGGGATGAAATCACCACTTGTAAGCATAACTTGAAGGGGAGTGTCGGTAAATGAGTTTGTGAACCAAAGATTTCCATTGATGTCGTAATCAAGCCCTCCAATACCAGTTCTAGGCCCACCACCAAAATTAGCTTCTTGAATAGTAGAATT
The DNA here is from genome assembly GCA_902578505.1 of uncultured Bacteroidota bacterium. Next base: position 1,354 of record CACHDD010000061.1, on the reverse strand, counting down.
TGATTTGTTATAGATTTCAATCATTTCGCCATTAAGTACTTCAATAATTCCTTCTTCCCAAGAGGCAAACATTACGTGGTTGGCATTTAATGGGTCAATACTTACATCAATCATATCTCTGATCCCACTTACTTCGTTTTCACTCTCAAGTGAATTAACATCTATCCATTCTTGATTGACAAGTCCGTGAACACCTTCAGAATTGTATAGGCCATCCCAAATTACATCGACTCCACCTGTTGCAAACCAGAGGTTATCATTCCAACAATCAATCTTCCTAGCACTTGCATTTTCTGGGCCTTTTGGGTAGAAAAGAGCATTGTCTAAACCATTTGTATTAGGGTTTGGGACAAATCTTAAGAGTCCACCATATTCACTTGCTATCCAAATAGTTGTCTCTTCCTCTAGTCCAAACTCAACATCATTCACTTTTATCCAAGATCCTAACTCATTGGTTTCTTCAATTAGATTCAAATTTTCATCGTATCGAGCTACATTGTGTTTCAAACCGATAAGTAGAGTGTCGTTTCTAGAATCCATTCCGTTGAGTCTATCACCTTCTTCAGGCCAACCATCTAAAAGTGACCATTGTGAGTTTTCTTTGTACCAAAGTCTTCCATTAAATTGATTGCCTAAGTGTGCAAAAATTCTATTAGAAGTAAAGTTTAATTCGCTTACTTGTGTACTTGGATCCTCTGGCAAATCATCCCACTTATTCCAAGCTTCTGAGCTGGTTAAAAACGGGTGGTTTAAATCAGCTTCGTATACACCGTTATCGGTTGCAACCACCCATTTGTTATTATGCTTATAAACTCCACTAACGCCTAGTAAATTTTGTTGGCCTTCAATGTACCATGTTTCACTTACTTCTATATCACTAGCATTTATTACTACCACTCCAAAAGAAGTTGCTAAATATGCGTTGGGGGGATCGACAAAAATATTTTTAACTGCTTTGTTGCCTATTAGATTACTGTTTTTAATATCTGGCATGTTAAATATTTGACCGTCAATCATTAGATCCACATTTCCGTCTTCATAACCGATAACAATTACGTTATCGTTGGTTTCACTACTTGGAATAACAGCTATAGCAGATGGATTAGCCGCACTTAATCCTTGTACTGTACTATGTCTTATTAATTGGTTTATTTCACTGTGATAACTAAAAACAGCGTGTTTAGTCCTAGCGTAAACGACTCCATCGGTAGGCTGAACTTCTTCAACTTTCTCGTATGGGAAGAAGTCTTTCCAAATTCCTAAAGGCCTGAATTCTTGAGAATTACAATCATTTTTGAAGCAAAAAAAGGCAATAGCTAAACTTGTAAAACATCTTGATATATTATTTAATTGT
>CACHDD010000060.1 GCA_902578505.1 uncultured Bacteroidota bacterium | reverse complement strand
TGATATAACCTTGCTCATCAAGCTCAAGGAAGTCTTTGAAGATTGCAGTATTTGGAGTGTGGCCAATAGCAACAAAGAATCCAGTTACTTCAAGAGTGCTTTCTTCTCCTGTTTGGTTGTTTTTCACTTTAACACCTTCTACTGCTTCTTCTCCAACAACTTCTATAGTTTCGGTGTTGTATAGGATTTCAATATTATCCATTCCTCTCACCCTGTGTTGCATTGCTTTTGACGCTCTCATTTCGTCTCGACGAACAAGCATTGTAACCTTGTTACAAAGTTTTGCTAAGTAAGACGCTTCCTCGCATGCTGAATCTCCAGCGCCCACGATTACTACGTCTTGGCCTCTGTAGAAGAATCCGTCACAAACAGCACATGCGCTAACGCCTCCACCGATATCTCTCAATCTGATTTCGCTTTCCAGGCCAAGCCACTTTGCAGAAGCTCCTGTAGAAATAATCACAGTTTTTGAGTGAATTTCTACCGCTGAATCTCCTTCACCAACCCAAACCTTGTGAATGTCTCCTGAAAAGTCAACCTTAGTAATCCAACCAGATCTTACATCTGTATCGAATCTTTTGGCCTGGTTTTCAAGGTCTATCATCATCTGTGGTCCATTTATTCCCTCAGGGTATCCCGGGAAATTATCTACATCAGTAGTTTCCATAAGCTGTCCACCAGGCTGTACGCCTTGGTATAACACTGGTTTCATATCTGCACGAGCAGCGTAGATTGCTGCAGTATAGCCTGAAGGGCCTGATCCTATAATTAGGCAATTCACTAATTCAGGTGAACTCATAACTCGTTATTTCTTTTTTCTATTTTTATCTGAAATCAAAGGTAATTATCTCACCCTCTTTTTAAGTCTAATGTTAAGAATTTATCCCAAAGTGAATCTTTCTGAGGTGGAGCAATAATTGTTAAAGCTTCTTTTTTAACTGGATGTACAAAATCAATCCTTCTAGCGTGAAGGTGAATAGATGCATTATCATTTGTCCTCTTTGCTCCGTATTTGATATCTCCCTTAATTGGCGAGCCAAGCCAAGCTAAAGTAACCCTAATCTGATGATGTCGTCCAGATTTGGGCATCACCTCTACAAATGAATAGTGATCTCCTTTACCAACCTTCTTGAAAATTAGTTCAGCTTCCTTTCTTCCTTGACCAGGAGAGTCATAGGCATAACTTTTATTTTTCTTTTTATTTTTCTTTAGGTAATTCAAAACATGTCCCTCAGAAATATTGATATCAGGTTTAACCACAGCCCAATATGTTTTCTGAATTTCTCTATTCCTGAACATAGTAGTCAATCTAGATAGTGCTTTTGATGTTTTTGCATATAGAATTACTCCACTAACTGGTCTGTCCAGTCTATGAACAGTTCCTATAAAAGCCTTGCCTGGTTTGTTATGCTTCTTAGCAACATATTCCGCCACTACTTCGCATAGGCTTTTATCTCCTTTACCGTCTCCTTGAACTATGTCGCTACTTCGTTTATTAATTGCAATTATGTGATTGTCCTCGTATATAACCTGTAAGTTCGAAGCCGTGCTCATTATGATGGGCATCTTTGGTTGCCTATAGAATTTAGGAGATGCGTCCGAAGCTTTCAAATTAGTATTGTTCGTCTATAGATGGGAAATCTTGAGCTCTTACATCTTTTACATACAACTTAATAGCATCTAACATTTGCTCTCCTAAATTGGAGTATCTGCGAAGAAATCTAGGAGAAAACTCCTGTGTTATACCCAGCATATCATGTAATACTAACACTTGTCCATCGCAATCAGATCCTGCGCCAATACCTATTGTTGGACAGTCTAAAATTGCTGTAATTTCTCCTGCCAACTTTGCTGGAATTTTTTCAAAAACAACTGAGAAGCAACCAATGTCGCTTAGCATCTTAGCATCTTCTTTTAGAACTTGGGCTTCAGCCTCTTCTTTTGCCCTAACAGTGTATGTTCCAAACTTGTAAATCGATTGGGGGGTTAACCCTAAATGTCCCATTACAGGTATCCCAGCGGACAGTATCCTCTCAATAGATTCTCTAACCTCTCTACCTCCTTCTAGCTTTACTGCGTGTGCACCACTCTCCTTCATAATACGGATTGCTGAATTTAGAGCTTCCTTTGAATTTCCTTGATATGTTCCAAACGGCAAATCTACAACTATTAACGAACGCTTAGCTGCGCGAACAACTGCTTGCGCATGGTAAATCATTTGATCTAAAGTAATAGGAAGAGTAGTCTCGTGACCTGCCATCACATTTGATGCACTATCACCAACGAGGATAACATCAATACCAGCCTGGTCAACAATTTTAGCCATTGAGAAATCGTATGCAGTGAGCATAGAGATCTTTTCTCCATTTTGCTTCATGTCGTAAACCACTTGAGTAGTGATACGTTTAGCGTCTTTGGATACACTCATTACTGTAAAGTTACTGATTATACTAACGTAATATATATATATGTTACATAACTAATGACATAAATACCTCCCTCAATTCGGTTTATATTTTTCCCAAATTTTAAGATGGGAAAAAGTAGAGCTGCAGTACCGAGCATCCACCAAAAATCAAAATTAATAACGTGTGAATCAATTTTTAAATTTCCTATTAATGAAGAACCGCCTAAAACAAGAAGGATATTCATGATATTCGACCCAACTAAATTTCCTATGCCCAAATCTCCTTCACCTTTTAATACTGCTGCCAAAGAAGCAACTATCTCTGGCACACTAGTCCCAAATGCAACTACTGTTACACCAATTATTAAATCGCTAACTCCTAACATCTTTGCAATAGAGCTTGCCCCCAAAATGAAGGACTCTGAACCCAAATAAAGCATCACACAACCAATAATCATCAAAATAACTAAATAAGCATAGCTCTTCTCAGAAAGATTGACTCCCTTTTTAACCTCAACAATTTCTTTTTCCTTCTTTATAAACTTAGATCTCTTGATTTGAAACCCGATGTATACCACCAATCCTATCAAGAGAATAGCACCGTCAACTTTATTAAATTGACCATCAATTGCCAATAGGCCAAATAACAAAGTCACAAATACCATCATAGGAAAATCCCTCACAAGTACACTTTTGTCAACAACCAACGGCTTTATCATGGCAGTCAAACCTAAAGCTAAACCAAGGTTAGCTATATTCGACCCAATCACATTACCAACAGCAATGCCATTTGCTCCAGTCCAAACTGCTTGTAACGAAGCAAACAACTCTGGAGATGAAGTCCCAATAGATACTACTGTTAGGCCTACAATTAGTGGGGGAACATTTGATTTGATAGCAAATGCTGATGCATGTCTTACAAGTAAATCACCACCAAATGTTAAAAGTATAAGGCCTAATATAAGTGCTATCATAACTCTTTGGCTTTATTAGCTACATTACTCGCCTTCTTTTTTATTTCTCTAAAATCAGTCTTAATTTCATTCCCAGTATCGAGAATTTCTCTTTGGATTTCATCAGTTGCACTTCTAAAATGTCTTACGCCTTCGCCAAGAGTTTTGGCTAGAGAAGGAATGCCCTTCGCCCCAAAAAACAGCAAATACATTACAAAGACAAAAACTATTTCAGTTGCTCCCATTTTTCATTTAATCTGTGGTTCAACAAAAGTACTAAATAAAAAAAGGCTCCATCAATAAGGTGGGGCCTTTTCAATTTTTGGTTATTAAGCTTTTTAATAGATAGATCCCCAAGCAGTTAGGAAGTCTAATAGATCATAAGTATTTATTGATCCATCACTGTTGAAGTCAGGACATGGAGAGTACTTACATGTTCCATTATCGACATTAGCTATAGAATTAAAGTTTATTGCTGCTATATCAGTACATCCAGCAAAAACACAGAAACCAGCATCTGACTCTGCCTCAGCATCGTAGTTGATTGCTCCAACATAAGTACATCCTTGATTCACATAGCACTCTATATTAGGATCTCCGTCAGCAAACCCAACATCCTCTAATAATATAGCATCACTAATAGGAGTTATATCACAGGCTTCCTGAGCCCAGACTTGATCGCCAAAGTTTGGCGCCTCAGTAGAATAAACAGTTAATAACTGCAATAGATCATCTAGCTGAACAAAACTATCTCCTGTAAAGTCAGCATTGGATGGCGAATTTGAACAAACTGCATCACCCTGAACGTTTGCTAGTGGGTTATAGTTAGCATAATTCGAATCAATACATCCCTCAAATTCACAGCTTCCATCATCGTAAATAGCATTTTCATCGTAGTTCAATGCATTAACATAAATACACCCCGAACAATCGTCATAAGTACATGATTCATCGTCATCAGTTGCATCTACATTATAGTTACATGCACAGTTATCTGTACATCCTACAACTTCATTCTGATCACAAATTCCATCTCCGTCAGCGTCATCAAGACAGGTACCATCACAATTGAAGATATCTGTATCAACGTAGTAAC
>CACHDD010000059.1 GCA_902578505.1 uncultured Bacteroidota bacterium | reverse complement strand
TCTGGCAGCTCAAAGCTTCCTACATGAAGATTTGGAACGTATAGTAATCTCAATTAGCTAGCGCTTACTGCAACACGAGGGCCGCCAGAACGCATAGCATCAGTAGCTGTTTCGTCGAATTGTGAGAAGTTAGATACAAATCGCTGCGCTAGATCTGCTGCTGCAGTGTCGTATGCTCCCTTATCAGCCCAAGTTTCACGTGGGTTTAAAACATCAGAAGGCACATCAGGACATGAGTTTGGCACCTTAAGGCCAAACACCTCATCAACCCTCATATCGCCTTCGTTTAGCTTACCCTCAAGGGCAGCTGTAATCATTGCACGAGTGTAGCGAAGCTTCATTCTAGAACCAACTCCGTAGCCACCACCAGTCCAACCAGTATTAACTAGCCAAATCCTAGCTTCGTGCTTTTCAATTCTTTCGCCAAGCATCACAGCATATTCAGTTGGAGCTAAAGGAAGGAATGGAGCGCCAAAACAAGCAGAAAATGCAGTTTGGGGCTCAACAACTCCGACTTCTGTTCCAGCAACTTTTGCTGTGTAACCACTGATAAAGTGGAACATCGCTTGGTTTGCATCAAGACGGCTGATCGGAGGTAACACCCCAAATGCATCACACGTCAAGAAGAAAATATCTGTAGGATGACCACCCATTCCGTCTTGAATTGCTCCAGGAATATGGTCAATTGAATATGAAACACGAGTGTTTGGCGTAATGCTATCATCCTCGTAATTAGGAGTCACTCCATCGCTTTCAAAACCAATATTTTCAAGAAGAGCACCGTATTTAATCGCGTTATAAATCTGTGGCTCACCCTCTTCGCTAAGGTCAATAGTCTTTGCATAACATCCTCCTTCCATATTGAAGACTCCATTATCTGACCATCCATGCTCATCATCTCCAATGAGGTTTCTAAGGGGATCACTACTAAGTGTAGTTTTTCCTGTACCACTTAAGCCAAAGAACACTGCTACGTTTCCGTCTTTACCAACATTAGAAGAACAGTGCATTGGTAGTACTCCGTGAACTTCAGGTAATTCGAAATTCATAACAGAGAACATACCCTTCTTTATTTCTCCAGTGTAACCAGAACCAGCAACAATGATGATCTTACGAGTAAAATCAATTGCACTTATGTTTCCTTGACGACATCCGTGGCGTTTGGGATTAGAATTAAAATTAGGAACACAAATAACATACCATGCAGGATCTACTACTAGAATTTCTGGCGCACTAAAACGCAAGAACATATTGTGTACAAATAAACCAGAGTATGCAAATTCAGAAACAACTCTAGTATTGATTTGCGTTGCAGGATCAGCTCCTATTACTCCATCTTTTATATATACATTTTTATCTTGAAGGTAATTTTGGACATCCTCCAAAAGACGGCCAAAATCCTCGCTGGTAATGCTTTGATTAATATCTCCCCAATCTACTCTTGAATTAGTTTTTGCATCTCCCACGATATATCTATCCTTTGGAGAACGACCTGTAAATTCACCTGTATTGATAGCAAGTGCACCTGTATCAGTTAGTCTACCTTCTCCATTTAGTATGCATTCTTTTACTAAGGTTGATTGAGGAAGATTCCACTGCACACTAGACACCTCTTCAAGTCCAATAGCTTCAAGTGACGTGTTTTTTGGGATAATACCCGTATGCTTCATGTTCGAAGAAAGGTTTAAAATATTCCTGATACAAAGATAAGCCTTACACTCAAGCTGTTATGAAAATTTGTTCACAACCTACTAACTTAAATTTTTATCTTTACGACATGAGAAAAATTGAGACATTATTCATAGGCTTGATGTTAGTTATGGCATCATCATGTACAGATAGCCCAAAACCTCAAAAAGCTAATACTTCTGTTAAGAAAAAGGCTGAGTCTCCAATAGGTAGAGAGCTTACAGATGCAGAAAAGAAGGGTATGAGATTGATGAAACGACGTCAAGAAGCAAAGGAAAGAGGGATCTCAGATAAATCTAAAAACAAGACTTCAGCATATAGGTATTTAACATCAAGTGATGAGTATCCCATTTTTGCCAAGCTTGTAAAAAAGTCAAGTTTAAGTAAGCACATTCACAGCGGAGATGTAACACTTTTAGCTCCTATCGATAAAGCTTTTGAGGTGCATCCTGAGTACAAGGCGCTTCTAAAGCCAGGAAACGAAAGTGCTTTAGATGAATTTGTTTCATATCATATCATTGACATACCACTTGAGTATAAAGCATTTTCTGACGGAACAGATTGGACAGTTCACTCAGGAATAAAGCTAGAATTAACAAAAGAAGGCGGAATTTATTTCGGAGATGCACACGTTAGATCTGGTTCTATTGAAACAGAAAGGGGGACTCTTATTGGGATGGATGATATCATCTATTTTCCTTCTCTTTCTGAAACAATGAGATAATGTCCGAAGTAAAATGTAAGTTTTGGTTGGTTGCATTTATTTGCGCCTCACAATTAAGCATAGCCCAATGGGATTATGGTTTTGAGCTAGGAGTTATCCCAGTTATCATAAATGGGGATACTATACAAAATCCTTGGACTGGTGGACTTACAGCTCCTCAGTGGTCACCCATAGATCTGGACTTTGATGGAGATGAAGATCTTTTTGCATTCGATAGAGACGGGCATAGAATCTTGACATTTGAAAGGGATGGTGAGGATTGGAGATATAGGCCTGAATGGGCAAAAGGATGGCCAGATCTAGATTCATGGTGCCTTTTAAGAGATTTTGATTGCGATGGAAAACCAGATGTATTTACTGCATGGATTAATGGAATATCCGTTTATAAGAACAACACCACTGACCCTCTAAACCCGCAGTTTGAGTTAGTAGCTTCTCCCCTCGAATGTATTTACAATGACGGATCTGGATCTGACCTAGTTCCAGTGGTTTGTCTAAGCAGTGACATACCTGCAATTCAAGATTTAGATAACGATGGTGATTTAGACATTATTACGTTCACTGCTGCTTCATCAACACTATATAAATTTGAAGGTTTAAGCGAATGTGGATTAGAAATGGAGTGTACAAATCGCTGTTATGGAATGCTTGCTGAAGCCAGTGAGAACAACAATTTATATATAGGTGAGGATTTTAATTGTGAATACAACGTCTTAGACCCAAGAGATGAACATAGACACATAGGTGGGTCTATAACAGCGCTTCAATTAGATGATAATGGGCCAATGGACCTGTTAATTGGTGATGTTACATATCCATCAATCATAGGGGTTTTACTCGAAGATGCTGTAGATGGACAAGACAGTGCAATTTTCACTGATTTTGACTTCCCAAGTCAAACAAACGGTTTAGAAGCACTTGATTGCAAACGTTTTCCAGCTGCTTACCATATTGATGTAGATGCTGACGGAGTAAGGGATTTAATATTTAGCCCAAATAGTTACTTAGAAGTTGACGATGATAACAGTGTATACTACATGAGGAATATTGGAACCGAAGATCAACCAATTTGGGATATTATCGTACCTCAATTCATACAAAATGGAATGATTGATATGGGAAGGGGATGCTATCCACTACTAATTGATTTAGATGGGGATAACCTGCTAGACTTAGTTGTAACGAATAAGGAAAACTATATAGAAACCGGAAGTACTCCTGCAAAATTAAGGGCGTATAAAAACACAGGCACAACAAGTAACCCTATTTTCACAATGCCAGATGAAATTATAGCAGATTTAGCCACATTTGGAATCGAAAGTCCAGTGCCTGCTATTGGCGATGTTGATGGCGACGGAGACGTGGATTTGATTGTTGGTGATGAGCTTGGGATTTTGCATTATTACGAGAATGTAAATGGTGCAGGAAATTGGCCTGAATTTGAGCTTTCAATTCTAGCTATGACGGACGACAATGGTGAGCGAATTGACATCGGACAATTTGCAGCACCTCAGTTAATTGATATTAATTATGACGGGTTACTTGACCTAGTTGTAGGGGAGAAAAATGGGACTCTAAATCTGTTCCTTAATTGCGGTACTTCAACCCAAATGTCATGGTGCCAATACATTAGCGAAGAATTCGGAGAAGATTGGGGCAACATACTTGTTGACAATGCTTTAGGTATTAACGGTTATAGCACTCCTTCATTAACAATTGACGAAAGTGGGATCCATATTTTAGTCTCTAATGAAGTAGGAACAGTTCAGTATTTTGGCCTACTTCAAGAGGACCTAAATTTTGAATACACTGAGCAAACAACGAACGTCTTAAACTACGTTAGTGGGTATAGATCTAAGTGCACTTTTGGAGAACTAAATGACGATGGAAAAATCGATTGTTTAATGGGAATCCAAAACGGTGGAATGAGGTGTTATATAGGTTCAGATTCTGTCACTATAAGTGCTCCTGAATTGCCCATAGCAAGCAAGCCCAAATTCAATCTCTATCCCAACCCTGGAGGATCGATTTTGAACTGGAATTGCAATGACCCTCAAGTTGAAGTACGAATC
>CACHDD010000058.1 GCA_902578505.1 uncultured Bacteroidota bacterium | reverse complement strand
TCAGCCGCTGTGCTTCTTGCACTAGGAGCTCTTTGCGGAAAGCCAGAACTCGAGATAACTGGAATTAGAGGGAGATTTAGCCAAGCTGATTCAGCAATAAAAGGCGCTCTATTATTTGCAGGCTACCATCTTCTTGGAACTGATGGTGGAATAAGTATTTCTAAAAAGAAGCCAAAATACTTCAATCTCGATCTAACAAACTGTCCCGACCTATTCCCAACTATTGCAGCTCTTGCAGCATTTGGCAAGAAATCTTCAAAAATCAAGGGCGTTGGACGACTAGCCACTAAGGAATCTAATCGAGGCATAGCTATAGTTGAAGAATTTGAGAAAGCAGGCGTAACATGTATAATTGAAGGCGATTATTTATACGTCAATCCCAGTAAAATAAAACCTTGTAGAATTAACCCAAGAGGAGATCACAGGATTGTAATGGCAGCTGCAATTCTTGGTAGCGCAGGTGCTCCAATTGAAATTGAAGATGCAGAATGCGTTGCAAAGAGCTACCCTACATTTTTTGATGACTTAGCAGCAATTGGTGGAATTATAACTTCTGTTTCAGATTAACTTTAACACATGCGAATTCACCTCATTGCTATTGGCGGTAGTGCTATGCACAATTTTGCTCTGGCTCTTGACCATTTAGGTCATGAGGTTAGCGGATCCGACGACCAAATTTTCGAGCCCAGCAGGGGAAGATTAGATGCTGCAGGATTGCTTCCTGATAGCGAGGGTTGGGATGAAAGCAGAATAACTGATGATATCGATGTGATAATTCTGGGAATGCACGCAAGAATTGAAAATCCAGAGCTATTAAAGGCGCAGTCACTTGGCCTGAAAATCGAGTCATACCCTTCGTATTTATACAAAGCAACAGAGGATAAAACGAGGATAGTTGTTGGTGGTAGTCACGGGAAAACTACAATTACATCTATGTTGCTTCATGCAATGAAAAATAGCGGAATTAAAACCGATTTTATGGTAGGCGCGCAGTTAGAGGGTTTCAATAGAATGCTCGAACTAAGTAAAGACAGCGAATTCGCAGTTATCGAAGGCGACGAATACCTGAGCTCACCTATTGACAGAAGATCAAAGTTCCTTCATTATAGACCTCATATAGCTATTATAACAGGGATTGCATGGGATCATATAAACGTTTTCCCTACCAAGGAAAGTTATTTGGACACCTTTCGAGAGTTTATAGATACTATCGAACGAAACGGGACTCTTATGTATTTTCAAGAAGACAAGAAGTTATGCAATCTGGTATATGAATTTATAGAAAAGAGGACAGATATTAGGTATATCCCTTACTCAACTCCACATAGCACTCCAGGCAAAACGTCTAACAAAATAGAATTTAAAGACGGTACTTTGTTAGAAACACAATTAGTGGGAGCCCATAACTATCAAAACTTAGAGGGAGCAAAAGCAGTTTGCAATGAAATTGGGATTTCTTGCACTGAATTCATAAGTTCAATAAATGGATTTAAGGGCGCGGCAAAAAGGCTTGAAGTAATCAATGAAAGAGAAGGTTTCATTGCATTTAGAGATTTTGCACACGCACCCTCTAAGCTTAAGGCAACACAAGCAGGAGTAGTAGGATCCTTCCCAAACAGAAAAGTAACTGCTGTATTTGAACTCCACACCTTTTCTAGTCTGAATAAGGACTTTTTACCTCAGTACAAAAACTCAATGAATAGGGTCGATAAGGCCATTGTCTTCTACGACCCCAAAGTTTTAGAACACAAAAGACTACCTGCAATAAGCCCTGAAGAAGTTAAAAACGCCTTTAAGAGAGAGGATTTAGAGGTAATTACTTCAGTTGAAGAGCTAAGCTCAAGATTAAAAGAAATTCCCTCTGAGAACCACTGCGTACTTCTAATGAGTTCTGGAAGATTTGGGGGTGCAGAATTGTGTTTTTAGCCTAATCCTACGTCTAAAGTCATCATAACGATAAAGCCACCTATAAATCCGAGAGTGGCAAAATCCGTATACTTGTCTCTTTGGGTTTCTGGAATCACTTCTTCAACTACAACGTAAATCATGGCTCCTGCAGCAAAAGCAAGAGCATAAGGAAGCAATGGCTCAATTTGCAATACCAGCAATGCGCCTAAAACTCCTGCAACCGGCTCTACAATTGCGCTTAACTGGCCAAACCAAACTGATTTTCCAATACTAACACCCTGTCTTCTTAAAGGCATCGAAACTGCTAATCCTTCTGGGAAGTTTTGGATTCCAATACCAATTGCCAACGCAAGTGCGCCTGCTGTTGTTGCTCCATCAATACCCAAAGCGGCACCACCAAATAATACTCCTACAGCTAATCCCTCAGGAATATTGTGAAGAGTAATTGCAAGAACTAATAGAGTTGTACTATGCCAATCTGTTTTAGGACCCTCAGCTTCATTAACTTGAAAATTGATATGTAAGTGAGGAGTGAGTTTGTCTAACATGAAAATGAATAGAGCACCCAAAAGAAAACCTATGGCTGCTGGAATTACTTTAACAAACCCAACACCTTCAGACATTTCTATTGAAGGAGATAACAAAGACCAAAAGCTAGCAGCAACCATTACACCTCCAGTAAATCCAAGCATACCATCAAACCACCTACGGTGCATAGAATTGAAAAACACAACAAGTGAAGAACCTGCGGTCGTCATAAGCCAAGTAAATATTGTTGCCATTAGAGCTGATTTTACTGGCCCTATAGATTCCATCCACAAAACTAATGAATCAAACATCTTACTTTATTTCAGCTAATAATTGTTCTACTAATTTCTTAGACCAAGAATATTCTCTTTGCTGCCCATTATCAGTGTTAATCTCAACTAAGAGATTACCATCAAATTCAAAAACCTTTTTTACCTTAAATACGAGACCCAATCTAATCCCCAAATCGCCCAAGTGTCTTAAAAAAGTATCGCTTGAACCCAGAACACCTTGAACACTAGCTAAATCACCCTCTCTGAGGGTTGAAACTTGAACTAGATTTCTTCTATCAATCATATTTCCATCTGCATCTGGAATAGGTTCACCGTGAGGATCAAAAGAAGGATAGCCCATATATGCATCCAATCTATCAACCAACTTCTTTGACTCTACATGCTCTAACTGCTCTGCAACCTCGTGCACTTCATCCCATCCAAAGCACAAATTCTCAACCATAAACGTCTCCCAAAGCCTGTGTTTCCTCAAAAGAGAGATAGCCTCTGATCTACCTTTTGGTGTCAATAAAGCGCCTTGATAAGGCTTATACTCAATCAAACCCAAATCAGATAGTACCTTAAACATACCAGTAACAGATGCTGGTTTTGTATTAAGTTTTTCTGAAATAGAGGAGGTACTTGTTTTAACCCCTTTCAAATCCAGTGAAAGGATAGCCTTCAAATAATCTTGCCTACTTTTTGAGTTATGTCGAGCCTTCATAAGTGAGTGCAAATTTATAAATCAAATTTAGTCACGCCTAATTTTTATAAATTTCTATTTGTGTAAATTGCTGTCATGAATAATTCTATTGCAAGGCAGGTTGTCAGTATAATTACAGTGTTAATATGTGCATACGGAGTATATCTATTTCGTGATTTACTTGGATATCTTATGGTTTCAGTTGGTTTAAGTTTTGCAGGACGGCCAATTGTTGAGTTAGTAACTAAAGTCCAAATCAAGGGTAAAAGACTACCGAATTCAATCGGAGCTATTGTTGCACTAACATGTTTTTTATTCGCGGGAAGTCTTGTGATGGCCCTATTTGGACCACTTATTGCCACCCAAGCTCAAGCTCTATCTTCTATTGACACTCAACAATTAGCAGGCAATCTTAAAGGTTGGGTAGCTGTAATAGATCAGATCACACTTCAATTAAATATCGGCCACGATAGTATTTCATCCCTGCTTTTCGATTCTACAACAGATATTGTTGGATTTGGATCAGTATCAAACCTCTTTAGTAGCCTTATAAACATTCTTGGCACAGCATTTATTGCAATCTTCTCAATCCTATTTATGACATTTTTCTTTTTAAAAGATTCCAACCTCTTTTACAACATCGTTTTATCTATTACTCCTGATTCTCAAATTGAGAAAATTAAGAACATAATGGAGAATTCATCATACCTATTAACGAGATACTTTAGCGGATTAATTATCCAAGTATCTATAGTAACTGTAATGATTAGTACAGGACTTTCAATTGTTGGTGTAGAAAACGCAATAATTTTAGGTTTCATAGCTGGGATACTCAATTTGATCCCATACATAGGGCCACTTATTGGAGCTTTTATAGGGCTATTGATAGTTGCCACTACGTATTCTGGAGAAACATTTGGATGGCTTCCACATATTGGTTCTGCAGCACTAGTTTACATATTAACTCAGTTAATAGATAATTTCTTTACTCAGCCATTTCTTTTCTCAAATCGAGTAAAAGCACATCCTCTTGAAATTTTCATTGTAATTAGTATGGCGGGTATGCTTGTCGGAGTTACAGGTATGGTTTTAGCAGTGCCAGGATACACATTGATACGTGTCATTGCTAACGAATTCCTTTCAGGGCACAAGGTTGTAGATGCATTGACAAAAAGTATAGAAGAGAATTAAATTTTCTCTTTATGAACGACATAATTAAACTACCTTTGTATCCCGTATTCATATTTTGTTTAGAATTCGGGACATGCCAAACAACTCAGCTCAATCGAGCGATACCTTATCAAGTGGAAGAAACAGCCGTTACATCTTCGTAACAGGAGGAGTTAGCTCTAGTTT
>CACHDD010000057.1 GCA_902578505.1 uncultured Bacteroidota bacterium | reverse complement strand
AGTATTTGCATAAGCACTGACGTATGGGTATAGAGTTAGCCTTGGCGGAGGTTCGATGCCTCTTAATCCCTTTAACTCTCCACTGTCGTTGATTTCGAAACCATCTCTTGCAGGATCAACAGGGTGCCAATAGCAAGTTTCCCTATGCCTTCTTATAACTCTTGAAAAGTTTATGCCCCAAATCTGCTCTTTCTCCTTTTCTAATTGTGCAAAGCGAATTTGGCCTAATGGTATTTTAAATTCTGCAGTCCACCCCTCTTCATCTATTGAAGTTGCTACTCTCCAAGCAGCATTCCAAGACTTGTCGCTAAATCCTGGAGTAATAATTCTGTCTACCTGAACACCTTCAGGATTTGTACTAAACCAAAAAGCGTTATTTCCATCGTTATAAGTAGATATCCAAAACCCAAACACATCTGTGTTATCCATTCTATCCCTTCCAGATATCTGCTTAAGTATAGAATCAGGAGCGGAGTCATACATCCTAGCAAACAGGTAGAAATACTGATCGTCAAATGCGAATTGAACTTCAGTTTTTTGAGAAGGAAGCTTTCCAGGATTTGGCATGTATTGAGTGAAATCCCCTGATGGGATAGCCTTCTGCCATGCCAAATCATTCTTCAATCCATCTATTACTATATCCTCATCTATTATTTTGTGAGCGTGAAGTTGCCTTGGCGTTTGTGCTGAAGAATTAAACGCAACTAAAAATGATATTAGGAGAAATCCTATTCTCACTTATAGATTTTCTGCGAATTCAACCACTTTTGAAATTTTCTAGCATTTCTAATATGCTGAGAATATCTTTTGGCGAATACGTGCCTGTTGGTTCCTCCAGGCTCTGCACACATGTATAAGTAATTGTGGTCCTCAGCATTTAATACTGATTCTACAAAGGTAGGTTCTGGAAACAAAATTGTCCCAGGTGGTAAGCCTTTGTGTAAATATGTGTTGTAAGGCGATGGATAATCCAAATGCTCTTTCAAAACTCTTCTTATTGTAAAATCTCCCATGGCGTATACAACTGTTGGATCTGCTTGAAGTAATTGCTCCCTTCTTAGACGGTTTAAATATAGTCCTGCAACTGTAGGTGCTTCAGATAAATCCTTTGTTTCGCTTTGGACTATTGACGCGAGGATGGTGGCTTCTCTAGGAGTTAGACCTTGTGCTTCTGCTAATGCGATTCTCTCTTCTGTCCACCAGATATCGTTTTCCTTTAGTAATCTGTTTACTACATCTTCAGCATTGCCCTCCCACCACATATTATAAGTATTTGGGATAATCTTCCATCTAGTTCCTTCAGGTGCAATTAGCTGAAGTATTTCTGAAGAGTCTGCAGCTGTGTATGATGCGATTTGGCCTGCGACAAATTCAACCTCTCTATGTGAAGGGACAACAACTTTAACATCTTCTCGAGATCCAATAGCAAATTTTTCAGCTACCTCGCCCATAGTGATTTTATTGTCTATATCATATTTGCCAGGCTTAACTCTCTCGTCCCAACCCCTTAGCCACATTGCGTTAATCATTACGCCTCCATAACCTCCGTATTCCCTGATTTGGGTTTCAATTGTATGAAGATGTGTTTCAGTAGTGCTGTCTGGATGAAGGTGTATGCTTATGGTTTGGCTTTCTTCAGGAAGTAGGGGCGAATTCCAAAACCAATAAGGAATCCCTATGAACACTGTGGTCATGGAAATCACTTTTCCTATAGCCCCAATAATCACCAGTTTTAAGCCGTATTTTTTAACCTGCTTCCAGAAGTAGTTCTTAAAGAATTGTATCAATTTTCTGCAATTTTCTGCAACAAAATTACGTCAATCCAAGTGCTATCTTTCATTACCCAATCCTTTCTAATTTCTCCTGTTGAATATCCTGCTTTTGTAAACAGCTTTAAGCTCGAATTGTGGTGGCTGGGGACTTCTGCAAAAAGCTGGTGGACCCCTAAATGACCAAACGCATAGTTCGACAACAGTACTAATCCCTCTAAGGCGTGTCCTTGTCTTCTGTAATTCTCGTCTACAACGATTCCAACTCCTGCTCTTTTATTTCTCGGATCAAAATCATATAGATCTACTGCACCTACTGTTACCCACATCCCTTCCACTTCCACGTCGAGCATAAACCTCAATTGCTTGTCTCTGAAAATGTCGTGATCACCCTCTGCATACTTAGTCATAAGAGCTTTAGAATAAGGAGAAAGCGAGGCGCCCAACCACCAAGTACTAGCATCATTTTCCCAAAGGAGTAATGTATCAACGTCACTTGGCTCAATTGCCCTGAGTCTATGTGTAGAATTCTTTAGCACTTCTGCGAAGTTAGACTCACTATATTTGTCTCAATGTCTCTTGAAGTAAAAAATACATCTATTGAAGGTCTAATTTTAATTAGGCCAAACCGATATGAAGACGACAGAGGTTATTTCTTAGAAACCTTCTCTAATAGAGACTTTGCTTGTGTAGTTGGAGAACAAATAGATTTTGTTCAAGATAACGAGAGCCTTTCATCAAAGGGTGTTATCAGAGGATTACATTTTCAAGTTCCACCTCACGCTATGGGTAAACTTGTTAGAGTTGTTAGCGGCTCAATTTTCGACGTAGCTGTTGATTTAAGAGTTGGTTCTCCTACTTATGGAAAACACGAGAAAGTATTGCTAAACGCAGAGAAGGGGTGGCAGTTTTGGATTCCCGAAGGATTTGCTCATGGCTTTGTTGCACTTGAAGAAGGAACTAAAATTTCATACAAGTGCACTGAATTTTATGCTCCTGATTTTGAGCAAAGTTTGAAGTGGGACGATAAGGATTTATCTATTGAATGGGGAGTAGAGAACCCCCAAATTTCTACGAAGGATTTAGGCGCTGAAAGTTTTAGCGATTTTGAATCTCCTTTTGTGGAAAAACATGTGTAAGAAGAATCTCTTTTAACTTCTTTGTTCTTCTATATTTACCTTCGTGCGAAGGTCATTTTTTATAGTCTTGGGATTGCTCTCGCTGGGGCTTGTTTTTACAGCGTCAATATCTAATTCTCCATCTACTCATTCAGTAGTTGTTGCTCCTATGATCCCTAACCAAATGACTCTTGCTGGAGAGGATGTGCCCATGAATGATTTTGGTGTTCGAGAGTCCTTAGATAGAGAGTTTATTGTCAACACATACAGGCATAGCGGAACCATTCTCTATTTGAAGAAGGCATCTAGGTGGTTCCCAGTTATTGAGCCCATTTTGAAAGAACAAGGCGTTCCAGATGATTTTAAATATCTATGTGTGATCGAAAGTGGAATGAGCCAAATTGTTAGTCCTGCTGGAGCTGCAGGATTTTGGCAGTTTATGAAGAAAACTGCCTCAGAATATGGACTTGAAGTTAGCAAAACAGTTGACGAAAGATATCACATTGAAAAAGCAACAATTGCTGCATGCCAATACTTAAAGGAATCATATGAGTTGTTTGGTTCGTGGTCACTTGCAGCCGCTTCTTATAATATGGGAAGAAAAGGAGTGACAAAAAGGTTGGAAGAGCAGGGAGTAACCGATTATTGGGACCTTCATCTCAATTCTGAAACTGCTAGATATGTTTACAGGATTTTAGCAGTAAAGGAAGTGATGACAAATCCTGAGAAGTTTGGGTTTAGAATGAAGTCATCAGATATGTACAACCCATATTCATACACTACAGTTAAGGTCGATTCAACCATTGATGATTTGAGTGAATTTGCACTTCAAAACGGTTCTAATTTCCACGAGATGAAGACGCTTAACCCTTGGCTTAGAAAGCAAAATTTACTTGTAGAAGAGGGACAATTTTACGAGATTTACTTTCCAAACACAGTTATAGAATAAGCAACTACACTAGGCTTTAAAACTTTGCGCCCATCAACTTCACCTTCATCAATTAATTGATTCTTTGCAGTCTCTTTTTCTAAAACTTCACTCAAAGGTCTAATGACTCCCGCAGGCACACCATTCGCTGTAAGTTCTTCAATTAATTCGTCGTGATTATTGAAAATTGACGCTTTTGCTTGGAGTACTTCCAATAACTCAGATCTATTTCTGACCCTTTGAATGTTTGAGCTATATTTTGGGTTTGTAATTAGTTGTTCGCAGTTTAAAACCCTACATAGAGAAGTGAATTGTATATCGTTGCCTACAGCTAATACTAAATCTCTACCATTTCCAGTTTGGATTATGTCTCCATATGGAGCAATGTTTGGATGCGCCGACCCAAGTCTGTTTTGCTCAACACCATTCATCAGATAATTAGTGGCCCTATTGACTAAGGCAGAAAGCCCACTTCTCTCCAGGCTTACCTCGCTATATAACCCTTTAGTTCCTTTAGACCTACAGTAAAGCCCAGTCAATGCTGCTGATCTAATTTGTTCAGATGCAAGTACATCCATTAATGCTACAGGCATTCGTGTAGGTGGGCCGTTGTTAGAGCCATTCATGTGCATAAAACCTGTCTCTGCTTGTACAACTACGTCGTATGCTAACCTTGAAGATTCTGACTTAAATCCTATTAATCTAAGGTGAATAAGGTGTGGAAACTTCGATGCAATATGCTTGGGCTCTAAATTGAATTTATATAAATCGATTTCTTTGAAGTTTTGGATTAAGATGTCTGCTTTAGAAAGTATTTTCTCGAGCCATACTTGACCGCTATCAGATTTAAGATCAATTTTCACAACTTCTTTTGAGGTATTTGCAGAAGCGTAATATGCACTTATTTCAGAATTAGTATCCTCACCAATAGCTTTCCAACTTCTAGTTACATCAC
>CACHDD010000056.1 GCA_902578505.1 uncultured Bacteroidota bacterium | reverse complement strand
TTGTTTCGTATGAAATGGGCAAAAGCTACCAAGAGGGGTTGGGTGAAGTGCAGGAAATGATTGATATCTGTGACTTTGCTGTAGGCCAAAGCAGAATGTTGTACGGTTTAACAATGCACTCTGAAAGAAGAAACCACAGAATGTATGAGCAATACCACCCGCTTGGAATTGTAGGGATTATCTCTGCTTTTAATTTTCCTGTAGCCGTTTGGTGTTGGAACACTGCTCTTGCGTGGATTTCAGGCGACACTTGTGTTTGGAAGCCGTCTGAAAAGACTCCGCTTTGTTCACTGGCTTGCCAAAACATTTGGGCTAATGTTGCTGAAGAAAATGGTGCTCCTGAGGGGTTGTCTTGTATCGTAAACGGCGACTACGTTGTTGGTGAGATGATAAGCAAAGACAAGAGGGTTCCTCTAGTAAGCGCTACCGGGTCTACTAGAATGGGTAAGCTTGTGGCTCAAGAGGTTGCTGCTAGGTTGGGACGATCTCTATTAGAGCTTGGGGGAAACAACGCCATTATTATCACTCCAGACTCTGATTTAAAGGTTGTTGTTCCTGCTACAGTGTTTGGTGCTGTTGGTACCTGCGGTCAGCGCTGTACATCAACGCGTAGGTTAATCATTCACTCTAGTGTTTACTATAAGGTAAAAGATAGTCTTGTTCAGGCGTACAAGCAGATTAAAATTGGCGATCCTCTTGATGAAAACAACCATGTTGGGCCTCTAATTGACAAGGGTGCTGTTCAACAATATTTAGATGCTTTGAGCGCTGTTGTCGCCCAGGGAGGGAACGTGCTGGTTCCTGGCGGGGTGTTAGAAGGAGAGGGGTATGAAAGCGGTTGTTATGTGAAGCCTGCTATTGCTGAGGTTTCTAATGATATGGATATCGTACAACACGAAACTTTTGCTCCAATTTTATATCTAATGAAGTATGATGAAATCGAAGAGGCAATAGCAATGCAAAACGGTGTAGCCCAAGGTTTATCGTCTGCCATCATGACCAACAACCTCAGAGAGGCAGAGTTGTTCCTTTCTGCTGCTGGATCTGATTGTGGGATTGCCAATGTAAATATTGGCACTTCTGGAGCAGAAATTGGTGGTGCGTTTGGTGGTGAAAAAGAAACAGGAGGAGGTCGTGAGTCTGGTTCTGATGCTTGGAAGGTTTATATGAGAAGACAAACGAACACTATTAACTACGGTGAAGATCTGCCTTTAGCCCAAGGAATTAAGTTCGACCTCTAATGTCATTTAAACACCTTGTTTTTTGGTGTTTTTGCGCTTGTTTGATTGGTTGCTCTGACAGCCCAAACAGCGGTGTTGCGCGTTTTTATTTGGGCGACACAACCTGTGTTTCTTTAAAAACATCGCTTCCCGCAGAAGGCGAAGATTTGATAGTATACAACGCCAGCGAAAGAGTTGTTTTAAACAACGTCGACAATGAGGTTTTCTCTGTGCCAATTTATGATGGTAGTCTTGTGGGGAAGTGGAATTCTGATGGTGATTTTTGCGGTACTTGGATTGATTCTTTAAGGCCAAACAATTACTCTGTTGCACTAGAAATTACGCCTGTTGTTTCAGAACCTCCTTGCAATGAAGAACGGGTTAAAACCGTTTATGAAACGTCGTTAGGTCTTTTGGTTACTGAAGTTTTTTGCGACTCTGTTGTTGGAACTTTTCTAACGCCAACAGGTGATTATAGGTACTTAAACGGAACAATTAGCAATAAATCTTTGGTATTAAACACTTTTGATGGCGCTCATTTATTCTATTTCTCAGCAACAATTAGCGGCGATTCTCTTACAAACGGGGTGTTTAAAAGCGGTGTATATTATGAAGAGTCTTGGGCGGGGTTTAAAACCGACAGTTTAATCCCAGGTTGGAGCTCACATCAACCTTACAACAATGACAGGGTGTTTGAGTTTAAAGCAACTGCGTTAAACGGAAAAGAAGTAATAATTAACCGAACTTGGCTAGAGGGTAGGGGTAAGAGCTTATTGGTTATGGATGTGTTTGGCTCTTGGTGTCCAAACTGTTATGACGAAATAAACCTTTTAAAGGAATTAAAAACCAAATATCCTCAGGTTGAATTTTTATCTCTTGCTTTTGAGCGTGGTGATAAAAAACAAGCTCTAAAACGCATTCAAAACTTTAAAACAGAGCAAGAAATTAGTTGGGACATCCTTTATGGTGGGGTTGCCAAAAAACAACTTGCAGATTCTGTGGTTCCTTTTTTGGGTGGGGTAAAATCATTCCCAACAACTTTGTTTTATCCTTTAAATGGAGATCCCGTTGTTCATACAGGTTTTAACGGACCCGCCACTCCTTTTTACTCAAACGAAATTGAGTTTTATGAGGGGATAATAAAGCGATTTATCGAGTAGGGAAGTCGTTTTCTACGTCTACAACAATTTTTTCGTCTCTATTTAAAAGCTCCCATGCCGTGTGATATACAAGGCGGCCAACTTTCGCTGTCTTATTGTACATAATTTTTTCGTAATCATCACCGGGGCCGTGGTAGTCCTCGTGAACCCCACTGAAATAAAAAATCACAGGAATATTGTGTTTTGCGAAATTATAGTGGTCCGACCTGTAGTAAAATCTGTTAGGGTCGTCAGGAGCGTTAAACGTATAATCAAGTTCTAGCCCTACAGAATCTTCGTTTGCTTTTTCCGAAATCGAGTGCAGTTCTGTACTTAGTTTATCTGAACCAATTAAGTATATGTAGTTATCGTTTCCTTCGTGCGCTTCATCAACCCTTCCAATCATATCAATATTTAGGTTAGCTACAGTGTTTTCGAGAGGAAAAATTGGATTGTCTGAGTACCACTCTGAACCTAAAAGTCCTTTCTCTTCACCAACAACATTCATAAATAAAACACTTCTTTTTGATCCGTTACCATCTTTTGCTGCTTGCATAAACGCTTCTGCAATTTCTAAAACTGTAACCGTACCGGAACCGTCGTCATCTGCGCCGTTATTTATTTTACCATCCACAATTCCTATATGGTCGTAATGAGATGTTATTACAACTAATTCATTTGAAAGCAAGGAGTCTGTTCCTGGTAAATATGCCAAAACATTTGCTGCCTCATATTCCTCTATTTCTTTAATAATATTATGGTTCCACAATACTTCTAGGTTAGTTGTAAAGCTTTTGTTTTTCTTTGAAATTAAGTTCTTAAAATCACTAGCCTTTCTTTTTCTTTTTACTCCATCAAACCAAGATTCAGAAGCAGAAATTGGGAAAAGAAAGGTTGGTATAGCGGCTCCTTCACCTTCTTTATCTCTGTTGATTGAAGTGCTTTTCCTCTGCATGTAAAATTTCATTCTTCCTTTTACTTGCTCATACTCTTCATCGTCCATTAAAATAACAAGAGCTTCTGCTCCTTGTTTTTCTGCGTGGACTCTTTTCTTATTAGAGCTCTTACCCCAATTTGTTTTAAAATCAGTTCTTAAATCACCGTCTAAAACAACAACAATTTTACCTTTTACATCAATATTTTGGTAATCATCCCATCCTTCTTCTTTAATTCCCAAACCAGCAAATACTATTGATTTGTTTTCAAGTGCTTTAGTTTGTATTCCTGGAAACACTAAAAAATCATCAAGTAGATTGTAGTTGTTTTCGCCTACACTAAAAGATCCTTCAGTTAATTGAGAATTTATTAGAGGAACCATTTGGGTATAATTTTCCCCATCTATTGTCTCAAAACCCAAAGATTTATAATACTCTATTAAATAATCTGCAGCCATTCTTTGCCCTCTTGTTCCCGTCTCTCTTCCTTCAAATTCATCTGAAGAAAAAACTTTTAAATGATCATATAAACCTGTTGAGTCAATGCGTGATGCATAGTCGGTTTGGGCTAGGGTAGGAACAAGAGTAAGAATATAAGCTATTATTACACAACAAATTTTATTTACCCTTCTTTCATGTCGTCCACCTTCGAAATCGGCGTTTACAAAGGCATCAACAATTGCAATTGCATCTGATTGTGATACAAAGCGTGCAGGAATACATATAACGTTTGCATTGTTGTGAGTTTTTGCCAACTCAGCAATTTCTGGTGTCCAAGCAAGACCTGCTCTAATTTTTTGGTGTTTGTTTGCAGTCATAGAAACACCGTTCGCAGATCCACATATCAAAATTCCTAAATCAGAATTTCCACTTTCAACATCCTTAGCAACAGCATGAGCGTGATCTGGATAATCAACACTATCTTCAGTATTCGTACCTCTATTAACTACTATAAACCCTTGATTTTCTAAGTGTTTAGTAATTGCCTCTTTATATACTGGACCAGCGTGATCACATCCAATACTAAATTTCATTATTCATTTATTTAGGTCATGCAATTTAATTCACAACCATTGTGAACAGAGTATAAAATAATGTTGAGTTATTTTTAAAATATCTACTTGCAAATTCATCAAACCAAACCTAAGCCCAAAACACACTTTACTTTCCAAATTAATTTTCTTGTTTTTTCAATTTACTACTCTACAGATATTTGGAGTTTATCAACTTTTTAGTTTTGTGTAAATTTTCTAATTTGACTTTTTAAGCACTCAGTTAATAACCATTTTTATCCTTTTATTTTCAAAGGTTTAATATGTGTGTTTTATGTTTATACAATTCGATTTTTATTTGATAAGATGATAACCCAAATCAAACACATATCAGTTATCAAGCATATTAACAACCCTATAAACTCTATGAAATTCTTAAAGAAGAATATTATATTATTACTGTGTGTTTGTTTTCCTTTTTTCTCTTTATTCTCTCAATCTGAAGAAGTAGATTTACTCTCATGTTCAAACGGAAAGTTTACCCAGTTTTTTTACCCAAGCGGGAAGGTGTCCAGTGAGGGATGTTTGGTTGAAGGAAAAGCTGAAGGACTTTGGGTTTCTTTATTTGAATCAGGTAAAACAAAATCAAAAGGAAATTATCTTAAAAATAAGCTTCAAGGAGTTTGGATTTTTTA
>CACHDD010000055.1 GCA_902578505.1 uncultured Bacteroidota bacterium | reverse complement strand
CAAATTCAGGGGGGACATGAAGAAGCTGCAATCCAACCAGTACTTGTGAAATATAACTCAACAATTGAAGATGACTTTGTGACCGCTATTGAAAATGGCAATGTTGATTTTGAATATATCAATATGTATAACAATTATTGGTTTTCTAATGAATACTGTTGTAATCCTAATACGGAAGACGGAGTTGATGTGTCTTGTGTAGTTTGTAATTGTGAATTAAATACCACCGAAATTCACGAACAAATTGACGATGAATTTTATTGGGGACCGTTTAAACAATTTAAAATATTGATCCTCGACCCTTTTATTACCTCTACAGGTCGCCAAGAAGAATTAGGAGACTGTAACCCTCCTAATAAATACAATATAATAAGCGAATCTGAAGCATTTTATATTTCGCCTGCCTGCCACAATATTAATTGTAACTCATTAAGTCAACTTTCAAATTATGAAGCATATACATCTGGTGGAAGTAGTTCATGGACAAGTGAATGGGTGGTAAATAATTCTGGCATAAATAATGGTTTATGTTTTTCTACGCAAGGAAATTATTGTGTCGGAGGTTTTATAGAATTCAATATTGATTTACCATCCCCCTCTAGGATGACATACTATTCCAAACGAGGTAATTATGAATCCTACATGCCTGGAATTAAGGTAGATGGGACTTCTTTAGGACAATCAAGTGTGAACTTGAATTCTGGATATTCTTCTGATCAAGATTATTTTGGTCATTATATGACTAATATTATACAACCTGGAAATCATATAATAAGAATGGAGTTCTCCTCTAATTTTACTTACTCTAGTTTTAGAGTTGATGAAATTATTTTTCACTGTGAATAAACTTTAAGTAAATATTTAGAAAGAAAATTCTAACCAATGTTAGAGCTATGAAGGTAGATCTAATGATATATATTCGACTGAGCACAATATGCTAAGCTGAAAAAATCTATATAATATGAGAAAAGTATTCATAATAATGTGTTGCGTTTTTTTACTATCGGCATGTGAAAAAAAACCATTGAGCCAAAACGATTTTGAATTTTCTGTCACGATAAACAAAACACAATATCAAATTGGAGAGAATATTGAATACCAAATTCAGGGGGGAAATACAAAAGCTGCAATTCATCCAGTTCTAGTTAGGTTTAACTCAATAAATCAAATTGAAGAATATATTAATCTATTTAATAATGATTGGTATAACGGTGAATATTGTTGTAATCCTAATATAGAAGACGCAACTAATGTTACATGTGTAGTCTGTAATTGCGAACTAAATACTAAAGAGGTTCACGAACCCACCGAATCTTGGAACGTCTCAGAATATACAGTTGATGACTTTTATTGGAGTGAAAACCCATTTCAAATTTTAATCCTAGACCCGTTCATGAGCTCTGCAGGTAGAGAAGAGTCAGCAGACTGCAGATTTCCCGAACAGTTTAATATTATATGCGAATCAGAACCATTTTATATTTCTAGCGTATCATCTAACCCTAACTGCGTTCCTCCTCAGTCTCTTAACTCAAATCCATCGATTTCTTCAGTTGATCTAAATTGGGATGATGTGAGTGTTGCTGAAAAATATCACCTAAGATACAGACCTGTTGGAGGCTCTTGGACAACAATTACTAGCTATATAAATAATTCTGAATTTTCAATAAGTGAGTTGACTCCAAACACAGAGTATGAATGGCAAGTCAAAACAGTATGCAACTATTTAGAAACAGAACTTTCAGATTGGACAAATAGTGCATTCTTCACAACTATATCTAGCTGTGATCACCCTCAGTCTCTTAACTCAAATTCATCAATTTTTTCAGTTGATCTAAATTGGGAGGATGTAAGTGGTGCTGATAGATATTATCTAAGATGGAGGCCTACCCCTGCTGGAGGCTCTTGGACAACAATTACTAGCTTTATAACTAATTCTGAATATTCGATAAGTGAGTTGACTCCAAACACAGAGTATGAATGGCAAGTCAAAACAGTATGTAACATCCAACAAGAAGAACTTTCAGATTGGACAAATAGTGCATTCTTCACAACTGAAGGTCCATGTCAAACTGTTAATTGCAGCTCCTTAAGTCAACTTTCAGACTATGAAGCTTACACTTTATTTGGGTCGAGTGTTACAGCAAATTGGATCATAAGTAATAATGGATATGAAGGTAACTGTTTGTATGCAGAAGGTAATTGTACAGGAGGTTATATTGAACTTACAACTAATCTATCTGAACCTTCAATTATGAGAATGTGGTTAAGAAAAGGTTTTGGAGGATGGGATTGGATTACATACTCGGTAGAAGTTGATGGTATTGATTATCCTTTTTCGATAAGCCAAAACAGCAACTCCGATTCTAATTGGTTTACTCAAATGGAATCTAACGGTCCATTACCTTCTGGTTATAATGAAATTAAAATTGATTTTGGTCAGTGGGGAACAACTGACAATTATTACGTTGATGAAATTGAATTCTTCTGTGAGTAAAGTTTTGAAAAAAGAAATTGTTAAATGTGGTAAGTTTCAATTTGGTTCTTGATGTATTACAAGTAAATCCAATTTGGCATTAGACTAACTTGAAATTATAATTTTTAACCTGTATACCATTTTAAAAAAAGATTAAAAAGATTTAAAAATTGTTTTTCTAATTCCAATAAAAACAAATATTAATAAAGAGTATACAATAAAAAATGGAATTACATAATTTTTAAAATTAAAAACCAACATTACTGACATTAACAATAACTGAAATCCAAGACCATATATTGATAATAAAGTCATGAACCACTTTGGTAGTGGAGGACTTTCAGAAGCGTTTTTATCCAAATGATAGATAATTTTATCAAAAGCAATATATAAGACATTATAAATATTGTAAAAAATGTTTACTGTCCGCTGACACTCTCCTTCAAGTGCTTTGGGCGCACCAACTTCAAAAATTCTACTTGTTGAATCCCCCTCAACACGATTTCTTAAAATAACATAGTAATAATTATATATCGTACCCTGAAGTTGAATACAAAAAAATGCAAGTAACATATACATTAAATGAATGTTAGTAACATACCAAAAAGCAAGTAGTAAAAAAAAATTAAGTACAATATCCGATATAGAATCATAATAACGACCTATATAAGAAGGTTGGTTTTTTAGTCGTGCAAGTTCCCCGTCAGCTGCATCAAGAATAGATTTAATTATGATTAAAAAGGCTGCTGTTTTGTAGTACTCATTCATTATACATCCAACAGCAATAAAACCTACAAAAAGAAATAGGGTAGTTACATCAACTGGAGTAAAAATAGTATTCTTTAGTTGTTTAGCAATCCAAAACCCAACTGATCGACCATAATCAGATAAATCTAAAAACTGGTGTTTTTTTGGAAGCTTCGACATTAACCAAAACTAATCAATGATATTTTATATGTCATAGGTTTTAGACTACAATTTTCATTCTACAACTTCTTTTCATTGCATCTTTAACCAGATTAGAGAAAGTGTAATGTAGAGAAAATAGATATGCAAAATTTCACGATATTTAGTGCATGAAATCACGGTTGCTACTTATTGTTTTCTTGACTTCGTTAAATGTGTTTGGACAAACAACATTTCCGCCAGGAAGTAGAATTTTATGTCTGGGTGATTCTAGAGTTGAAGGAAGCGAAACTTACGACAGCTATAGATATGAATTATGGAAAGACATGATTGATTGTGATTGGGATTTTGATTTAGTTGGAAATGAGATAGATCCGATGTTTTATCCATTATATCTAAATAATATTTTTGATGCAGACCACCAAGGTATAGGCGGACATACAACATATGATGTTTTATCTGAATTACCTTATGTCTTATCTGAAATTGGAGTAATAGATGTTGTTCTTATTTGTATAGGAGGAAATGATGCTCTAAATGAAGGTAGTAGTAGTATTCCTGATGCAATTGAAAATATTAGTTCTATAATAGAATTAATACGATCTAATAATCCGCAAGTTTTAATTCTAATTGAACAAATTGCACCAGGCCTTAATAGTATGATGACATCAGATTTGACACAAGCTCTAATCACACTTAACAATGGCATTGCACAATTAGCTATTAATCAAACAACAATAAATAGCAATATCGTAGCAGTTGATATGAGTTATGAGTGGCAAGATTCATATCTAGCAGATGACGTCCATTACAATTCTGTAGGTGCAGAAATAGTTGCGACTCGTTATAGTAATGTCTTGAAGACTATTTATCAGTGTAACACCGAAAATTCAATCCTAGATTATCAAAAAGAAAAATCTATCTTAAACACATTGAATGTATTAGGAAGAGACGTCAATCAAAATACCAATCAAATCATCTTAAACGTCTATGACGATGGTTCGGTAAAGAAGACGTTTATTATTGAGTAAATTATAAATCTAATAGCAAATCATATACTACTTCGTAAAATAACGCTATATAGATGAATTATGATTATGGAAAAATCGAGATTAAGGACTTGGGCGCTGAGTTTATTCGTGAAAACATTTCAAAAAGAACATGTATTGAGCAAAAAATAGTTCTTAATCATAGTATTGAATATTGTTGGGATATAATTACAAAAGAAAAACATTTAGAACTATTTCATCCGTTCATATTAAGACATAATGGTAATCGATTATTAAAGAATGGAGACAAAGACACAATAACATATTTAAACAATTTCTCATTCACCAGAGAAGTAGTATATATATATAATTCAAAAAAAAATGAAGAACATAATAGTTCACTTTATGGATATGATTTGCTAGTAGGAAGAAATAGAAAGTCATTTGTCCAATGGATATTAAGTGATAATGGAAATCTAAGCAGCACACTTACAATAATCATATATCCGCATACAATAGATAGTTACAGTAAAATCTATAAGTTTTTTATATTAAATTTTTATTTAAGACCCCAATTAAAAAAATATCTAAAGAGTGTAACTTGTGGATTAAAGTTTTATTTGGAAACAGGG
>CACHDD010000054.1 GCA_902578505.1 uncultured Bacteroidota bacterium | reverse complement strand
CAAAATATTATGAAAATCAAGTAATGTTAAAGAGAGGCTATATATATATTTTAGCGATATGATTTATAAACCTGAGATTCGATTTGCTGATATTGATTCATATGGGATTGTCCATAATGCAAAATATTTGATCTATTTCGAGCAAAGCAGAATACATCTATTTCACAAAATTGCTGGTGATTGGGATTGGAAAAAGAGTGGGGTGCTTGTTGCAAGCCAAAAAGTAGAATATAGGAGTCCAGTCAAATTGTCTGATAAATTGGAGATCGAGGTTTGGATTAAGTACGTCGGTAAAAAGAGCCTTACTGTTGCTTATGAAGCTTTTATAGTTGAAGATAGTAAAAGGTATTTGTCTGCAGAATCAGAAACTGTCATAGTGTGCTTTAATCCTATTTCTAATGAAACCATTGAGGTGCCCAAAATGTGGAGAGAATCAATAGATGAGTTTTGTCTAATGTCAAGGTCATAGATAGCTAAAATTTTTAATGTGATCTAGAGCTTATAAAAACACATCGGAAGTTATATTTGTTAAATATTAAATATAATTTTCATGAAGCATTTGCTATTTTTTGTTAGTACATTTTGTTCACTTAGTTTACAAGCTCAAGTAACTAGTATTTCTGTAGAGGAATACGTTGTTCATTCTGGTATGGTTGGGACTGATGATTTAACAGGATATACAACTTATCACGTTTATGCTGTAACAACTAATCCGGAAGATTTTGTTTCTGCAGTTTATGGTGACGCCTCTAATCCTCTTGGATTTGAATTAGATGGTGATATATACAATTCTACTCCTTCATTTGATCTTGGTCAAGAAGTAAATCCTGCAATGTTCATGGTTTTGCCTACTCTAGAATTTGATTCATGGGTAACTATTGGATTAATGTCAGCTGCAGATAATGGTGACATAAGCCACGTTGGTATGTCAGAAGCGTTTGATGATTTTACAAATACTGGATCATTCTATGTCAATAGTCCAATAGGTGC
This sequence comes from uncultured Bacteroidota bacterium, assembly GCA_902578505.1. The sequence continues at coordinate 4,173 of CACHDD010000054.1, read as the reverse complement.
ATCATGGTTTAATCCTATGCCATGTGACCCAATTAATGATAATACATGTTCTGTTGAATATCCTCAATTTGGTGGTCCTGATAATAAGATTCTTTTAGCTCAAATCACAACAAACGGTTCTTTTTGTGGTGTTTTTAATCTTCAAGTATTTAATGGTGGTGATCAAGACAACAATGAATATGTTAATGGAATGGGCTTCTGCTCAAATGATGGAGAAATTTTTGGTTGTACTGATGAGAATGCTACAAACTACGATTCAACTGCCACAGTTGATGATTTCTCTTGTGTACTTCCTTGTACTTTAGAGTTAATTGTTGAATCTGCTGTCAGTCCAACTTGTCCTGGAGATAACAATGGTAGCTTAACTATTACATCAACAGGTGGGCAAGGTGACGATTACTATTACTTAGGAGAGGATGACGAGACTGCTTCTAATTTTGGGAACTTCAACAACCTTTTTGAAGGTTCTTACTATGTAATGGTTACTGATGACGCAGGCTGTTCTGTTTCTCAAATCGTTGATGTCCCAGAAGTGCCTGAACTAGTTGTTAATGCTACACTTACTCAAGGTATGTCTTGTAACGGAACAGACGATGCGATTATTGAAGTAGAAGGTTCAGGTGGAACTGGTGAACTTGAATTTTATTTCCAAGGTGATGATCCTTCTACCATGTCAACAAATTTGACATATAATAATTTAGGTGAGGGTTCATATACAATTATTTGTGTTGATGAAAATGGTTGTTTGGATAACTCTTTGCCAGTTCAGATTAACAATCCTCCTGCAATTAATGTATATATTACAGGATATTCAGATGCATCGTGTGCTGATATTACTGATGGAGTCATTGTTGCTGCAATTACAGGTGGTGGTGCACCAACAACAAATGAATTCTTAATTGACGGTGTTACATATGAATCAAGTCCAATCGAAATTGCTGCGGGTACTTATGTGGTTCAAGCAATAGATATTAATGGATGTATTGGATCTGCAGCGGAAGAAATTACTATAGGACCTGATGCGATTTTAGTTAATTCAGTTTCTTCACCAGTTTCATGTAATGATGATGAAGATGGTTCGATTGCATGGTCTCCATCGGGGGGAGCAGGAGGATTCTCTGTAGGTGTTGATGGTGATATCATAACTGGTACTGATGATCTTGATGGTTTAGCGCCAGGATTCTACACAATTGAAGTAGTTGATGCAAACGGATGTACAGTAAATGAAGTGGTAGAAGTTGAAAACGCACCAGCAATTGAAGTAACAACTGAAACTGTTGACGTATTGTGTAATGGAGACTTTAATGGATCGGTTGTAGTATCAGCTACTGGAGGTTCTGGTGAATTCTCTTATTCTGATGATGATAACAACTACTCAATTGATAATCAGTTTGTAAATCTTTCAGCTGGTGAATATGTATTCTACGTTCAAGATGGAAATGCATGTGAGACAACAGTTTCTGCTATTATTAATGAACCAGCAGAACTTGTAGTGACAGGAATTGCTTCAACAGGTGATGCTGATGGTGAAGGTTCAATTGATATAAGTATTTCAGGAGGAACGCCAGACTATTCATATGATTGGTCGGGTCCTGATGTAGATGGATCAATCGATGCAGACCTTGTTGGGATTAGTACTGGAACCTATACTGTTCAAGTTACCGACGGAAATGGATGTATAGCTGTTGGGCAGTTTGAAATTATTACAAATTCTGTATTTGAACTGCCAAATGGAATTGAAATTTCAGTTTTCCCTAATCCAAGTAGTGGAGTGTTCAACATAATGTGGAACGGTGCAATGGGTGGTGATGTATCTTACAATATAATAGATGGACTTGGTCGTACGATCGATTCAGGTGTATGGAATGAGACGGGTTCTTCATTCAACACAGTTTTTGATCTAAGTGGATTAGAAAGTGGAATGTACAGGTTGAATGTAATTTCAATGGGCATCCCGTCATCAATGCAATTGATAAAAGCTAATTAAAACTTTCAAATAGTAGTAGAAGGGAGGCATTTATGTCTCCCTTCTTTTTTTATACAAACTCTTGTGAAGTTTCGAATTTACTGTTAGCAATTTGTCAGATACAATTCATATCTTTAAGTCGTAATTACAACATTTCAAAATGAGCTCATTTAAACACCTTTTCCTTAACCTTATTTTACTTACCGGGATTAATCTACAATTACAATCTCAGTATTCTTTGACTGTAGAGGAAAGCACTCCTGTAGTAGTTGGGGGTACTACATATAGACTTTATGTCAATATGGTAGATCCAACTGATAGAATTAGTGCGGTTTTTGGAAACAATGAAATGCCTTTATCAATCGAAGCAACAGATGGTGTTTACAACAATGCTTTTAATGCTAGCTGGAACGCGTCGGGTATTAATCCATTGTTTTTACAATTTTATCCAGAAATGGCGGATGATTCATATGCAACAATTGGGTTAACAGGTCCAGCTGTTGCTGATGCTGAAGAGGCTGATCCATCTCTTGTTGAAGATTCTTCACAGCAAATTTCTCCGTTTTTTATTGTAAATGAATCAACTTTTGTGGAGTCAAATACTTTAACAGGTTCGTCTTATTATGTTTTAAATACTGCTTCTAATGGTTTGCCAGATGAAAATTTGAGAGTTTTAATCATGCAGATTACTACAACTGGTGAATTATGTGCGAATCTTAATTTTCAAATATTCCCTTTTGGAGTCGGAGCTGACCAAATTCAACTTGCAGTTTCATTTTGTGGTTCCGGAGAGTTTGAAGCTTCAGCCCCACCTGATGGAGCAGGTTGTATTGATGAACTTGCATGTAATTATGATGCTGATGCAATAGAAGACAACGGTACTTGTATTTACCCTGAGGAAGATTACCTAGATTGTAATGGTGATTGTCTTGAAGATGTTAATGATAACGATATTTGTGACGTTTTAGAAGTATTTGGATGTACAATTTCTGTAGCTTGTAATTTTGATCCTCTTGCAACATACAATGATGGTTCATGTGAATATATTTCTTGTTTAGCTCTGGGTTGTACTGATCCAACAGCATGTAACTACGATTCAGAAGCAGTTTATGAAGATGGCTCTTGCGAATATGCTAGTCCTCCTTATGATTGTGATGGTGACTGTGAGGACTTAAATCAAAATGATATATGTGACGCTTTAGAAGTTTATGGCTGTACTGACTCTTTAGCATCTAATTTCGACGAAAACGCAACATTGGATGATGGAACTTGTGAGTATGACGATGAATGTTCTGGTGCAGATCAATTGATTATTGCAAATAACTATAGCTATTCTCCAAGTGAAATCTCTGTATCAGTTGGTGAGACTATTGCTTGGTCTAATACAGGCGGATTTCACGATGTAAACGGTATTGTAAATTCCATTACTGGTGAATCATTTAACAATCCTGAATCATTTTCTTTATCGGCTGTAAGTGGTAATGCAAATGGTGTATGTATGGGTTCATATACTTTTAATGTGCCTGGAGTATACAATTATGATTGTTCTATTGGTAATCATGCTGAAAATGGAATGGTAGGTATAATAATAGTTGGAACAGGTGGTTGTACAATCTCTCAAGCATGTAACTATGATCCCCAAGCATCATGGAATGATGGTTCTTGTGAATATATTTCTTGCTTAGCATTAGGATGTATGGATGAAACTGCATGTAATTTCGACCCATTCGCAGATTTTGAAGACGGTTCATGCGTTTACGCTAACCCACCATACGATTGCAATGGTGAATGTGAAGATTTAAATGAAAATGATATTTGTGATGCTTTGGAAACTCTAGGTTGCACTGATGATTCAGCATGTAATTTTGATGAAGATGCAACACTAGATGATGGTTCATGTAATTACGCAGACAATGGTTACAATTGTGATGGTTCATGCTTAAATGACGAGGATGGAGATGGTGTATGTGATGATGATGAAATTTATGGTTGTAATGACATAACTGCATGTAATTATGAAGATGATGCAACTGAAAACGATGGTTCTTGTGACTTCTGTTCATGCGCAGATGCTGGAACAGATGGTTATGGACTTGAAGTTGAGATAGTGGCTAACCATACTGATGGAGAATTATCTGGAATGTCAACTTACAGATTGTATGTAACAACTCCTCATAATGATGACTTCTTGTCAGCTGTATTTGGTG
>CACHDD010000053.1 GCA_902578505.1 uncultured Bacteroidota bacterium | reverse complement strand
GCTTGGATTTAACTTTGTTCTTGCTTCGAACTATTTACACCTTTTTCAGGAGAAAGAAATCACATACAGCTTGGGTGAAAGCATTATTAGTGGATACCACTTAGCATCACGCACGCTCAAGGAATACGTAATCTCTTTAAGATTCTTAGCAACTAAGTCTGGCGCATCTCAAGTCGGATCACTTATCACTTTCGGAAGTATTTTTGACGGATCTTGGAATTGGCTAGTATTCTGGAGAAATACTGCTTTCTTAAGCCTCATTCTAGCCTTCATGAATTTACTGCCCATTCCTGCACTAGATGGTGGGCACGTTATGTTCTTGTTATACGAAATAGTGACTGGTAAGTCTGCCCCTGATAAAGTTTTAGAATACGCGCAGGTCATTGGAATAACGTTTTTATTAGGCCTTATGGTTTTGGCCTTAGGAAATGATTTCTGGAGACTCTTTACAGGAGGCTTTGGCTAAGTATACATAAATTGGTGCTATGCTTAATTCCGTTTTCAATTTGTCGAGCTTCGAGGATCTCGGTGCTTATAGCATCGTGATTGGTGGTAGCTTAATCATCATTCTTTCGTACTTCGCAAACCTTCTTGCAAAAAGGACAAACATTCCATCTGTTCTTGTTCTTATCGGTATGGGTATAGGCATCCGCCAAATGATGCACACAATCGGTTGGCATCACATCCCTTACGAGGGCCTCATTCTTGAGCTTCTCGGAACAGTTGGCTTAATCTTCATACTTCTGGAGGCAGCCCTTGACCTCGAGCTATCAAGAGAAAAACTACCCCTGATAATCAAAAGTTCAACCATTTCCCTGCTAATACTTTTAGCAAGTACAGTTGGAATTGCGAAATTCCTAGAACAAATTCTGGAAATTCAACAATTCTCTGCGCTAGTATATGCTCTTCCTCTATCTATAATGAGCAGTGCCATTATCATCCCTTCTGTTGGCGGGCTAAGTATGGAAAAAAAGGAGTTTATGGTTTATGAAAGTACCTTCTCTGACATTTGGGGAATTATGGCTTTCTATATCCTTTTAGGGAACCAACACGCTGAGTCAAGTTCAGAAATATTTATTGCTGTTGGCAAAAATCTTGGGGGCACCTTGCTTATCTCGATAATTGTTAGCTACCTACTCGTTTACGTGCTCCAAAAAATCAATAGCTCGGTTAAACTATTCCTTTCGATAGCTGTTCTGATGCTGATCTACTCTATCCAAAAAATCTTCCACCTTAGCCCGCTAATCCTAATCTTAATTTTTGGGTTGATGCTAAATAATTACAAGATTTTCTTCCCAAAAATCTTCAAGAACAACGAGGGCGAAAGTTGGTTTGGAAGTTTGTTAAATGACGAAAAAATGAAAGGCCTTCGTCACGACTTCCACGTTCTAACACTAGAAAGTGCATTCGTAATCCGGACCTTCTTCTTCGTGATGTTTGGAGCTACCGTTGTGCTTTCATCTCTCATGGATGTCGAAGTTCTGTTTTACGGTCTAGTTATATCTGTCATTCTATACATATCTAGGTATTTCTTCTTACTCATTTTCCGACTTCCCGATCCAGCATCACTGCTTTACATCGCGCCTAGAGGTCTTATCACAATCTTACTATTCTTCCAGATTGGATCTAAGCACCCAGAGCTACAAACAGACAAATTCGATTCGGCAATATTACTTGTTGTAATCTTAGTTACATGCCTTGTCATGACTTTTTCGTTAATTAAGCAAGGGTCTGGTATAGAGCCCATAACTCGTCAAGAAGGTGAGCCTATTCTTTCAAGCGAGGATTTATCTATAACCGTTAATTCTACTGAGAACACTGAGTAGTTCGAGAATAAATCGAAGTGTCATTTATTCCTCAAAACTTCATTTTTAAGGCCTGTTTTAGAGATAATCTTTATCTATATTAAACTACAACTTTTCAACGTTAATGGGGTTTTCGTCTAATATGTAGTTTCTTAGAGTATGACTAAATTGAATCATATTATCTATCTATTGCTTTGTGCTGCCATTTTTGCCGGTTTTGAAGCTGTCGCACAAGGATCTGTTAGTGGCAAAGTGATTGATGAAGAGACCGGAGAGATCGTAATTGGAGCTTATATAACTAATGGATCAGAAACCGTCGCAACTGATTTTTATGGATCTTACATTATTTCATTACCTTCAGGCACACATGAGTTAAAATGTTCCTTTATCGGAATGGGTGTAGCTACTCGTTCTGTCAAGGTTGTTGATGGTGAAATAACTGTTTGGAACGTGTCGTTAAAACCTGAAGCAAAAATTCTAGATATCGCTGTCGTTTCTGCTGGAAGGTTTGAACAGAAGGTAGAAGAGGTGACTGTTTCGTTAGAAGTACTTCAGCCCGCCCTAGTAGAGAATAAAGCCACCACTTCACTTGAGTCAGCTATTGAGCAAACTCCAGGCGTTAGTCTTGTAGATGGCGAACCCCAAATCCGTTCAGGAAGTGGCTTTAGTTACGGAGCTGGATCAAGAGTAATGGTTATGGTTGATGACCTCCCTGTTCTTAGCGGAGACGCAGGACGCCCAACGTGGGGGTTCCTTCCGCTAGAAAATCTCGAACAAATTGAGGTAATCAAGGGAGCAAGTTCCGTACTCTATGGAAGCGCCGCATTAAGTGGCGTAATAAATATTAGAACTCGATTTCCAGATGCTAGACCTCTATCAAGAATTACCGTTCAACATGGCATGTACTCTAAACCCCGATCCACAAACTCTGTCTATTGGGAAAACAACTTACAACAATCAAATATTCGATTCCTTCACAGCAGAAGACTCGGCGGATGGGATCTTGTTATCGGCGGGAATATCCTAGGAGATGATGGCTTTAAAGGACTTGAGATTTATGAAACAATTGGAACAGTTAGTCATACTATTGATACTATTACATATGCTCCAGTCGCCACCTATGTGCCAGTTGAAGGGCTTCATATTGATACTGCTACAAATTCATACAATCCGCTTTCAGTTAATCGATATGCAGCAAATGCACAAGCAAGGTTCAATTTAAATATTAGAAGAAGAAAGAGTATTATACCAGGACTTAAATATGGCTTAAGTACAAACTGGCAAATTGGTGAATCTTTAAATACCCTACTTTGGCAACAAAGTGATGGTGGTTTGTATTCTAGTTATGCTGGAGGAGCTACTAGAACAAATCAATTAGTTGGAACAGTTGATCCTTTTGTCGAGTATCTAACCAAAAATGGTGCAAGAATTAGTTTAAGGAATAGATGGCAACACTTGAGAAATGACAATGACAATAACCAAAGTAATTATTCCGATGTATTATATTCTGAGTTACAAGTACAAAAATTTGGGATGCTGGGGCTCAAGAATATAGCTATTACAGCTGGTGTTGTTCATCAATACACCACTAGTGATGCGGAATTATATGTAGGTGGGGATAGTACAGGAATAAACAATTCAAGAAACATTGCAGGTTATATACAATTAGACCAACCCATTGGCGAACGCTTGAATTTGTCTATGGGCTTGAGACATGAGTTTTTCTCAATCAATAATGAAATTATTCGTGACTCTTTAAGTGTTTTTAATAATGATATCCCCGTGCTGGGACGTCCTGTGTTTAGGGCTGGATCAAACTTCCAATTATTTGAAGAAACGTATCTAAGAAGCAGTATAGGTCAAGGCTATAGATTCCCAACTATTGCTGAAAAATATATAAGAACTGGATTAGGTGACATGCAGATTTATCCAAATACGGAATTAAAACCCGAAACGTCAACAAGTCTAGAATTTGGAATTAAACAAGGGTTGAAAGTTGGACCATTATTAGGCTACCTAGACGTTGCTGTTTTCCAGCAGAGATATAAAAACTTTATTGAATTTACTTTTGGAGCATGGGGAACTCCGCCTGCAGATCCTTTAGGCGGCTTGGGCTTTAAAAGTTTAAATACTGGAGAAAGTCAGGTCAGGGGAGTTGAAATATCCTTTATGGGAAGAACACAATGGGGGCCAAATAACAAATACAATATAAATCTTCTTACAGGTTATACTTTCACTAATCCAATTTGTTTAACCCCCCAGTATAACTACAATACTGATTCACTTGGGACGGAACTTAATTATGAAAATACGTCTCACTATCAGCCCGCATCTTCGCTAACCGGAGAATACAACTATTTATTAAAATATCGATCTCGTCATTTATTTAGATTTGACGCTGAATTTTCAATGCCACAAGGTTTTGTAGGTATAAGTTCTCGGTACCAAAGTGCACATGAGAATTTTGATCGGGCTTTCTTAGATTTTGAAGATTTAGGTTTAATTAATTGGGGGCTAAGAAGCTGGCTTGAAGAAAACCCTAAACTCCCATGGATTTTTGATGCTCGTATTGGATATAATATTGGAGAGTCTTACAAGCTTTCTTTCGTAGTCAGTAATGTCTTTAATAAAGAATATGCGATAAGGCCTTTAGCTATTGAAGCACCCAGATTAAGCAACATTGTCTTTACATATGAAATTCGATAAACGCATTGTTAGGCTCACAAAATATTGTTGCAATAATACCTGCTAGGTTTGGGTCAACCAGATTTCCAGGTAAGCCACTTGCTCTAGTAGGGGGAGTTCCTATGATTGAACGTGTTTACAGAAGAGTAACAGATTCTGGAGTAGTAGATAAAGTAATAGTTGCAACAGATGATATTAGAATAAAAGATGTAGTAGATGGTTTTGGTGGAGAAGTAGTCATGACTAAGATTGATTGTGAAAATGGGACACTTAGATGTTTTGACGCAATGCAAAAGCTCGATCCAGAACCAGATGCAGTTATTAATGTCCAAGGAGACGAGCCTTTTGTTCACCCCGAACAATTAAAGTCTCTTGTAGAATTAATAAAGAAACCCGATGTAAGCATTGCAACTCTGGCTTATCCTATGAAATCTTCTGACCCAGGAAGAGAAGATGTTAATCGAGTAAAAGTCGTTAGAGACGAGAGCGGAAGGGCTCTGTATTTTTCAAGAAGTCCTATACCTCACAATGAAGGCCCGTGGCTTCAGCATGTTGGACTCTATGGTTTTAAATCGGCAGTTTTAAATGTTATCTCAGGTCTTACACCATCAGTTTTAGAAGAAAGAGAAAATCTAGAGCAATTAAGATGGCTATCGGCAGGCATTAAAATAGTTGTAGGAACAACTGAACATAGAACTCCCTCTATAGATACTCCTAAAGATCTTGTAAAAATTGAAGAGCTTCTAGGCAACGGTTGGTCAGT
>CACHDD010000052.1 GCA_902578505.1 uncultured Bacteroidota bacterium | reverse complement strand
ATTTGTGCCTGTAAAGAATGTTTCCGTTGATGGGATCTCTCCCTTGTCTATACTTGATGTATATTGAGAAAGTATGTATTCGGTGGACGGATCTTCCATCGAAATATTTTCTGTTTCAATCCTGTGAACCATGAGCTCGGCAAAGGTTACATCCACTTCAGAAGAGTTCTCATCATCCTCAGTGTGGGCTTCAATCCTCACCATGGACTCTCCATATTCTAAAAGTAAGCGGACTAAATTATCTTCAAGCAAATTCCTTTCCGTGCGTAAAGTTTTCGGCAAGCCAGGCTCCTCGTCTAGATGTATTGTAGGAATATACACAGGTTGTGATGTCTGGTTACGGTTTGCTGTTTTTAGCTCTGCTGCGACATCCACTGCAACCTTTTTTGCTACCTCAGTGTGGAGGAGTTTCTCTTGAAGTTTAAGACGGGCTGCAATTGATTGCACATATACCGTTCTTTGGATGGGGTCAGGAATACAAGCAATTGTAGCTACAAGAGATTTTACAAGATCAGCCTTTTGAATAGGGTCATCTCCAGCTCCTTCACTTAGAAGATCAGATTTGAATGCTAAAAAATCTTGGGAACCTTCATGTATAAATTCCTGAAATTCTGTTGAGCTTACTTTTTTAGAATAGCTATCTGGGTCGTCACCATCCGGGAAAGTTAAAACTTTTACTTTCATACCTTCTTTAAGAAGGAGGTCAATCCCCCTAAGGGAAGCTCTCATTCCTGCGGCATCCCCGTCAAATAAAACTGTTACGTTTTTTGTAAAGCGCCGTATTAGTGCTATTTGGCCAACAGTAAGAGCTGTTCCACTTGATGCAACTACATTTTCAACTCCAATCTGATGCATCGCGATAACATCCGTATAGCCTTCAACTAAAAAACAATTATCTACCTTAGTTATTGTGTTTTTAGCTAGATGAATACCATAAAGCGCCTTTGACTTATTATACAGAGGACTCTCAGGGCTATTAAAGTATTTAGCAATCTTTTTATCTGTATTGAGCGTTCTTCCACCAAAACCAATAACCCGTCCCGTCACATCTCTAATTGGGAACATTACCCTGCCATGGAAGAAGTCAAAAAGGCGTCCATCTTGTTTCTTTTTACAAAGCCCGCTTTCCACAAGACGATCATGCTTATATCCTGATTCTATAGCCGCATTTGTCATTACATCCCAACCATCTGGACAATATCCTAATTTGAATTTATTAATTATCTCATCGCTAAATCCTCTACTATGGAAGTATGATAAACCTATGGCTTTACCATGTTCTGTTTGCAATTGATTCATAAACCAATTCTGAGCCCAAGACACAACCGCACTTAGGCTCTCACGAGCAGTTTCTGCTTGGATTTCATCTGCTGTTCTCTCCTTTTCAACAATCTCGATATTGTATTTACGCGCGACTATTTTAAGAGCTTCTGGGTAGCTGACCTTTTCATGCTCCATAACAAAAGTCATAAGAGAACCTCCCTTGCCAGAGCTAAAACATTTAAATATTCCCTTACTTGGTACTACATAAAACGAAGGTGTTTTCTCGTTTGTAAAAGGGCTAATTCCTCTGAAGCTGCTGCCTTGCTTCTTGAGCTCAACATAATCACCTATGACATCCTCAATTATTGCAGTTTGGTGAATTAGTTCGACAGTTTCGTTAGGTATCATCGGATTAGCTAAGGTAAGGCCTCATTTGTTAATTGATGTTGAATTTTATTCCCGCTTAATTCAGGGGTATATCCATAGTCGTACTTTTGAAAAAGATGCAGGAATTTAAAACATCAAAGATTATGTGGGCTTTGACCTTTGCAGTAATTTCTGTTAGCGCATTACAAGTTACGGGTTTAAAAAAGGTGCTTGATTTAAGAGGGCAAATCTTTGATCAAAGCGTTGAACGATCGCTAAACCAAGTAGCAGAATGGATTCAAGTATCTGCAGATATAAGCTTCGCAAGAGAGGATAATAAAAGCGCTTTATCCTTAGAGAGCTCAATTCATGGAGTATCTAAATCACTAGTAAGAAGAATGGAATCAATGGATGTTGATTCTCTTTTACACATTGCTCTCAAGAAGAATGGAGTTGAAGCAGTTGGCGTGTTTGGAGCATTTGACTCATATGACCAACCTGCGTTTTTGGACAGTAATTGTGAGCCATATCGTGATCAACTTGTAGAGGAAGGGTATTCTGTTGAAATGAGAGATTTACATTTTAAGGTTTACTTTCCAAACCGAGGCGCATATTTATTGGAAGGTGGGCTAGGAGCCTTTCTTCTCTCAGGTCTTTTACTAATTGGTATTTTCATAGGACTTGTTTATGTCTTCTATTCAGTTAGGCAATCTAAGCAAATAGAACGAATACGTAGGGATCTAATGAATAACCTAACTCACGAACTTAAAACACCAATATCAACTATAGGATTGGCGTCTGAAGCACTTAGTGATAATGATATTGTAATAAATAAAGATCAACAGAATTATTACTTCGATTTAATTAAAGCGGAGAACAAAAGGTTGGGCCTCTTAGTCCAAAAGGTGCTGCAAGCGTCACTCGTAGAAAAAGGATCAATGAAACTATACCTTCAGCCACTAAATATCCATAACATTGCTAAGGATGTTGCAAAGAATGTTGCAATGCAAGTAAGGAAGCAAGGTGGAAAAATTGAACTTGATTTGAAGGCTTCTAACCCAATTATTCACGCAGACCAAACACACCTAACAAATGTTATTTTTAACCTCCTTGACAATGCTCTTAAATACTCAAAAGAAAATCCTAAAATTAAAATTTCTACACTTCAAACAGACGAAGGACTGAATTTTAGCGTTAGGGATAACGGAGTAGGTATACCTAAGGAACATCTTGGCAAGATATTTGAGAGATTATACCGAGTTCCTACTGGGAATATTCATGACGTCAAGGGGTTTGGTCTGGGCCTAAGCTATGTGAAGGCAGTTGTCGAAAGACATGGAGGCGAAATCACAGTCGATAGTGAGCTCAGTAAATACAGCGTGTTTTGTTTAAAATTGAAATTTGATCCACCACAGGAATGAGTAAATCATATATTAGAATTCTTCTTTGTGAAGACGACCCCAATTTGGGAAAGCTACTTTCTGATTACCTAAATGCAAAAGGTTTTGTAACAACATGGGCACAAGATGGTGCTGAAGGAGTTAAAGCTTTTTTCCGAGAGACATTTGATTTTGTCATTCTCGATGTAATGATGCCCAAAAAGGACGGTTTCGAAGTAGCAACAGAAATAAGAAAAGAAAGTAAATCAATTCCAATATTATTCCTCACAGCTAGGAGTATGAAGGAAGATACCCTGGAAGGCTTTAAGGTTGGTGCAGATGATTACATGACCAAACCATTTAGTATGGAAGAATTGCTCCTAAGAATCAATGCGATTTTGCGAAGAACATCATCTCTCCCTCAAGATGGAGAAGAAGTTGGATCATTTAATATCGGCGTTTTTGATTTTGATTACAATAAGCAACAGCTTAGCTATAACGGAGAAAAACAAAGGCTTACAACAAAAGAAAATGAGCTTCTATTTTTATTGTGTCGTCACAAAAATGGATTATTAGAAAGAAGTCACGCATTATCAGCAATTTGGGGAGATGCAAACTATTTTAACGGCAGGTCAATGGACGTCTATATTGCCAAGCTTAGAAAGCATCTCAAAGTAGATGATAGGATCGAAATCCTAAACGTTCATGGTAAAGGATTTAAACTCATAGCTCCAGAGAGCTAAAAAGCACTAAAAAATCCATATCTTCGCGCTCCCCTTAAGTAAGTTGACGTGTCTGATATGATTAAAATACTCGCTGGAACTACCTCTCAAGATTTTGCTGAGAGAGTTTCTAAAGCATATGGGACAAAGTTAGTGCCTGTTACAACCACACGCTTTTCTGACGGTGAATTCACTGTAAGTATTGAAGAAACTGTTAGAGGAAAAGAGGTGGTAATTGTTCAGTCTACAACACCACCAACTGACAACCTTTTTGAATTACTTCTATTGATTGATGCCGCTAAGCGCGCAAGTGCAAAGCGCATTATTGCAGTAATGCCCTACTTTGGTTTTGCCCGTCAAGACAGAAAGGATAAGCCTAGGGTTGCAATCGGAGCAAAGCTCGTTGCAAACATGTTGATGGCTGCTGGTGTAGATAGAGTAATCACTATGGACCTTCACGCAGACCAAATCCAAGGATTCTTCGAAGTACCTGTTGACCACCTTTACGGATCAACTCTTTTCTTAAATCACATTAAGGAAAATTTCGACCTAAACAATCTTTGCATCGCTACACCTGATACAGGTGGAACAAAAAGAGCAAATACATACGCAAAAGCTCTTGGCGTTGATATGGCAATCTGCTACAAGCAGAGAGAAGTTGCTAATCAAGTAGCAAGCATGACTGTAATTGGTGATGTAAAAGGGAAGGATGTCATCATCGTTGATGATATGTGCGATACAGCTGGAACTCTTACAAAGGCTGCTGGCCTGATGATGGAGTACGGTGCTACATCAGTTATAGCTATTTGTACTCACGGAGTATTAAGCGGACCTGCTTATGACCGTATCGAGGATAGCGTTCTTTCTGAATTTATTATCGCTGATACCATTCCACTAAAGGAGGGTGTCCCAACAAGTAAAATAACTGTCTTGCCTGTGCATGACATGTTTGCTCAAGTGCTTAAGTGCTTAATGAGCAATGAAAGTATAAGTTCACATTTTAATTTTTAATCTATTATGAAATCAGCATCATTGAGCGGTTCTCTTCGTGGGAACGTAGGAAAGAAAGATGCAGTCTCTCTTAGAAATTCAGGAAGTGTTCCTGGAGTTTTATACGGAGACGGTAACCAAACCCACTTTTCTGTGGATGAAATCAAGTTGAGCAAACTTGTCGTTAATCCCGACGTATTTGCTATCGACATGGACATCGATGGAACAGTGACTAAGTGCATCATTCAGGACGTACAATTCCACCCAGTAACTGACCGCATCGTACACGTTGATCTACTGAAGATCATTGAGGGTAAGCAAGTAAGAGTAAACTTACCTCTTCGTTCACAAGGAACAGCAGCAGGAGTTATTGCAGGTGGTCGTATGGAAACTCTTTTCCGTCGCGTACCAGTTCAAGGTCTTTTCGAAAACCTTCCTGATGCAATTAATGCTGATGTAAGTGCACTAAACATCGGAGATAATCTTCGTGTTAGTGACCTTAACATTGAAGGTTGTAACATTCTTCTAAACGATTCAGTTCTTCTGTTCGCTTGTAAGCGTACTCGTGCTGCTATGTCTCTT
>CACHDD010000051.1 GCA_902578505.1 uncultured Bacteroidota bacterium | reverse complement strand
AGGGTTCAAATAACTGCGCTAAATTCCTTATTTTGCAGAATTAATTAAACCTGCACACAAAGAAGCCCTATGCAAGCAATTCGTACGGTTCTATTTTTTGGGATTTTAACTCTCAGCTCCATTTTTCAAGAAGCATGGTCATTTGAAGGTAGCGCGAGTGTTCTTCCTTTATTCACAACTGATGCAACAGAAGGATTGCAAGGATCCGGATTTGTAGTTCACTTTACAAATACTTCTGTTGGCATAAACGAATCATGTGGAACTCCTGTTTCATATGCTTGGACAATAGATAATGGTTCGGAAGGAGTTGATTGGGATTATGTAGAGAGTACAAATGCAAATACTGTTGATTTAGCTGTTGAATTCTACAACGAAGGATGTTATGATGTCACATTAATAGGAACTGATTGCGCAGGTGTTAACTCTACGCAGCCTTTGGAAATTACTGTTGCAGGTGATCCAGAGTTATTTTACACAAATTATGCTACTAATGGAACTTGTACAAACGGTATAGCTCAAATTGCTTTTGAAATAGCTCCACACAACAATAACGAACTTAACCTGTCTGTATACGTAGACGGAGCGCCATATGGAGTTCCATATTCATACCAGACATTTTTATTCTGTACTGAACCCTCAGATGTATTATTTACAGATATTATCATAATAGAAGACTTATCACCAGGAAATCATCAAATCATTTTATTCCTTGAAGGTGATTTATCTCAAAACACAGTTACTATCCTTGAAAACATTGTTGTATATGAAGCGCCAGAATTAACGCTCTCGTCAGAAAATCTTGCATTTTGTTCTGACGAAGAAATTGAGGTTAACGCAACAATTGAAAATGGCCTTAACCCATTCTTACTTGAATGGTATATCAATGGATCTTTGCAGTATTCAGAAGCTGTTAACGAAAACTTTTCAAGCTATTCATACGATATTGATCAAATTGACGGACCAGCTAGTATATCTCTAACAATTTCTGATTCAAATGGTTGTTCAACTAATAAAGAGTTGAATGTTGAAGTTTATCCTGACGTAGAAATTGATGTTGTGACAACTGCTTCATGTAGTGATAATGATGCTGTATTTACAGCTAACGGAAATGCAACGCAATATGTTTGGCCTACTACACTTTTTAATGTAAATAATCCAGTATTAGCAGTTGGAGGAATGGACACTCAGTCTGCAATAATGGCTAATGCAACTACCGTAGATGTTTTAGGACAAACAGTATACACCGGAACTCTAGATGGAGTTCTTGTTTGTAGTTCTCAAGCGTCTATAAATGCAGTTGTTTTTCCTAGTCCAGAACTTATCGTTAGCCCTTCTATCGGAACTACGTTCTGTGAAGATGAAGAGCCAGAATTAACTGCAACTGGAGCAAATATTTACAATTGGAATCCAACACCAATAAGTCAAGAAAATGGGATTGCGACATTTCAAAGCAATTTAGCATCCCTTTCAGGAACAGTTGATGGAACTATAAATTATGGAACACAGTCTTGCACAAGTACTGCAATATTTAATTATGAAATTTTAGATATACCAAATGTATCATTATCTGTTGACAGGACTGTTCTATGCGGACCCGAAGAGACAGTTACTGCAACAACTGAAATGGACCCTTCAGACTACACTTTTGAATGGTTTGTAAATAGCTTCCCTGTTAATAATGGAAGTTCAAATAATAGTTTAACTTCAACTTTTACATATACTGAAAATGCTGGGTTAAATGATATTTTCTGTCTTGTTACAGCGAATAATGGCTGCGATAATGGTTCTGTGATTGTTGTTGAAATGTTAGAGGGTGCAGAAATAAGCTTAAATGCTCCAGCTATTTGTGAAAATGAGCCTTTCTACATTGAAACTACAACAAACGGAAATATTACATGGAATGAAAGTGGAGCAAATCCATATTCTAACGGTTATTATTATCAACCTGTAATAAATGGAACAATATATTCAGCAACTTCAATCGTCACATCGCCATCTGTAATACTTACAGAACAGTACGATTGTGAAGCAGAAGCATCTGTCGTTGTTGAAACAAGGACTTCACCGGATTTGGATTTTATTTTCTCAGGAATACCATGTTCGGGAGAAAATATTCAAGTAGATATTAGTGGCGCTCAAAGCTATTCTTGGACTTCAAATCCAAATGAAAATGGATCTTCAGTAAATCCAGACGGTACTAACCCAGAATTTAATATTCTATCGCTCGGATATACAGATATTATTCCAGGTGACTTAAATGTAGAGGCTACAGGCAGTATTGAATACAGTGATGGATCTGATCTAACTTGTTCAACAACTGAGACTTTCACTAATACCATCAATGCAAACACGTCCTTTCAAATAATTGGTGATACAGATATTTGTGAAGGAGAATGCATTAATCTGTCCGTTCAATTTGATGATAATCCTAGCGGAGCTTCTTTTACATACAGTTGGTTTTTAGATGGTAATCCTCATTCAAGTTTAGACACTTTTACAGAATGTCCTGCTTACCAAACTGGAGTAGCTGAAATTACTCTTATTGTTGAAGCTGGAAGTGCAGCTTGCCAATCAACTCAAACAATTTTTGTAAACACGTCACAAATTCCTGTCATTACAGCAACTGCTGATGTATACGAAGGGTGTACTCCTTTGACAGTAAACTTCACAGCTACTAATCAATTTGCTGGAATTACTGCATGGAACTTCGATAACGGATCTTCAGAGACCGGAGTTGATATAACACAAATGACATTTGATTGTCTTGATTATAATACTGGTGATTGTGTTTTCGACGTAAGTTATACAGCCATTTCTTCTACTAATCCCACTTGTACTGCAACTGAGATTGTTCCTATTACAGTACACCCAATACCCGTAAGCGATTTTTATTTACTAGATACAATTTTGTGTTATGAAGAAGGTGTAGATGCCATGATAAATGCAGTCAATAGTTCATCTGAGCTCACAGGTCAAACATGTACAGCTGGTAATTCTCCTTACACATGGACTCTATTACCAACGGGATCTAGCACATGTACTGAAACAGTCAACGAATTACCATTGCTAACAACTCCAGATATGGGAAATTTTACTTTGACACTTGAGGTGATTGATCAATATGGGTGCACAAACCAATCAAGCCAAAACTTTATAGTTGTTGAAGCACCTACTCCTGAAATCGCATTTTTGCAAAATTCTGTATGTCTACCAACACAAGTAGAAATTTTAAATACAACGACCGGTGCTGCAAGTTTTGATCTTGAAATTCCTGGATTTGTAATTCCTACAAACTTTAATTCTCCATACATTCTAAATATAGAGTACCCAGGTTATTACGAAGCTGAATTTACTGTAACATCTCCTGAAGGATGTTCAGTAGAAGTAGATATTGACCCCGCCTTTGAAGCATGGAATTCACCTGTTGCTGATTTTACAACAAATTCAACATACATCAATATACTTGAGCCAATTGTAAACTTTACAAATCTAACAAATGGAGGAACAGATTTTATTTGGTCTTTTGGTGATGGGGACGGATCATCTGAGGTGAATCCATCTCATGAATATTATGAAGCTGACGATTACCAGGTTCAGTTGTATGCAACTAATCAGTACGGTTGTTCAGATGTTAGCACTCAAACTATTTCTGTAAATAACCTTCTACAGATTTTTGTTCCAAATTCTTTTACTCCAAATAATGATGGAAATAACGACGCATGGTGGCCTGTTATTAGTGGCAAGGAAATAATTGCTCAATATGAACTTTGGATATATAATAGATGGGGTAATCTTGTATTTTTTTCCACAACTCCTGAAGAACCATGGATTGGAGAAAATGCTATTAGTGGAGGTGGTGAATACTACGCAACAGGCACTGAAGAATTCACTTGGAAAATTGAAATCAAAATGGTCGATGGACTTGGAGCAATTAAAGAATCTGGTCATGTTTACTTAGTTCGATAAAATACTTTTTTATGAAAGCATTTGTATTTCCTGGACAAGGATCACAATACCCTGGCATGGGTAAAGATCTTTATGATGCATCGTCAATTGCTAAGCAACGATTTGAAGAAGCTAACGACGTTCTTGGCTTTAACATCTCAGATATTATGTTCAATGGAACCCCTGAGGAACTAAAGCAAACTAAGGTTACTCAACCAGCAATTTTCCTTCACTCAACAATTCTTGCTGAAGTTTTAGGAGACCAAATCAAGCCAGATATGGTTGCTGGACACAGCCTAGGTGAGTTTAGTGCAATGGTTGTTGCTGGAGGACTTTCATTTGCAGATGGGTTAAATCTTGTTTCAGCAAGAGCAAATGCCATGCAAAAAGCTTGTGAAAGAACACCATCGACAATGGCTGCTATTTTGGGTTTAGAAGACAGCATAGTTGAAGACATTTGCGCAATTACAGACGGAGTTGTTGTTGCAGCTAATTACAATTGTCCAGGTCAAATAGTAATCTCTGGAGAAATTACATCTGTAGAAGCAGCTTGTAAAGCTTTAACTGAAGCTGGAGCAAGAAGAGCTCTAATGCTTCCTGTTGGTGGAGCATTTCACTCACCGTTAATGGAACCAGCGAGAGAAAAGCTTGCATCTGCTATTGAAGCTACGAACATCAGTGAACTTCGTTGCCCTATATTCCAAAATGTTAGCGCACATGCAGAAACTAACCTTAATACTATTAGAGAAAATTTAGTTGCTCAACTTACAGCTCCAGTTAGATGGACTCAAAGCATGGAGGCGATGATTGTTTTTGGCGCAACTTCAGCTACTGAAGTTGGACCAGGAAAGGTCCTTCAGGGATTATTTAGAAAGGTAGACAGAGCATTCCAAACAGAATCTGCAGCTTTAAGCTGATATATCTCCTTTAATTTCCTGAGTAATTAGTCCATCTTTAATTCGTTGTTCGCGAAGCATTTGCGCTTTCTTGCTCAAGAAAGTTCCTAAGCTTTCTTTACGCTCATTTTGCTTTACCATCAAACGATCCATTATGATATTATTCATAAGTGAAAAATACGGACAACATATCGACTAATGGTTTGGGTTAAATAATAGTTATTCAACCCCAATTGGTGATTTTTTCAAGCTTAAGTTTCTCCTGTAAAAAATCCAAAGCAAAAATGCAGACATCCCCGCTAATACCGCACAGAATAAGTAGATGTTGGGCAAGAGTTCGTGGTTCGATGCAAAGAGAGTCCCAGAAATAAAGGCACCACCACCAATTCCTATTTCTAGGGCCATGAGCATTGTACTCAAACCCAAAGCTACTCTATTCTTTGGGGCCAAATCAGCGGTCCAAGCAAAGATGGTTGGCATATTCACACCTATAGAAAGTCCATAAATTACACCACCCAAGGCAGCAAGTTCCTTTGTTGTTGCAATGCTCATAATACCCATCCCAATTAAGAGCAAAGATCCACCAAATACTAACAATGGTTCTCTTCCATACTTATCCGAAGCCTTACCTGCAATAAATCTCATAAATATTGAGGACAATACAATTATCGTATTAAAAAGCCCTTTGTACTTAAAACCTAGAGCATCAACAAAGTCAGGTGTTATTGTTAGGAAGACTCCAAATGCAGCTGATATTGGAATCAAATACAATGCTGCAGGCCAAGCTGATTTTTCGAAAATTCCTCCCTTTAATATATTCAGGTCATCGAGAATGACTTTTCTGGGGTTTGGAAGTGATTCCGGAAGCTTCAATGTGAACAATAAAGCAATTATCCCTAGAACTGAAGATGTAATGAACATCGCATCATAGTCGTATTCTACTGCGAGATAACTGCCTAGTGCTGGTCCTCCAGCCATACCAGCATTTCCTGCTATTCCAAGATATCCAAGAGCTTCACCCCTCCTTGCTTTAGGAATGATATCAGTTAGGAATGCACTTGTCCCTGTGGGCCTAAATCCTGTACTCATACCGTGCAGCATTCTAAGAGCGAGAAAACACCAAACACCCCACATTGCGGTTTCTGGATTTGCAGACCAAGTGTCGTGCATCTTTCCAACTAACACATAGACAAAACCTGCAATGGCAGCTACTGTAGTTCCAAAAACCATCACCACCCTCCTTCCAGCTCTATCTGCAATTCTACCTGAAAAAAATCTTGAGATAAAGGCCCCTAAAGTGAATAGGCCA
>CACHDD010000050.1 GCA_902578505.1 uncultured Bacteroidota bacterium | reverse complement strand
TGAAAACAATGATGAAAGGGATAAAAGAATTGCAGAAAGCGATTTAGTGTTATCCATGTTGCCGGCATTTTTACATCCAAGCGTTGCTCGGGTTGCAATTGAAAACCGTGTGCCAGTCATAACGCCTAGCTATGTTAGCGACGAGATGAAATCACTCGACTCTGAGGCAAAAGCGGCAGGGGTTTTAGTACTTAATGAAATAGGCCTTGATCCAGGGATTGATCACATGAGCGCAATGAAGGTCATAGACCAAATCAAAGCTGAAGGAGGTAACCTCATAGGTTTTGAATCCTACTGCGGTGGACTTGTTGCTCCAGATTCTGACGATAATCCCTGGCATTATAAGATTAGCTGGAACCCCAGAAACGTAGTTCTTGCAGGTCAAGGTGGCTCAGCAACGTTTAAGGAAAACGGGTCTGTAAAGCTCGAACCTCCATATAGAGTTTTCAGAAAATTAAGACCAGTTGAAGTTGATGGAAGGATGTACATGGGGTATCCAAACAGAGATTCTCTTTCTTATATAGATACATATGGACTAGATGGGGTTGATACGCTTATCAGGGGTACTCTAAGAGGAGAGGGGTATTGCGAGTCTTGGAATTTGCTTGTGAGATTGGGGTTGGTCAGTGATGACGTTGAGCTGAGTTGGCCTGAGGGTTTGAGTTGGGCTGATTGGACAAGGACATTTTTGCCAGCAGAGTTGTGTGAGGGATCGGTAAGAGATGGTGTGAAATCCTTGCTAAATACTAACGATGAGGATTTAGATAGAGTTGAATGGTTGGGACTATTCGATCAACAAAGTGGCCCTTCTCAAACTAAAGGAACACCTGCAGCCATATTACAATCTCTTATTGAAGAGAAGTGGGAGCTAAAAGGTGGTGATAGGGATTTAATTGTTATGTGGCACAGGTTTGAATTTGAAAAGGATGGCAAGCGCCAAGTCATTACATCTGAATTGAGTATAGAAGGCGTAGACCAAACTTACACTGGCATGTCGAATACAGTTGGACTGCCAATGGCGTTAGCTGCGGAATACATGTTAGTAGGCCCTGGCTTTGGTGAAACAGGAGTTCAAGTTCCAGTAACTCCGAATTACTACACTCCTATGCTAAAGCAGCTTGAGGAGTTGAATATATTTTTCATAGAAAAGCATTCATATGTTTAATCCTTGGTGGTGTTTCGCATGTCTCCTTTGTGGAGGGGCTCCTGATTGGCCAGAAAACGGTGTAGCTAACGAGGAGTGGGTGATGAACGCCATCGAATGGAGGTTGGAGAAGGGTGCTGATGGATGCCCTGAGCAAGCACCAGCAATAGACGCGTGGTCCTTAGAGTGGATTGCTAATTCAGAGGATATTGTTGTGGAAATTGATACAGATGATTGGCCGGTGTTCGATGCTGAACCACAATTGCAGGGAACATTGATTCAGATTTTGGCCTTAGAAAAGCTCAATGATATGGAGCACAATCCCAAAAAATGCCTCAAGGTGCTTAGGAAATACGCAAAGCGTTCTGGCGATATATGGGATGAGGAATTAGAGGAAATTTTTGATAAAAACGCAAAACTTTACTGGTAGATGAAGATTTGTTTTTTGATGAACACATGGGATAAAGTGATTCCTAATAATTCGAGTCTTAGGTTGATTCATGAGTGCGTAAAAAGGAATCACTATGTGGCTATAACTACGACCAACGATATGGGTATTCGCGATAGTGTTACAACAGCAAATTGTGAGATTTTAATTCAAGGCCAAAAGGTGAGCACCAGCTTCCAAGCTTTCCGCAAAAAATACCAGAGGCACAAGGAGAGAAGATTCTCAGAGCTTCTCAAGTTTTGGCATGATAGAAATGATTTAGTTTCACTTTTAGTGAGTAAAACTTCAACTGGATTCTGCAACACAATAGTTGATATAATTGAGCGTAACATTGTGGAGAAGCCGCAGTATATTACGTGGAACTTTGAAAACCCTCAAATTGAACTCAATAATCAACTTTTTGATTACATCTTAAGCGGTCTTAAATAATGCGAAGTTTCGATATCCCAAACCACTTCCGCAGCCCTATTATTTCTAGGGTAAAAGCCAAGCGAAAGGAAATGGATGCAAGGAAGCAAGACTTCAGTCCTACAACCTTGGATTTTGGTGCTGTTAGGATTCAGTTGGCGAGGCATTTTGGGTTTTGTTTTGGTGTGGAAAATGCTATCGAGATTTCTTACAAAGCCATAGCTGAAAATCCTGGAAAGAGAATTTTTCTCTTAAGCCAAATGATCCACAACCCCGTAGTGAATGAGGATCTTGAAAGCCGAGGTGTGCGTTTTTTGCAAGACACTTTAGGAAGAGAAATCACTCCCTTAAGTGAGGTTAAGTCAGACGACGTAGTAATAATTCCTGCTTTCGGGGCAACGCTAGAAATTCAAGCCAGATTAGAAAATATTGGCGTCGATGTACTTAAGTACAATACTACCTGTCCTTTCGTAGAAAAGGTTTGGAAGCGCTCGGCAAACCTCGGTGCCGATGAGTATACTGTAGTAATTCACGGTAAACCTGACCACGAAGAAACTAGGACTACTTTTTCTCACGCTGCATCTTCTGGGCACGCTATGATTGTAGCAGATAAGGAAGAGGCAAATTTACTTGCTGACTTAATTAGGAAGGGGGGAGAAATCGCTGATGAGTTTTGGACTGCTTTTAAAGGCAGAACGACAGAAGGATTCAACCCTGAATCTCATCTTCAAAAGTTGGGCGTTGTGAATCAAACTACTATGATTGCGACAGAAACTCAAGAGATAGCAGATATAGTTAAATCAGCGGTTGGTGATGAAGGGTTTGCAAATACGAGGGACACTTTATGCTATGCGACAAATGACAATCAAAGGGCAACTATGGGAGCCATAGAAGAAGGAGCTGATTTGGCTATAGTGGTTGGAGGATATAATAGTTCAAACACTTCTCACATAGTTGAATTATGTGAGAAAAAGATGCCAACTTATTTCGTGAGAAACGAACTTTCTTGGGAGGAAGATGGAACTCTAAATCATTTCAACATTCATACACAATCACTAGAAAAGTCAAAAGACTTTCTTCCCCATAACCCTACGATATTGATAACCAGTGGCGCGTCGTGTCCCGATGCTTCTATGGAGAGAGTGTTGATGAAGGTTTTGGCCCATTACAATTGTGAAGAAAAAGGGGTAAGGGATGTTGAATTTGTGTTGAAGACTTGGGAGGAGGCAAATAGTCCACAGGGCTAAGCCACTTGTACATTCGTTATATGAAAGCTCCTAAGTTTAGAAGCATTTTTAGGAACGTGCGCACTAAGCCTCGTCAGTTCTCCTTTAAGTCTCGTCATACAAATGAGGTTAGAGAGGAATGGGAGGATAGAAAGCGCAGGATTGAGCAGGGTTTGCCAACGAAGGTGAGCTTTGGTAAGAGGAGAGGTAGTTCAAGGACGGTTGCAAGAAAAGCCATTTTGAGGACGTTGCTTATTGGAGCTTTGTTAGTTTATGCAACATATAGAATGATAATTTGGGCTGAGACAACTGAATGGGGATCGATATTAGAATTTATAAGAGAAAATGGGTAGTATAGTTCAATTATCAGAGTACGTATCTAATCAGATTGCAGCAGGAGAGGTTGTAGGTCGTCCTGCATCTGTTGTTAAGGAGTTGATGGAGAATGCAGTTGATGCAGGAGCCAAAGAAATTGCAGTTGTAGTAGTAGATGCTGGGCGTACTTTGATTCAAGTAGTTGATAATGGAAAGGGGATGTCAGCTGATGATGCAGAGTTGTGTTTTAAGAGACATGCTACATCTAAAATCTCCTCAGCTGATGACTTGCTTACACTTGTAACTAAAGGATTCAGGGGCGAAGCATTAGCATCTATTTCTGCAGTTGCTAAAGTTGAGCTTAAGACTAGAGAATCGGGAGCAGAGATGGGTACAAGGGTTGTTATTAATGGAAGTGATACAGTAGAGACTGAAAAGGTTGCCTGTCCTAAGGGAGCTCAGTTTGCCGTTAAAAACCTATTTTTCAATGTACCCGCAAGAAGGAATTTCTTAAAGTCGGATCAGGTTGAGATAAGACACATTATAGATGAGTTTCAAAGGGTGGCGATGGCTCATCCAGATTTGAGTTTTAGGTTGCAGAGTAATGGAAGTGATCTATTCAGTCTTAAACCAGGAACTTTAAGACAGAGGGTGGTTGCTATTTTTGGCTCTAAGTACGATGAAAGATTAGTGCCGCTCGATGAAACTACTGATGTTGTAAAGATTAGCGGATTTGTAGGGAAACCATCGTTTTCAAGAAAGACTAGGGGTGATCAATTTCTATTTGTAAATGGAAGGTTTATCAAACACCCTTTGATGCATAAGGCAATTATGAAGGCTTATGAAGGTGTGTTGATGCCTGGTCATTATCCTCTTTACACAGTCTTTTTAGAGGTTGATCCTCAGAGGATAGATGTGAATATTCACCCTACTAAGGTGGAAGCCAAATTCGAAGAAGACCAAGCCATATTTGCCATCCTTAGATCTACAATTAAGCGGGGCCTTGGAAAGCATAATGTTGCTCCATCGCTTGATTTTGATACCGAGCTTTCAATTTCTATTGACCCTCTCCCTGCTAATAAAATAATTGAAGAACCTCAGGTTCGAATTAACCCTAACTACAATCCATTTAAGTTGTCAGGAGGTGGCGGAGCTGTGATACCTTTGGGATTTGGGGCTGGTGCTGTTGAGGAAGCTAGTTTAGAGGAGTTTTTTGAGGTGGAAACTTCAAAAACCACTGAAGCAATAGAATCAATTGAATCGACAGAGGCGCCTAAATTCTTCCAATTCCAAAACAGATTCATAGTTACTATTCAAGGTGAAAACTTGATATTGATTGACGCTAGAAGAGCACATCAAAGGATTTTGTATGAGCAGTATTTAAACGATGGCAAGGGTGAAGCGGATGAATTATCACAAAAGTTACTTTTTCCAGAACCCGTAGATATACCAGAGGCGGATACTATGTTATTGTTAGGCGCTTCAGAGGTGCTTTCTAAATATGGTTTAGTACTTGAAGAAAGGAAAGAGGGTGGTGTAGAAATTATCTCAGTTCCTTCTGGTTTAGCTGGTAGGCTAAACGATTGTATTGACTCAGTGCTTGAGGTATTGAGAGATGGGTCTTGGGCTGATGAGGACGTAAGAAAGGAGAGGCTTGCTGTTGTTTGGGCTAAAGCAGGATCAATTCCTAAGACAAAAAAGCTCACAGACGAGGAAATATCTGCAATGATTGGCAGATTATTCTCTTGCGAATCTCCAGCAACAGACCCATGTGGTAAAAGCGTATTTACAGTTTTCAATACCAAATCAATTGATAATATATTAGGCTGATGATAAATAGAATGACCCCAGTAGTTAAGAACTTGGTGATAATCAACGTTCTAGTATTTCTAGCCCAATCTGCGATGCCAGGGCTTGAGCCACTTTTGATGGGGCATTACCCGCTTGGCGCAAATTTTGAGCCATGGCAAGTTATCACCCACATGTTTATGCATGGTAGTTTCACGCACATTTTCTTTAATATGTTCGCGTTGGTTGTATTTGGTTCTGCGCTTGAGAGAGCATGGGGTTCCAAAAGGTTTTTGCAGTACTACATGCTTTGTGGTATTGGTGCATTTTTCATGTATGAGGCTACAGTTGGATACGAAGTTTTTCAACTTATCGACCAAATAAGTTACGACGGTATAGCAGGTAGAGTTGTGGGAGCAAGCGGTTGTGTTTATGGACTTTTGTTGGGTTTTGGGATGCTTTTTCCCAATACAGAACTAATACTTCTTTTCCCTCCAATACCTATTAAGGCTAAATATTTTGTCATTATTTACGGACTTATAGAGCTCAGTTTAGCGATGAGTAATAGCCCTGGGGATAATGTAGCTCATGTAGCGCATTTGGGTGGCATGGTGTTTGGATTCTTATTGATAAAGCAGTGGCAGAAGAATAGAAAAAATTTTTATTGATATGTGGGAAGAGATAAAGAAGGGCTGGAGTTCTGGCAGCATACTTTACAGAGTGATTTGGGCTAATGTCCTAGTCTTTTTAGTCGTTAAAATAACTTCAATGTTTGTAAAGGATGAAGGCTTTTTTTGGCTTGCCTGCACGGCAGATTTAGAAGTGTTGAAAAATAGACCATGGTCTGTAGTAACATATATGTTTATCCATAATGGTCCATGGCACCTCGTTGTAAATATGCTTCCGCTTTGGTGGCTAGGCCGAATGTATCAG
>CACHDD010000049.1 GCA_902578505.1 uncultured Bacteroidota bacterium | reverse complement strand
GATTGGAAAGTTTACGAGCAAACTCTTCTAAGAAGATTAGGTCAGGCGACCAATTTTTCTAGGTCTTTAAGCAACAGAGCAACAAAGAATCCCAAGAGGGTTGTGTTCGCTGAGGCAGAGCATTATAAAGTACTAAAGGCAGCCGAACAAGCTGTAGATGAAGGAATTGCTCATCCAATATTAATTGGAAGAAGGGAGAAAATTAAAGGGATTATAGAAGAAAATAGTCTCAAATTAGATTCTGCCACCATCATTGACCCTCGTTCAGACGAAGAAGAAGGAAGAAGAGTTAGATATGGAAAAATCCTTTACGAAAAAAGGATGCGAAATGGTCTAACTGCTCTGGAAGCAGAGCGAAATATGCGTCAAAGAAATTACTTTGGAGCAATGATGGTGGAGACTGGTGAGGCAGACGCTTTGGTTAGTGGTCTTACAAGAAATTATCCAAATGTGATAAAGCCAGCATTGCATGTAATTGGCAAGGCTGAGGGAGTTAACAAAGTTGCGGGGATGTATATCCTACAAACCAAACAAGGCCCCATGTTCTTTGCAGATACTACGGTAAATGTCAATCCATCTGCAGAGGAAATAGTTGAGATTACTCTATTAATGGCTGAAGCCGTTCGCAGACTTAGAATAGTTCCAAGAATAGCTCTTTTAAGCTATAGTAATTTTGGCTCGTCAAAAGGGGACGATGCAAAAAAGATGGCTGAGGCAGCTAAGATTCTTCACAGGGATCACCCAGATTTAATTGTAGACGGAGAAATTCAAGCAAATTATGCGATTAACAAGGCGCTTTTGGCTGAATCATATCCATTTTCAATTCTTCATAAAAGAAGGGTTAATACATTAATTTTTCCAAACCTTGCAGCAGGGAATATTTCATATAAGCTTCTCATGGAAATGGGTGGATTGGAGGCACAGGGACCAGTTCTTTTGGGTATGAAGAAATCAGTTCATATTTTACAACAAGGATCTACGGCTAAGGAAATAGTCGACATGGTCAGACTAGCTGTAGTCGATGCCCAAAATAAATCAAGGTCATGATTAACCACCTCCACGGTAGATTAGTTGAGAAATACCCAACACATGTTGTGGTTGAATGTGGTGGAGTTGGATACATGGTTCTAATTAGTTTGACCACTTTTGAAACTATCCTAGATCAAGAGGATATTTTTATCCATACTCATCTTGTTGTTAGAGAGGATTCCCAAACTCTATTTGGCTTTGCTTCAGTTGAGGAGAGGAAGCTGTTTTTGCTGCTAATTGGAGTAAGTGGAGTTGGAGCAAATACAGCAAGGATGATACTTTCTGCCATGGATTCTGCAACTACTTCTGAGGTCATTGCTTCAGGTGATGTAGATGCTATGAAAAAGGTAAAAGGAATAGGTGCAAAAACTGCCTCTAGAATAATTATTGATCTCCAAGACAAAGTTGGCCAAGAAACAGGGTCTTCGGGGACATTATCTGAAATATCTTCGCCGCACAATACAATTAAAAAAGAAGCGTTAATGGCTTTGACTTCTTTAGGCTTTGACAAAAAACGTGTGGATAAGGCTCTCGATGGAATTATTCAGAGATCGGATGGCGCTGTTGCGCTGGAAGTATTGATTAAGCAGGCACTGAAGGAGCTTTAAACGATAAGATAGGTGAATAAAATCGGTAGCATAAGTGCCAATTTTGGCATCCTTTTGGCTTTGCTTTTTTGCAACCTCTATGCTTACGCTCAAACTATAGACGAAGAAAATGATACTACAGAGGTTGATCTACCTTTTCCACATGGCGGAGAAGATCCGTTTAATCCAGTTGAAAATACGGGTGGATTAAGTCTAGATTGGCCCGAAAATATCAACTACAGCGTAGTCTATGATATAGAAACAGGCCAATATATTGTCCAACAAACAATTGGAGACACCCTACAGTTTAGACCCTCTTCTCTTTTTACTCTTGATGAGTTTTTAGATTATGACATTAGTGGAAATCTCACAGAGTTTTGGAATCAGTTGCAGGAAGAAGACGATCAGGCAAACAGAGCATTCGCACCAAAGCTTGAGATCAACAACGAACTTTTCGAAATGATCTTTGGATCAAATGAGATTGAAATTATACCTCAAGGTTCAGCGGAGATATCATTTGGCATTAATAGCTCAAATACAGAAAACCCAAGAATACCAGAACGACAGAGAAGGGTAACAACTTTTGATTTTGATCAGAGGATTCAGTTAAATATAACTGGAAAGATTGGTGATAAAATCGAACTTGGAACGAATTACAACACTGAATCACTGTTTGATTTTGAAAACCAAATGAACATTGGATATCAAGGCGAGGAAGACGATATTTTAAAAAATATCGAGGCGGGTAATATTTCACTTCCACTTCAAGGAACTTTAATTACTGGATCCCAAAGTTTGTTTGGAGTTAAGCTCGAGACTCAATGGGGAAGACTTTACAATTCAACTATTGTTTCTCAGCAGAAAGGTGAGAGACGGGATATTGAAGTTGAAGGCGGAGCCCAAACACAAGAATTCAATATTCGTGCTGACGACTATGAGGCAAATAGACACTATTTCCTTTCACAATACTTCCGAAACCAGTACGATACTGCGATGCAAAGCTTGCCTGTTCCAAATTCAGGAGTTGTGATCAATAGAATTGAGGTTTGGGTAGTAAACCTCCAGGCAAACACTCAGGATGTAAGAAATGTTATTGCAGTTACAGATCTGGGGGAGCATCAAGATTATATGAGTTCTAACTTGAATTTAACTTCTCTTACAAATAATTCAAATACAGCACCAACAACGGATTTTAATCATCCTCCTAACAACTATAACAATGATATTTTTTATGATTTTGTCAATAATGAGCAAATCATGGGCTTTACAGATGCGAACACCGCAATTGCTTCATACCGCAATTTAAATTCCACAAAATTTGAACAAGGAGTACACTACGAAAGAGTTGGTAATGCCCGAAAATTAACTCCTTCAGAGTTTACTTATAATTCTAGACTCGGATTTATATCGCTTAGGCAATCACTTAACAATGCAGAGGTTCTAGCTGTTGCATATGAGTATACGCTCAATGGCCAAACCTATCAAGTAGGAACTCTCGCTCAGGATGGATTTACAGCACCAGGTGCCTTAGTACTTAAAATGCTGAAATCATCAGTCACCCAACTCGATCTGGATAATGGTGATCCATCCCCACTTTGGGATGGAATGATGAAAAACGTATACAGCATGCAGGCTTTTGGCCTAAGTCAGGAAGATTTCAGACTTGATATTTGGTATAACGATCCATCGACTGGTATTGATTTAAACTACATACCACGAGACCCTCTAGATGGTACGCTTCTGCTTCAGCTCTTAGGACTTGATCGTTTGGATATAAATACAATGCCAAATCAAGATGGTGTTTTTGATTACGTCGACAACGCTGCAACTCAAGGTGGAACGATTAACAGTCAAAACGGCAGGATTTTCTTCCCTTCTGTTGAGCCTTTCGGTGATAATTTAAGAAAGGAAATAAAGGCAAGAGTAGAAGACGATAATTTGGAAGATGCTCTTATCCAAACTTTGGTTTTTGATCCACTTTATGACAGTACAAAAACTGCAGCGCAACAGATTCCGTCACTTAACAGATATCATATCAAGGGCCAATTCCAAAGTGAGAGTTCTTCAGAAATTGCTCTTAATGCTTTTAACGTTCCAGAGGGGTCAGTTACTGTAACAGCAGGAGGAGTTAGATTGATTGAAAATCAGGATTACACTGTTGATTATAATATGGGAAGAGTTCGAATTATCAATGACGGTCTCTTAGAATCAGGCCAAACTATTAGGGTGTCACTTGAGTCAAACTCTATGTTTAATATCCAAACCAAAACTCTTATGGGGACAAGGTTTGACTATGTTGCAAGTGATAATTTCACAATTGGTACTACCTTCCTAAACTTACGAGAAAGGCCCCTAACACAAAAGGTAGATATAGGAGATGAGCCTGTAAAGAATACAATTTTAGGTATGGATTTCACTTGGCAAACAGAAAGTAAACTCCTCACCAAAATTCTTGACAAACTCCCTTTTTACAGTACAACAGCTGAGTCTTCGATTGACTTAAGTGCAGAGGGAGCGTATCTAATACCAGGACATAGCAGGGCAATAGGAGAACAAGGGAATGCTTACATAGATGATTTTGAGGGATCTCAATCTACAATTGATATAAGATCTGTATCTAGATGGTTCTTAGCATCTACTCCTGATGATGAAGGAATGAATGATCAGTTATTTCCCGAACACGCTTTCGAGGCTTCTCCACAAGCAAATTACAATAGAGCCGCTCTTGCTTGGTATACAATTGACCCTGCGTTTTATTCAGGATCTGGTTTGCAAGATGGACAGGTAAGTAGTGATGTGAGAAACGATCACAGGATGCGTCAAATACTCGAACAAGAAATTTTTCCAAATAGGGATTACCAACCTGGAACACCTAGAAACATCCCCACCTTCGATTTGAGCTATTGGCCAGACGAAAGAGGTCCATATAACTACGTTCCAGCTGAGGGAGACGACATAGCATACGGGCTTACTGAGGATGGAAAATTAGAAGAGCCAGAGACTAGATGGTCAGGGGTTCAACGAGCTTTAACTACTACAGACTTTGAGCAGGCAAACATTGAGTATATCCAGTTTTGGATAATGGATCCATTCAATGATGATAGTGAAAACACTACTGGAGGAGATCTATATATAAATCTTGGAAACGTAAGTGAGGACGTACTCAATGACAGTCAACTTGAGTTTGAAAATGGATTGCCGTCGGCAAATAATATAGACCAAGAAACGGATACAAGTGCACTAGCTGTATATCCTGACCCATCGATCTTTAACGTTGTAAACGCCTTTGATAATTCAACTGGAAATTACGAGATGCAGGACGTTGGACTTGATGGTTTGAATTCTAATGATGAGAGGGAATTCTTCAGCGACTGGATAACTAGCCTTGAGGCATCGGGGTTAACATCTGAAGCTCTTGCAATTATTGAGGCCGATCCTTCAGCAGACGACTTTGAGTATTTTAGAGACCCTGGATCACAGGCAGAAAATCTGAACATAATTGATAGATACAAGAATTTTAGCAGGTATGAAGGAAACTCTAATACAGGCTCGCCTAATGGATATCCAATTGCCGCCACTACCATTCCAAATACAGAGGACATAAATGATGATATAACTTTGGGAACAATAGAGAGTTTCTACCAGTATAAAATCTCGATGAGGCCTTCTGATTTAGAAATTTCAGATGTAGGAACAAATTATATCACTGATGTTTTTGAGACTGAAAGCCAAAGCGCAACAACAAGCGAGCAGAGAAATATTAAGTGGTATCAGTTTAAGATTCCAGTAAAGGAATACGAAGACAGAGTTGGCTCAATAACTGATTTCCGTTCTATTAGATTTATGAGAATGTATTTAAAGGGATGGTCTCAACCAGTGACAATCCGGTTTGCCAGAATGGAGCTAATTAGAGGTGAGTGGAGAAAATACGAGGGAAGTCTTGCAGGTGCTCAAGAAGTAGAGCCTGAAGATCCTACGACAACCTTATTCAACTTAAACGCTGTAAACATTGAAGAAAATGGAAATAGAGAGCCAGTTCCTTATGTTACTCCTCCAGGGATTATAAGAGAAATTGATGTTGCCGCAGTAAATGCAAGACGACTTAATGAACAATCACTTTCAATGGAAATTTGTGGTTTAGCGGATGGGGATGCTAGGGGAGCTTATCGAAATATCAATTATGATATGAGGATGTATAAGCGTCTCAAAATGTATTTCCACGCGGAGGCAGGAGTCGACGGGACTAATCTGCAGGATGGGGATATTACAGGGTTCATAAGATTGGGGTCGGATTTTGACAATAATTATTACGAGTATGAGATTCCACTAGCTGTGACAGAATGGGGGACATCAAATGAAGATTTGATTTGGCCTGAACAAAACCAAATGGATTTTGAATTTAACGAACTAAAAAATCTAAAGATTGAACGACCAGAAGCATGGCCTGTGTTCCAAGAATTTTCACAACTAAATCCATCTACAGGTATTAGAACTTCAGTAAAAGGTAATCCAAACCTCGCTAATGTCGTAATGGTAATGGTGGGGGTGAGAAACCCAGATAAGGATATTGATAATTATCCATATGATGATGATGGATTAGAAAAGTGCGCTGTGGTTTGGGCTAACGAACTTCGACTTACAGATTTTAACGAAGAAGGTGGTTGGGCTGCAGTTGCAAGAATGAATGCAAATCTTGCGGACCTTGGTAATTTAAA
>CACHDD010000048.1 GCA_902578505.1 uncultured Bacteroidota bacterium | reverse complement strand
GAAACAGGTGCAAGCTATAGAGTTGCTAAAACTGTTGCAAATGGGAATTGGTATATCGCGCCAGAAACTCCTTTAGTTTTAGGCTTAAACGTTAAAACTGTAACTGCAGTTGATTTTGCTAGAACAGTAAAATTTCAATTTTCTGATTGTAACATTCAATATGAGCTATTTGTAATTAATCAAAATGCTGTTTGTGGAGGAGCTCCCATAATTTCAGGATGTACTGATGAAAACGCATGTAATTACGATGAAATTGCAAATCAAAATGATAATAGTTGTTTGTTTACAGGCGACCCTTGTGATGATAATAATCCCGACACAATTTTTGATGAGCTACAACAAAACTGTGATTGTATTGGAATACCTATTTCAGTAGTTGATGAATTAAACGCCTTATCAATGCTTGTTTATCCTAATCCAGCTTTTTCCAACTTAACAGTTGAGTTGGGTGATTTAAATGGAAATAATACAACTATTAAACTCTATGATTCATCAAGTCAACTAGTTTTTGAAAAGCAAATAAGAGCAACTACAACGATTGATGTTTCTGAGTATGCAAAAGGCATGTATTCACTTGAGCTTTCAACTGACGATAAAGTCTTAAGAAAAAAAATTATTATCGACTAACTGTATTATAATTTAATGGCTCTAAAAAGAAACAATATAGAAACAACCTTTATCCGGTAAGAATCAAAGCTAGTTGAACGCAACAAAGAATGAGTAATTTCTAATCTTTGTTTATGTTTAACAGAAAGTACTTGCATCCATAACAAGCCAAATTATATGGATATCAGAAGCAACATAACCAAGTGTAAATGTGATCACATTTTAGTTTTAGATGGGATTATTTTATCAACCTATGCAGACTTAGTTGAAGTTGGTCTTTAGCATTAGAGCCAACATACTGTCTCATAACGCCAATTTGTAATTTACTTCCTTCAGAAAACTCATATCCAATAGCTGAATAAAGACGAAGCCTCTCAAGTATGATGTCCCAAGAATATAGAAAAAACTCGCTGTATAGTGATAAATAAATAGTCCCTTTCTCAAAAGAAGCTTGATTCAAAGCAAAATTCAAAAACAAGTTGTATCGATGTCTCGTTTTAATCTTATTGTTCTCGATCCATCTTTGCTCAAATCTATATCTATGAGATGTAGATATTCGGTTATTTATATTCCAAGGAATTAAAGCTTCCTGATATATTCTGTGTTCCTGCTCTCTATCTGAATCTGAAACTTCTATCCGTGATTGTATGTTTCCATAACCTAGAGTTAATAATAATTTAGAATCATTTGGCTTAAAAGTAACGCCATTCCTAATCAATCTCTGCTCAAAATCACCATTCAAATCCCAATTTCGATCTTGGAAATCACCTTGTATACCAAATTGACTATCGCTAAATTGTTTATTGTAAAAAAGCATATGCCAAATACCTGTTGGCCTTTCAATGTCAACAATATTTGAAGATTGACAAAATACAGGTATGTAAATCAAAAAAGATAAAGCTAAAGGAAGAAAACGTCTTATCATAAAACGCAATTTATAGTGATTTTTGTTTAAAAAATATACGTTAAAACTAAATTTAGAAAGGTTAGTAAGTACTTTTAATTAAAGTAATAATTATGAGACTAGCATATACTACCATAATGTGTTTATTGACAAACAGTTTATTCTGTCAATTCATTTCAGATTCTACATGCACACAAAATTGCGAACATCCTGGATATCACATAATGACTCAAAATATAGATGAACAAAACATAACCCGTGAATATATTTTACATGTTCCAATAGGATATGATACAAGCGAATCATATCCCTTGGTTATTTTATTTCATGGATTTGGAGGTTGTGCATATGATTGGTATGAAATGATGGAATATTACTATGGTTTTAACGACCTCGCTGATGAACAAGGTTTTTTAATTGCATATCCCCAAGCCGCATACAGACCCCAAAAAAAAGACGTTTACTGGGAACCTGGAGATTTTGGAGGTGAACATATTTACAACAATGACATCTATTTCGTACAAGAATTAATTAATCATATTTCTAGCGGGTATTCAATTGATAATAGCAGAGTATATGGTGGTGGATATAGTAATGGAGGGATGCTTGTATATAGTGTTGCTTGCACACGTGGTGATCTTATGTCAGCAATTGGCGTTATGTCAGGTGCTATGCTAGACAGTTCTCAAGACTGTGATACATCTATAGCAACACCGGTGATTATTTTTCATGGCATAGGGGATAATATATTACCCTATAATGGAGATCAATATTATTCTTCGGTTACAGATGTTGTCAACTTATGGTTAAATCATAATGGCATTCCTCCATCATCAGTTGTGAGTTCTGAAAGCAGTAATGGAAATGTAATACATGATTTTTATTCAGGCGGCAATGACGGAACATGTCTCTCACTATATACTGTAGAAGAAGAATATGGCCAACCCGGTGGGCATGAATGGTTTAGTGAAGATATTGACGGGGTATCACCAAGTCGAATTCTTTGGGATTTTTTTAATGAAGGATGTAATCCAGTCCTGAATATCGATTTGAATCATGAAGAAATACCCAACAAAAAACTTAAAAAAATAGTTGATAATTTAGGCAGAGAAATCAACAACACCTCCCTTCAATTACTTTTCTACATATATGATGACGGATCAGTAGAAAAGAGGTTTATTATTGAATGAAAAAATAATTATTAATGATAAATAGTAAAAAATTCATACGGCTTTTTTCAACTTTTACAATAATAATTGCCCTACTTCACTTTGTATTAGAAACTTTATTTACTTATCGATTTGGACAGACTTGGGCTGGTTTATTGCCTGACTATATTGCAGTTGCTCTAATGTGCATCAGTGGACTAATAGTGCTTAAAAATATAAAAGCAGTTGGATTGTAATGTGGTGCCTGGGGTTTTGCAGTTTGTCTACATTATAGGTCATGGGCATGGAGATTCGATAATTTTTTGGATGGTACATCTAATCCATTAATTGACAATACTATGTATGTTTTACTCTATACTATGCCAATATCAATTATTGCATTTATTATTAGTTTAATTATTTGTTATCCAAATAATAATAAGTAAAAATTAAATATTTGGTGTAGTCTTTCCGCTTGGTTTTTGTGGGCGGAAGACTAATAATTACTATTCCTCTTGTTGAAAAAGACTTAAAGTCAAATTAAGCTTGATTGTAAACACCTCTTGTCCCAAATCAATAAAATGGCATTCAATCTTTTAAAAGACTCTTTAATTCCTGAATCTTATTTGAATTAGATTTTGTGACGAAAGGTGAAAGTTCACTTGATTCAAGAGATTCAATAGCTGTTTTCAATAATTCTTTTCCGCCTTCTATATTAGCCCTTACCTGAGATGCTCCTTTGTGCATACTGTAAAGTGCAATTTTAAATCGTGATGATTCAGAAGTAGGTTCAATACCATTTAAAGCCAAATCAAATTCTATCGAAGCCTCTGCAAACTTTCTTAATTCACCTAAAGCTGCACCCTTAAAGAAGTGGTATGAAACGATATTGTAATTTTTGTCTTTCTTAAATATATCTTGTGCCCACTTTAAACCTTCATCAGCCCATTTTAGTGATTCCTCAAAATTTCCTAATCTATTTCTGCAATGCATAGTAAGTGATTTACATGCTGCAGCGATTGACTTTTTACTTGTTAAAGAATTATCATTAACATTTATGTAAATAAAGTAAATTTCTTTTAAAATTTCAAAAGCTTTATCATGTTCAGAAACATTTGCAATTGTCTTTAGTGCTGATGCAACATTCTTAGGATGTAGACAGTCAAATTTCTTTACATAACTATGAAGTTTATCTGCTTCTATCCTGAGTTCATCTTTATGCTCAGGATTAATCTTAAATTCCACTTCAATTTTATATTTCTTAAAATTGAAAAAGCTTGGCGAGAATAACTCTTCGCCAAATCTTAAATCAAAATATGTTTCAATTTCATCCATCCAGATCTTTAATTGTTCGGCATGTTCAAGACAAAGAAGATTTTTGCAATAAGCATTTAAAAGAAGTTCTTGAAATACTTGAAACCAAATAATTGTAATTCCTTCGTTCTTGTTAACTCTAAAGTGCGACTCCTCGGTAATAAACCAATTAATGGCTTCACGATAATTTTTCGTTTTACTTTTAATTGCCTTAAGTATTGCTTTAGCAACCACTTTTTGATGACGAAGCGATCCTTTTTCTACCACATCAATCCAATGATTTTGCCAATAATTAAGAAGTTCATTAGGCTCCAAATCTCCGTCTTTTCCTTGTATTTCTAATTCAAAAGTAGAGATAGTCATATTCTGAGCCTCACTCAATAAAGGAACACTTTCTTTCCAAAGAGAAGAGATTTCCTGTCTTTCTTCAGCAGTTATTTTAGGATGATTAAGCAAAAGAGCCATTACTCCCACCCAAACAGAACCTTGACCATACTCATGAATTCTACAAGCAATTTCATTTCTAGTTTCAGCATCAAGCATTTCATATTGACCTGGAGCTAGATTACTTACGTGGGATCTATCAAATAATAATCGTGTATAAAAAACAAGTCCGTGCAAATGACTGTTTGACCCAACGGGTAAAGTTTCTATTCTTTTTAAAGCTTCTGTAGAATCATCTTCGATTACAGCTATTAAAGTATTAATTTGATTTGCTTCTGCTACTTTTAAATATTGACTTAATAAAGAGGATAATTTTTCAAGTGGAGAGACACCAAATTCTTCAGCATCTAAAGCAAATCTGATTGCTAGTTCTTCAATTAAATAAAAGGCATCAATATTTTGATCATCTGTTGTTGGAACCTTCAGTAATCTTTCAAGATGTTTCCACAAATCACCGGATTTATGTAATGCCCTTTTTAAAATCATATCTGAATTATTGTTTACCAAACGTTTATTATATTCTATTACAATTTGTCTGGCATTCCTATCACCAGAATTATTTGGGAAAAAAGATTTTATTCCGGCAACTGCTCTCTTGTCTTTAAATCGATAAACGTTATCCTCCTCTCTTACATCTTCTAATATGCCCTGTGCCTCTAGTTGCTCAAGGAAATCTAGAACTTCTAACAATTCATAACCCCAAACTGCAGATAATACAGTCGCATCAAAACTTCTACCCACTATGGATGCACTTTCAAGAACACGCATCCATTTAGCTGGGTATGCAGAAAATATTTGATGAAAATGTGCGTCAACAGCTTCTGAATTTGGCAGGTCATCAACCGTTATTTTCTTTGACAACACCCATCCATCAGATCCTTTAACGAGAATACCGTTTGATTGTAATAAACCTATATTACGAATGATATATAAAGGTGTGACTACTTGAATTTCACTTGTTGAATCAGTTTCAAGTTTTTGATTTAACACAGTATTTAAATCGTATAGACTATTGGTTGAAACATTAAACTCATCATTAGTATCACTTAGATTTTTTAAAAAATCTTTGCATATAAATCCTTCAGTTTCTAAAATTGATTTTGCACCTAATTTTTCCATTAGTTCATGAAAATCGTTTCTATCTATTCTCTTTGAAACACTAGCATCCTCCTCGCGATAAGTACATAAGAACTTAAATCGATTCTTAAGCTTATTATTTCTAGACACCATCCCCAAAAATGTTTGAAGAAGTTTTTTAGAATCTTCATCCATCCATTGTACATCATCCAAAATAAATAGAATGTTAGCTTTGGTTTTTTCAAGCTTCTCTACCAAGTGCATAGCAAAATCCTCCAATGATCTTTGGTTGTTTTCTTCAACAGGCTTAAACTCAACAGACACAGGAGCGAAATCAGAAACACTTGAAATTGCAGATTGACCTAAAGAATCTATCATTTCTGCTCTATCTACAACTTCATCAATATTCAGAAAATTTCCAAACGCTTCTACAAAAGGCTCAAATGCTAAATGTCCTTCTTCTTGTAGCTCATCACAATCGCCCATAAAAACTCTCCAATCTTGATCATTTGAAACAAGCTGCTTTTCGATCTCTTTTACTAACCTAGTTTTTCCTATTCCTGTTGGCCCAATTATAAAACCTGATCTGAATTCTGAACTCTTAATATCATGAAGGATTTGGTCAAAATTTGGGACCAAACTTGAAACATAATTTCCTTCTTCCAAATCGGCATCTTGATTTATGCCTTGTCCTACTAAGCTATCCTTATTTTGTGCCCACTTCATTAAAGGTCGCCAAATCAAGTTGACAAGACCACCGACAACTGTTATCAAGATCGACAAGAATATATCTGCAGAGCCAATAACTAAAAATGTCAACTTTACGACTCCTGCTACTCCCAAAATTAATCCAAAAATTGCAACTCTTTTTGTGCGCAAAGATTTACTGGCAGAGAAGAGTTCAGCTATACAAAAGGCAAGAAGATCACCTGCCATCCATGTAGCAAGAAT
>CACHDD010000047.1 GCA_902578505.1 uncultured Bacteroidota bacterium | reverse complement strand
CAATACCTATATTGATATTCACGACAACCTAATCTTTTTAGAGGACGGAAAGAGCTTTTTGTGGACATCAGAAAGGGATGGATATAATCACATTTATAAGTTTGGCTTTGATGGATCGGTAGATCAACTTACAAAGGGTGAATGGGATGTACTAGACTTCATGGGGTACGATGCAAAAAGGATGAGCTGTTACTTTAGCTCGTCAATGTTTGGCCCAACACAAAAGCACCTTCACAGGGTTGACTTAAATGGAAATATCACAACGCTTGACGAAACTCCAGGACACCACGGAGCAAATTTCTCTTCAACATTCGCATACAGCATCTACAACTACAGTAATGCAAACACCCCTCCTGTTTACACTTTGAGAGATAGAAATGGAAGAACACTGAGAACTTTAAAAGACAACGCTGCTCTTGTTGAGAAACTAGAAAACTACAATTACTCAGAAAAGAGATTCTTTACTTTTACAAACGACGCTGGTGTTGAGCTTAATTGTTGGATGATTCCTCCTCACAATGTTGAACCTGGGGTTGAATACCCAGTTTATGTAGCTATTTATGGAGGACCAGGAGTAAACACTGTTCAAGACAGTTGGGGCGGAACAGGACACATGTGGCATCAATATCTAGCCCAAGAAGGTTATTTAGTTGCTTCTGTTGACCCTAGAGGAACACCTGGTAGAGGCAAGGAATTTAAACACAGCACATATAAGGAACTTGGAAAACTAGAGACCGAGGACTTCATTGATTTTGGTGAGTTCCTGGCAAACAAAGAGATTGTTGACAAGGATAGAATTGGAATACAGGGTTGGAGTTACGGTGGATTTATGACTTTGCTTTCTATGACTAAAGGCGCGGAAGTTTACAACGCTGGAATATCAGTTGCTCCAGTTTCTAACTGGAGATATTACGATACTATTTACACTGAGAGATTTATGCAAACTCCTCAGGAAAATGTAAGTGGATATGACGACAACAGTCCTGTTAATCACGCAGAAAAACTACAGGGTAGCCTACTTCTAGTTTCTGGAACTGGCGACGACAATGTTCACCATCAAAATTCACTTGAAATGGTAGACGCTTTAGTTGGGGCAAATAAACAGTTTGAATTCTTTTCGTATCCAGACAGAAATCACGGCATTTACGGTGGCAACACACGACTACACCTATATAATATGATGATAAACTTTGTGAAAGAAAACTTCTAATTAAAAAAACTTAATCAATAAATAATGTCTAATACAGCTACAGCCCAACAAGGGCACCCAAGAGGTCTAATGACCTTGTTCTTTTCAGAAATGTGGGAACGTTTTTGCTACTACGGTATGCGTGTCCTTTTAACGCTATATTTAGTAAAATCACTAATGAAAGGTGACGCAGAAGCGAGCCTTATGTATGGTGCTTACACTGCACTAATCTACGCTGCTCCAGTACTAGGTGGTAAAATGGCAGATAAATATCTAGGTTACAGATACGCTATCATGCTTGGTGCCGTCCTAATGTCTATTGGTGAATTCCTGATACTAGGAGGGAATGAAAATTTCCTTTTAATAGGTATGGGAGCTCTCATTGTAGGCAATGGATATTTTAAAGCAAACATTTCAACAATTGTTGGAAAGCTTTATAAAGATGACGATCCACGTCGTGATTCAGGATTTACAATCTTCTACATTGGCATTAACATAGGTGCACTTCTTGCAACAACTGTTGTTGCATATGTTGGTGAAACTTTTGGTTTCCAATATGGATTTGGTCTTGCTGGAATTGGTATGCTACTTGGGCTTTTAATTTTCTGGACAGGTAGAGGTAACTATGCTGCTGCGGAAGGTCTAGAGATTCAAGAAGCTGGTAAGGAAATTAAGTGGGGACTTCCAATGTATCAACTTATTTCAATAGGCTCTCTCCTACTTATTCCCCTTTGTTACCTTCTTATTCTTAAAAATACTTTTGACTTTAATTTAGGTGAAAATGCATACACTTTCCCCCTAATGACAGTATTACTAATTGGATTATTTGCTTATGTGGGTAGCAGTCTGATTAAAGCTGGAATTGCTGCAGGT
Organism: uncultured Bacteroidota bacterium; assembly: GCA_902578505.1. Next base: position 4,499 of record CACHDD010000047.1, on the reverse strand, counting down.
CCAGTTTGGAGAGATCGTATGATAGCTCTTGTAATCTTTATGTTTATAAATATCATTTTCTGGGCTTGTTTTGAGCAAGCAGGAACTTCTCTTACTCTTTTTGCCGACAGAAACGTTGATAGAGAAATTTTTGGATGGATGATGCCAGCATCTATGACTCAATTCTTCAATCCTTTTTTCATTGTATTATTTGGCTCAATCTTCTCAATTATGTGGGTTAAACTAGACCAAATTGGCAAAAACCCAAGCATTCCAATGAAATTCTCATTAGGAATACTACAATTAGGACTTGGATTTTTAATCACATTAGTTGGTTTGAAATTCGCAAACGAATCTCATATGGTTCCATTATTAACGTTAGTATTCCTTTACATGCTACATACAACCGGAGAACTATTCCTATCTCCTATTGGATTATCTATGGTTACTAAGCTTGCTCCTAAAAACATTGCTGGAACAGCAATGGGTGGATGGTTCTTGAGCTTTGCTATTGCAAACTACGCTGGAGGATTAATTGCTACTCTAACTGGTGGACATGGTCATAATGGTGAAGAGTCTGCTGAAGTGGTTACAGAAGCAATTGATCCTATTCAAACTGCGGAAGCTGCAAAGGTAGGGTTAGAAATGTACACAGGTGTATTCTCAACTATTGGTTTGGTATTGGTTGGTTTTGCTATTCTAATAGCGCTTTGCTCTAAGCCATTAAATAAACTTATGCACGGAGTAAAATGAAACTAAGAAATACAAAAATTGAAAAGGCGCATCTTGGCGCCTTTTTCTTTACGTAAATTGCACATCTAATTTGAAAGACATGAGAACATTATTTGCAGCGGCGATTCTTTGTTTTGGCATTAATTTTGACTCTCTTACTCAAGAAGCAAAGATTCATTGGATGAGTGTTGAAGAGGTAGAAATGGCAATGGAGAATGAAAAGAGACCTGTTATGATGGACGTATATACATCTTGGTGCGGCCCTTGTAAGATGATGATGGCAAATACGTTTACAAATCCAAACGTAATAAGCTATATCAACAAAAATTACTACGCTATTAAGTTTGACGCTGAAAATCCTAATAAAGTGGTGTATCAAGGTAAAGATTATAACAACCCCACTTACGACCCTAATCGCAGGGGAAGAAATGGTGTTCATGAGCTTTCTAGAGCTCTTAAAGTGAGCGCCTACCCTACCATTGTTTACTTTGACGATGACTTTAAAATAATAACCGCTAACTCAGGCTACAAACAGCCAAGACAATTAGAAATGTATCTTAAATTCTTTAACGAAGTGTTTTCAAGAGATATAAAGAATGAAAACATTCAAAAAGTTTGGGATAATTATAGTTCAAACTTTGGAGGTAGTTGGTAGTATTAAATACTTGATTTCTAGCAAGTCTCACATTATATTTGCAACCCACTTTTTTAAAGCGTAAACATTACGTTCAAGCAATTACAATAGGTCCAAATTATGAGTGAAACAGCACGCCTGATTCTAGAAAACCAAGAAGTTGAAATTCCAGTAATTACTGGATCTGAAAATGAAAAAGCTCTAGATATTAGTAAACTAAGAGCATCTACTGGTTATATCACATTAGATCCTGGCTTTAAAAACACTGGTTCTACTCAGAGCTCAATTACATTTCTGAATGGCGAAAAGGGTATTCTTCGTTACAGAGGATATTCTATTGAGGATCTTGCTGAAAAAGCATCGTTTCTTGAAGTTGCATACCTTCTTATTTACGGGGATCTTCCAAACAAGGAAGAATTAGAATACTTTACTAACTCTATAACACATCACACTCTTCTTCACGAGAATATGAAGAGGTTTTTCGATGCCTTCCCTATCGGCGCGCACCCAATGGGAATGTTGAGTTCTATGATATCTAGCTTGAGCACTTTCTACCCAGAGTCTCAAGAACAAAACCGTTCTTTCTCTGATATTGAAAGAACTATCCATAGGATTATTGCAAAGCTTCCAACTCTTGCAGCGCAAGCATACAAGCACAACAAGGGACTTCCTACTATGTACCCTAAAAATGAATTGAGCTATGAAGGAAACTTCCTTCATATGATGTTTGGTGTACCTACTGAAGACTACGAAGTAAATCCAATTGTTGAGCAAGCATTGAACAAACTTCTTATCCTTCACGCTGATCACGAGCAGAACTGTTCGACAGCAACTGTAAGAGTAGTTGGTTCATCTCAAGCAAACTTGTACAGTGCTATATCAGCTGGGATTGCTGCACTTTGGGGACCACTTCACGGAGGAGCAAACCAGGCGGTTATTGAAATGCTTGAACAAATTAGACAGGACGGAGGAGATTTAGATAAGTGGATTGCAAAAGCTAAAGACAAGTCTGACAGTTTCCGTCTTATGGGCTTTGGACACAGAGTATACAAAAACTTCGATCCTAGAGCTACAATTATAAAAAAAGCTGCTGACGAAGTATTAGAAGCACTTGGTGTTCAAGATCCAATACTAGACATCGCTAAGCAACTAGAAGCAGTAGCACTTAATGACAATTACTTTGTTCAAAGAGGACTCTACCCTAACGTTGATTTCTATAGCGGAATTATCTATAGAGCTCTAGGTGTCCCAACTGACATGTTTACTGTAATGTTTGCTTTAGGGCGTCTGCCAGGATGGATTGGTCAGTGGAAGGAAATGATTGAGCACAGTGCACCTATCGGAAGACCAAGACAGATATATACAGGTGCAACAGCACGTGAATTTGTTCCTCTAAACAAGAGGTAATCCAAATGGAGGCTTTTGTAAAATCAAATTCTTCTAACGGTATTTGCACCGTTGAATTCTTCCATCCAGCATCTAACAGTCTACCTAGAGCTATTCTAGCCCAAATTGCTGATGCGATTTCTGCTGCTGGTAAAAACAAAAACGTTAGAGTAATCATCTTAAAATCAGCAGGTAATCGAGCTTTTTGCGCAGGAGCAAGCTTTGACGAGCTTGCCACAATTTCAAATGAAGAAGAAGGACTTCAATTTTTTAGTGGATTTGCAAATGTAATTAATGCAATTCGTCAATGTCCCAAATTTGTTCTTGGTAGAATCCAAGGAAAAGCTGTTGGTGGTGGTGTAGGTCTTGCCGCTGCGGTGGATCACTGTTTTGCAACAAAATTTGCATCGGTTAAGCTAAGCGAACTTGCAGTTGGTATAGGACCTTTTGTTGTTGGTCCAGCTGTTGAACGCAAACTTGGTACATCAGGATTTGCTCAACTTACAATAGATGCAACTTCATGGAAGAATGCTACTTGGGCTGCATCTTACGGACTATATAGTGAAGTTTTTGAGACTGCAGAAGAAATGGACACTTCAATACAAGAACTTGCTTTAAAACTATCTAAGAGCTCTCCTGAAGCTATGTCAGAGCTAAAGAAGGTATTATGGAATGGAACTAAAGACTGGGATGAACTGCTGAAAGAAAGAGCTGCAATTTCTGGACGATTAGTTCTAAGTGATTTCACTAGAAATGCTATTTCAGCATTCAAAGAAAAATAGACTTTTAATTAAACCAAATAAAAAGCCCGGCGATAATGCCGGGCTTTTTTTATCCTTGATTTTACTTTTATCTAACTATCGATAATCTTCTAACCGATGTTCCTTTACTATTGCTTAGCATAACATTATAAGTTCCTGCAGCTAAACCTCCAAGGCTAAGGACTGTATTGCCTTGCATTATATTGATTTGTGTGTCGTATACAATTCTACCTACACCATCAAGTACCTTAACAACTACATCGTTATGAACTTCTGGCATCTGTATTGTTACTTCTCCAGTTGTTGGATTAGGGAACATTCCAAATGCAAGTGGATCTAAATTAACAATAGTGTTGAATAATACTTCTACTTCTACCGATTCAGTACATCCATTATCGTCTTCAGCTGTTACAGTATATGTACCTGCTGACAAACCGCCTGGGTCCACTTCATTTCCTGAACTATCAGTCCAAACAAAATAGTAATCACCAGTTCCTCCAGTAGCTGAAGCAGTACCTACACCAAGTTCTCCTAAAGCGGTTTCATCAGTAGCAGAAGCTGTTATTTCTATAGCATCTGGTTCAGTTACTTCTAAATCTACCTCAACCGAACAATTGTTTTCATCTGAAATAACTACAGTGTATAAACCAGCAGTAACTTCAAATACTCCAGTTTCATTTGACTCACCTCCTAAAGTGTATGTTACAACACCTATTCCGCCTTCTGATCCTAGAGTTACAGAACCCATATCACCATTACAAAGTACATCAACTGTTGTGCCTCCTGTTACAGCTAAATAACAACATGAGCCATCGTCAATTGTCGCATCTGCATCGTAGTTGTTTGCTGATTCATCTGTACAACCTGTACAAGAATCATACTCACATGAATCATCGTCATCTGTAGCTAGTTCATTATAGTTACAAGCGCCTATATCAGTACAACCTGCAATTTCAAACTCATCACAAACTCCATCACCATCTGTGTCATTTATACAGTTCCCATCA
>CACHDD010000046.1 GCA_902578505.1 uncultured Bacteroidota bacterium | reverse complement strand
ATTTATAAATAGCGCTGCACCAGAAGCCCAAAATACTTCACTGTCATCCAAGTACTTTCCAGATTCAGACTCACTGTTATTAAAGATTCTTCCCGCACAAAATGTATATCCATAAGGATCAATGTAACCACCAGCAGCTCCAGCATATTCAAAATGAGTGGGAGAGGAGTAGTCCAAAATTCTTGGAGAACATATATCGAAGCTGAATTTTGCCATAGTAGAGTTCACTATGTCTATCCATCCTTTTGTAACCATTACATCTGAGTTAAGTAGGACAAACCTATCAGCTTTTACTTGCTTTAATCCTTCATTATATCCTCCAGCAAATCCTAGGTTTTTTGAGTTTTTGATAATTTGGACCATTGGAAATGTAGACGATACATATTCACAACTTTCATCAGTTGATCCGTTGTCAATTAAGATAATTTTAACCTTTTCATCATTTGAATTCTCAATAACAGAAGGTAGAAATAATTTCAGATGATTAATTCCATTCCAATTCAATATGGCTACGGCTGTTATCATCTTGGATTGTAGTATAAGTCTTCGGGTTCTTCTCTGGAATATGTATCTCTTGGGTTTAAACGATTAATCTGTGAATCTATTATATTCACTCGATTTTCTCTAGATTTTAGAATTCTCAACCAATCCTCGTTTTGAATTTCACCAGGCATATCAGTTTGTAGTATTTCCATACATTCTAAAACAACATGTGGTGCATAGAATAAAAATCGCCTATTGGTAAAACCATTTGTGTGATGATAATGCCAAATCTCATATGGATAGTAGTCAGTATCATGATGTCTTTTTACTATCGTATTGGGTTTACCGTATTTTAAATAAACATAACCCATGTCGGTATCAGCTCCATGACCACTTCTACAACCACCAAAAACGCTGTCCACTATTAATATTTCTTTACAATATTCTCTCCAAGCTCCTTCAGGATCATTTTGGTTTCTCTTTATCCAAAACTGCTCGAGAAAACCTTGTAATACTTTAATGTCTGGGTTGTTTTTAAGAGTATGTGAAATTAAATTCTGCTGTGATGGTGACGCAAGTGGTAAATGATCTTCCAAATGTCTGTATAGAATTGATCTATCATCAAATGCTTGTGCAAAATTGATTACAGGATGAGATTTTGTTCTACTTTGAAAACGCATTATATCCATTGATTTCTCAGTAATTAAGTTGCCATCTCTTGTTTTTGCTTGAATTAATATCGTGCCGCCAGATAGAGGAGGAATGTTCAATGAAACAGGTAAAGTCTCAAAAATTGGAGTAACACTTCTAGCATTAATCCTCTTATAGCGTGTGTTATTTGGGTTAAGAGTTCCATTTGAATCTGTAAGCCCAAAAACTAACAAGAACAACGAATCCTCGCCAACGACATCGTTAATATTATAAAGCTCTGAATAAAATGTAATTTGGCTAGCTACAGTAGAAATCTTATTTCCAGTCAATGGCACAATTTCAAATCCTGACCTGTAAAATTTACTTCCAACCTCATTTGGTGATTTAGCATAAGCTTCAACAAGTAAAATACTCGAAATTTCAGGAATTCCAGAATGAGATACATTAACATCATTTGTAATCAAGTGATCAATTTTTGCATTTACTTTTACTGAAATTTGGTATACTCCTGTTGGAAGTATAAAGCGCTCTAAATGTAGTTGATTAGTAGAAAACGCTTCAGTCGAATCTGTAAACTGAGGGCTTTTCAAATCTACCTTGGAGAATTCAACAACTTCGCCTTTAGATTCAACAATTACAGTAACATTAGTTATTGATTGCCAATAACCTAAAAGATTTATATAATTACAATCCTTTCCAGGAATATCAATAATTACGTCTAAATAAGGTGATCCATCAGAAGTTTTAAACTGATGAACATCAACCTGTATTTGAGAGAATGAAGTGAGGTTGATAAATCCTAAAACAAGTGCAATAATCAGCTTCAAATTCATTTTGTAAAGTTATGAATGATTGTGTAAAAGGATTGTTTCGTATTTCCTTAAAGGTGTTGCTTAACTATACTCTGTTTTTTTAAAATTATAATCATATGAAAATTCTCTTCCCTTAATCCTCAACCAAGCTTGGGGTTTATTTAAAGAAAAAACCCAAAAGCAAAGCTATTGGGTTTTATTAGCGGAGGCGGAGGGATTCGAACCCCCGGTACCTTGCGGTACGCCGGTTTTCAAGACCGGTACATTCGACCACTCTGTCACACCTCCTGATTTGCGCGACAAAAATACATTATCAGATTCAAATAGTCTAATTATTCTTATATCACTTTTGAATGATAATATATATTATGTTAAATAGTTTATGACATAATATATACAATCGAAAAAAATCAAGGCCAATTAATTTATTGTTGACTCTTCTTTAAAAGGTCATTCATTTGTAGGAATTTATCATCCTCCTCTAATCTAAGGTAGATATCCTTGAGAGATCTAATTGTTTGAACATCCTCTGAGTTTACGCTAAATGCAGTTTCTAAGTATGGTTTAGCAGTATTAAACAACTCCTTAGCTTGAGTTTCAAGTTTCTTTTGAGCTGCAGCTTCTTTAGAGGGCATATTTGGCTTCCACATGTCGTTTGCCTTATTTATTCCTTGTACTGCTTGGTTGAAATATAATGCTCCTAAATTGTAATTTGCGTCAAAATAATCTGCCTTCACTTCTATCGCTTTTAAATAAGCAGAAATAGCTTCATCAGAATTTCCAAGGTTATCAAATACAGAACCTAATGAAAACCAAAGAATTTCATTTGAAGGATCTTGTTCAGCAGCTAATTGAAGATTTGTTTTGGCCTTTTCGAAATCACCACTAGTTAGGTAAATGTTTAATTCTTCAATTATAAGACTTTGCTCTCTAGGGTATGTTTCTCTGGCAGTTTTAAGAGCTTCAAGTGCTGAGTCATTATCGCCATTGTTTCTGTATAGTGTGCTGATAAATAAGAATACGTTTGGAACTTGATGTTCAATTTTTGCACAATCATTGTAACGTTCAATTGCCAGATCTGTCATGCCTGCTTTTTCGTAGCTAAGCGCTGCATTAAATACTGCAATCGTATCAATAATATCGAAGATTTTAGCAACTTCTACTGCTAAGTCAAAACTGCTTCCTGCTCTATCAAATACTCCAGTATTGTAGTAATTAATACCATTGTTATTTGATGCTGCCTGTATTCTACTTAATCCAGCTCTGTTTTCATCTTCATATCTCCCTTTTGTATCAATTTCCATTGACTTCTGGTAGCTTTCTTTTGCAATAACTAATGCATTTGGATACTCAATTGCAGCTGAAGAATCAGCAGCGATATTCAAGTAAATCTCCCCTCTATATCTCCACGTCTTTTCTTTAATTGCAGCTTTTTCTACAAGAATTGCCTGTTCAATATAAGTTGCTGCGGCTCTGTAGTCACCGTCCTTATTAGCGTTGTATGCAGATACAACTTCCTTTTGGCCAAACGTTGTAGCCGAAATAAGTAATCCTAGTACTAATGTTAGCTGCTTCATAATTTTTTTTTTGGTTTTTTCAAATGTAAAAATAGTTAGTTAAGCGCTTTTGAAGCTCATAACTAACTATTTCATTTTCAAAATTAATGCCAATTATTCTTCGGTATTTGCTTCATCGCCTTTAATGCTTGCATTTGAATCATTTGGCGGCGCTTCCACTTGACTATCATTAACCTTTCCATCATTGCCATCTATAACTTCCGTTAATTCTTGAATATCTTCGTCTTCAGCTTTTGGAACTCTACAAACAGATGCTATTTCATCATTTCCTTTAAGATTAATTAGTCTTACACCTTGTGTGGCACGGCCCATTACTCTTAGATCGGCAGCAGCCATTCTTATCGTAATACCGCTTTTGTTCACGATCATTAAATCGTGTTCATCAGTAACGTTTAGAATAGAGATAAGTTCACCAGTTTTGTCAGTTATTTGTAAAGTTTTAACTCCTTTACCACCACGGTTTGTTATTCTGTAATCATCTACTGCAGATCGTTTCCCATAACCATTCTTAGACACTACAAGTACTGAGCTTTCTGAGTCCTGAACGCACACCATTCCAATTACCTCATCATCAGGCCCACCAAGTGTTATTCCTTTAACACCCATTGCAGTTCTTCCTACAGCTCGTGTCTTGGATTCGTTAAATCGAATAGCTTTTCCTGATTTTAGAGCAAGAATTACTTCATTCTCTCCATTGGTGAGTTTAGCTTGAAGAAGCTCGTCTCCTTCTCTAATTGTGATAGCATTAATGCCATTTGTTCTTGGTCTAGAGTATGCTTCTAGACTAGTCTTTTTGATTAGACCTTGTTTAGTTGCAAGAACTACATAATTAGCATTTGTGTATTCAGGGTCTTTAATGTCCTTAACAGGTATGTATGCTAAAATTTTATCATCTAACTCAATGTTAATTAAGTTTTGGATTGCTCTACCCTTAGACTGCTTACTTCCCTCAGGAACTTCAAAAATTCTCATCCAGAAACACCTTCCTTTTTGAGTGAATATTAGTAACCAGTTGTGATTAGTTGCAGTAAAGATTTCTTCAAGAAAATCTTCTTCTCTTGTTGAAGATCCTTTTGATCCAACGCCTCCTCTTGATTGTGACCTGTACTCTACTAGTTTAGTACGTTTTATATAACCAGCGTGGCTAATTGTAATTACGACTTGTTCGTCAGGTATTAAATCTTCAATACTTACATCAGCACTAGAGAATTCTATTTGAGATCTACGATCGTCACCAAACTTCTCTTTTACTTCTTGAAGTTCAGTTTTGATAATATTCATTCTCCTATCCTTGTTCGCTAGAATGTCTTTGAGGTCAGAGATAAGCTTCATTAATTCATCGTATTCAGATCTAAGCTTGTCTCTTTCAAGTCCTGTCAATTTTTGAAGACGCATATCTAGAATTGCTTTAGCTTGAACTTCACTTAGTTCAAACTTCTCCATCAATCCATTTCTCGCTTCTTCAGGAGATTTACTTGCTCTAATCAGTTTAATTACAGCATCTATATTATCTATTGCAATAATTAATCCTTCCAGGATATGAGCTCTTTCCTCTGCTTTATCTAACTCATATTTAGTTCTTCTTGTTACAACTTCGTGTCTGTGTTCAACGAAGTTTACAATCATGTCACGTAGGTTAAGGAGCTCAGGCCTCCCTTTAACTAGAGCAATGTTATTTACTGAAAATGAGCTTTGTAGAGCTGTATACTTATAAAGTTTATTAAGTACTACATTTGGGATTGAGTCTCTTTTAAGTTCGTATACGATACGCATACCCTTTCTATCTGACTCATCTCTGATTTCACTAATTCCATCAATCTTTTTATCATTAACTAATTCAGCAGTTTTCCTAACCATATCGGCTTTATTCACCTGATATGGAATCTCCTCAACTATAATTACTTCCTTTCCAGACTTAGTTTCCTCAATCCTTGTCTTCCCTCTGACAACAACTCTACCTCTACCCGTTCTAAACGCTTCATGAACTCCTTCGACACCGTGAATTACTCCACCAGTTGGAAAATCAGGTGCTTTTATGTGTTGAATCAAATCGTCAACTGTGCAGTTGTTATTATCGATATAGTGAGTAACACCATCTATTACCTCGCTTAGGTTATGAGGCGGCATATTAGTAGCCATACCAACGGCGATACCTGATGCACCGTTGATTAGAAGGTTTGGCAGTTTAGACGGAAGTACTGTTGGTTCTTTAAGGCTTTCATCGAAGTTTGGCCTAAAGTCAACTGTATCCTTGTCTAAATCTGCAAGCATGTCTTCAGCTGGCTTTCTAAGCCTTGCCTCAGTGTAACGCATTGCAGCTGGATTATCTCCGTCAATACTTCCGAAGTTGCCTTGGCCGTCTACCATTGGGTATCTGAGAGACCAGTCTTGGGCCATTCTCACCATGGTGTCATATACAGATGAATCGCCGTGTGGGTGGTATTTACCTAAAACCTCACCAACAATACGTGCTGACTTCTTGTGAGCTCTATTTGAAAGAACTCCTAAATCTAGCATTCCGTATAACACCCTTCTATGTACTGGTTTTAAACCATCTCTTACATCTGGAAGCGCCCTCGAAACAATCACCGACATTGAGTAGTCGATATAAGCTGATTTCATTTCATCAGATATGTTAATCTGAATGATCTTTTCTCCTTCTGCCATAATATCCTTTTTCTATCCTTTTTCTATTCCAAAACCTGTTTAAAATTCAGCTATATAGCTAGTGAATTCAATGGCTTTGAAAGGCAATCAAAAATACGAAAACTGCACCTCAGTTTGGCCTAAAAAATGTTGTCAATTCTTCACAATAGACAACTATTTAATGTGGATAACGAATTGTATTTCGCTTAATGTGTTTTATTTAGATATGTAGATTTGATATAGCTTGAAACAACGAAATGCATAAATCATGTGTTTTAAAGCAGAGAGCATTTATTATTCACCAGCAGATTAGAGCAGTATGGAAGCAAAGTTTTCACCTAGAGTAAGAGAGGTAATCACCTTTAGTAGAGAAGAAGCACTTAGGTTAGAGCACAACTACATTGGAGTTGAGCATCTTCTTTTAGGCATAATTAAAGAAGGCGAAGGTACCGCTATAAGAATCTTAGAGGGACTTAATTGCGATGTCCAAAAGTTGAG
>CACHDD010000045.1 GCA_902578505.1 uncultured Bacteroidota bacterium | reverse complement strand
TGGCCCTCCGGGCGCAGGAAAGGGAACTCAAAGTGAATTTTTAGTTAACCATTACGGTTTAGTTCACCTTAGTACTGGTGATGTGTTCCGCTACAATATTAAAAATAATACTGAGTTAGGCAAGTTGGCGAGGTCATACATGGATCAAGGTAAACTCGTGCCTGATGAAGTAACAATTTCAATGCTTAAGGCAGAGGTTGAAAAGAGCCCAGAAGCAAAGGGGTTCATTTTTGATGGCTTTCCGAGAACAACAGCCCAAGCCCAAGCTCTTGATGCATTTCTTGATGAGCGAAACGACAGCATAGAGGCAATGTTGGCACTAGAGGTGCCAGAGGATGAGCTTAAGAGCAGATTGTTAGCGAGAGCTGAAACAAGCAGAAGGGTAGATGATGCTGATCCAGAAGTAATCCAAAATAGAATTAACGTATATAATGCTGAAACTGCTCCAGTAGCAGATTTCTACAGGAGTGCTGGTAAGTACAAGGCTATAAATGGTCTGGGTTCGATAGAAGAAATTACTGTGAGGTTGGTTGAAGCAATTGATGCGTAAACTTCTATTTACATGTCAAGCCAAAACTTTGTCGACTATGTAAAGATTTGCTGCCGCTCAGGAAAGGGTGGAGCTGGTTCTGTTCATATGCTTCGCGATAGAACCACTGCAAAGGGTGGTCCTGACGGAGGTGATGGAGGTAGAGGCGGACACATAATTGCAAAAGGGTCTAGAAATAAATGGACCCTTCTTCACCTCAAATATCAACGCCACATTATTGCTAACCACGGAGGAGCTGGAAGCGGAAACCGCAAGCACGGCGCTGATGGTGACGACGTTATAATTGAGGTCCCATTAGGTACAATAGTAAAGGACGCTGAGACCGAGAAAATTCTATACGAGATAACGGAACACGACCAGGAAATCATCATTGCCAAAGGAGGCCAAGGAGGGTTAGGTAACGATCATTTTAAATCGCCTACAAACAGAGCTCCTCAATACGCTCAACCTGGAGAAGATGGAGTAGAGGAGTGGAAGATATTAGAGCTTAAGCTACTTGCAGACGTAGGTCTTGTGGGCTTCCCTAACGCAGGTAAATCAACACTACTTTCTGTTGTTAGCGCAGCAAAACCAGAAATTGCGAATTACCCTTTCACCACACTACGTCCAAACCTAGGTATGGTGTTTTACAGAGACGACAGGTCGTTTGTAATGGCTGATATCCCAGGGATAATTGAGGGTGCAGCTGAAGGTAAGGGTTTGGGCTTGCGATTCTTGAGACATATTGAAAGAAATCCAGTTCTTTTATTCCTCGTTCCAGCAGACACAGATGATATTGTTACTGAGTATAGGACTCTGCTTGGTGAGTTGGAGAAATTCAATCCTGAACTACTAGATAAGCAGAGAATTTTGACTATAAGTAAGAGCGATTTGTTGGACGATGAACTTGAATCTGAAATTAGAGCTGAATTGAAAAAGGAGGCGCCAGAATTGGACCCTCTGTTCTTTAGTTCTGTAGCCCAAAAAAACCTTCAAAAACTCAAAGATCTTATTTGGCGAGCTATTGAAGATGCTAACCCAGATACCGGTCTTTCCAAGGGGCCATTTACGCAACTTCCACCACCGATTAATAAATGAACGATCTGACCAAATACTTGTGCGTAAGTGATGATGTTGTTGAGTCTCTTAAAAGTGGCGTCCCAGTTGTCGCACTTGAGTCAACTATAATTTCTCATGGAATGCCATATCCCCAAAACCTAAAGTGTGCTAAAAAGCTATCCCAAATCATACGCTCACACGGTTGCACTCCAGCAATTATAGCAGTAGATAAAGGAAAACTACACGTAGGTGTAAAACAGAATCTTCTCAAGAAACTTGCATCAAAAGACACTCCTATTTCTAAGGTAAGCAGAAGAGATATACCCATTGTTTTAGCTTCAGGTGGTACAGGGGCAACTACGGTTAGTGGGACATTAATAGCATGTCAATTATCAGGAATTAAAGTATTCGTTACAGGAGGTATAGGTGGCGTTCACAGAGGAGCTGAGAACACCTTTGATATCAGTGCAGACCTGGAAGAACTAGCTCTATGTGATGTGGCTGTTGTCAGTGCAGGTGTAAAATCAATTTTAGATTTAGAGAAAACATTAGAGGTGCTTGAGACTAAGGGCGTACCAGTTGTTGGATATGGAACAGACCAATTGCCTGCGTTCTATTCAAGAACAAGCGGTCTTAAGTTGGTGGCAAGAGCTGACACACCTGAGGAGGTGGCTGATATCATGAAGGCCAAATGGACTCTTGGGCTTCGCGGGTCCATACTAGTAGCAAATCCAATACCAGAAGAACACGAAGCAGATGTAGCCTTAATAAACAATGCAATAGATGAAGGGTTAGCAATGGCTAATTCAAAAAATATAAAAGGCAATGAATTAACACCTTTTATTCTATCATATATTGGAAAATCCACTTTAAATTTAAGTCTCAAATCAAACTTATCTCTTGTTGAAAATAACGCAAGAGTTGGTGCTCAGATAGCTCGAGCATATGGCGCCTAAATTTGTATCTTCGCGTCGATGTCGGGAGAAGATTTCAGAAAAATTTTATTGGATGATTACCGCTTAGCTTGCATAAGTAGAGAGGCATCGATTTTGGGGAGGAAAGAGGTTCTGACAGGAAAGGCTAAGTTTGGTATTTTTGGTGACGGAAAAGAAGTGTGTCAAATAGCACTTGCAAAAGTTCTACGACGAGGAGATTGGCGAAGTGGATATTACAGAGATCAAACTCTAATGTTCGCAAAGGGTTTACTAACTATCAAAGAATATTTCGCAGGATTATATGCTCACTCAGATATAAAATTCGATCCTCAATCTGGAGGTCGTCAAATGGGTGGTCACTTCTCTACAAGAACACTTGATGAAGATGGTGAATGGCTTAATCTCATGGCTGACTTCAATAGTTCTGCCGACGTAAGTCCAACTGCATCTCAGATGCCACGCCTTCTTGGCCTAGCCCAAGCTAGCAAAATATACAAGTCTCAACCAGATTTGGCAGAGCAATTCTCAAATTTCACAAATTGCGGAAATGAGATTGCAATTGGAACCATTGGAGACGCAAGTACTTCTGAGGGTATGTTTTGGGAGACAATGAATGCAGCAGCAGTTTTAGAAGTTCCACTTCTAATGAATGTTTGGGATGATGGTTACGGCATCTCTGTCCCAAAGAAATACCAAACAGTAAAATCAAGTATTTCAGAAGCTCTAAGAGGATTCCAAAAGACTGAGACGTCTAATGGAATTATAATTTTTAGGGTAAAGGGATGGGATTATCCATCTCTAATTTCAACTTATGAGGAGGCGGCCAAAATTTGTAGAGAGCAACACGTTCCAGTTCTTGTTCACGTAGAAGAATTAACTCAACCACAAGGACACTCAACTTCTGGTTCTCACGAGAGATATAAATCAAAAGAAAGGCTGGCTTGGGCTCAAGAGTTCGACTGTATTGCAAAATTTGCTGAATTTCTAATTGTTGAGGGAGCAGCCACCCAAGATGAGCTCGATGATGTACACAAAAACGCTAAAAAAGCCGTACGCTCAAACCAAAAGGAAGCTTGGATAGACTATCGCACAGATATAGATACAGAGCTAGCAACTGTATCCAAATTAATCAAAGAATTAGAAGGAAACGATTCAGAAATAGCAATAGGCTTAGAAAAGGAATTAGACCCTGGACGAGCTAGTGTTATGACAGCAGCTCGAAAGGCTATTATAAAATCATCAGGTTCAAATTCAACAGAAAGAGTAACCTTAAAAAAATGGCTAGACTCAGTTTCAAAAAAGAATTACTTTAGATACAATTCAGACTTGTACTCTGAACATGCTGATAGTGCTTTAAATGTTATTGAAGTGCCAGCACAGTATTCAACTGATCCTGAAATGGTTGATGGAAGGATTGTCCTTCAACAAAACTTCGATTACATTTTTGCAAACCGTCCTGAAGTCCTCACATTTGGAGAAGACGTAGGAAGCATTGGTGGAGTAAACCAAGTAATGGAAGGCATGCAGGTTAAATATGGAGAAGTAAGAGTCAGCGACACAGGTATTAGAGAATGCACCATCATTGGTTCTGGAATTGGACTTGCTCTAAGAGGCCTAAGACCCATTGCTGAGATCCAATACTTGGATTACCTATATTATGCTCTTCAAGTAATGAGGGATGATTTAGCTTCTTTGAGATATAGAACAGCAGGAGGCCAAAAGGCACCCCTTATAATACGTACACGTGGACACAGGTTAGAAGGGATTTGGCATAGCGGATCACCAATGGGTTCAATTGTACATAGTGTAAGGGGAATGCACGTTTGTGTTCCTAGAAACATGGTACAGGCTGCAGGCATGTACAACACACTTCTCAATGCAGAAGAACCAGCTCTAGTAATCGAATGCCTTAATGGATACAGGAAAAAAGAAGCATTGCCAACTAATATTGGTGAGTTTACAATTCCTCTAGGAACTCCTGAAATTACAAGGACTGGTAAAGATCTAACTTTACTGAGTTATGGTTCTACCTTCAATATTTGCACTGAAGCTTCATCTAGATTAGCAGATTTAGGAATTGAGGTAGAGCTCGTTGACGCAAGGACTTTACTTCCATTTGATTTGACTAATATAACTGCTTCTTCTGTAGCAAAAACGAATAAACTTCTTGTAGTTGATGAGGATGTTCCAGGAGGAGCTTCGAGCTATTTGCTAGAGGATGTTCTAAACAGACAGGGTGCGTGGAAATACCTTGATAGCCAACCTCATACCCTAGCAGCAAAACCTCATTTACCAGCTTATAGTTCAGATGGAGATTACTTCAGTAAGCCATCGGTTGATGATATTGTAGAAAAAGTTTACGCTATTATGCATGAGGCATCTCCAGTTTCATTCCCAAACTAATATGCAAAACATTAAGTTTTCCCTAACTACTGAGTATATTGAGCTATTGCAACTTTTAAAAGCGACCTCTATAGTTATGTCTGGAGGGGAGGCTAAATTATTAGTTGATGATGGATTTGTTTGCGTTAATGGAGAAATTGAATATAGACGCAGAAGAAAATTACGACTTGATGATGTGGTGATTTTTGATGAACAGATTAAAATCACCATAATAAAATCAGAACAAAGGAATCTGAATTTGTAAAGAATTAGCGATATTGTGAATTCGAATTTTCATCCTACGGGAATATGAGAACATATCTACTTTTATTTAGCTTGTTATTTTTATCTATAGATTTTCAAGCCCAAGGCTTAGTAAGAGGTAGAGTAATTGATGGAGACACTGGTGAACCAATGTTCTCCTCAAGTGTAGTAAGTGTAGAAACAGGTCAAGGTGTTACAACAGATTTTGACGGAATTTTTAGGATTCAAGTTAAATCCTTTCCGACAAAATTAATGGTATCATTTATTGGATATACACCAAATACTATAACTGTTCAGGATGAGACTAAAAACTTAGAGATAAAACTTTTCACAGACCAAATTTTAATTGAAGAAGCTGAAGTTGTTGGAGAAAGAATTTCAGAGAAGCAAAAGCAAGCACCTCTAACAGTTGAATCCATGGATTTAATTGCAATTAAGGAAGCGCCTTCCGGAAATTTCTATGAGGGTCTTGGCACTCTTAAAGGAGTTGACCTTACATCGGCTTCTCTTGGCTTTAAAATTGTGAATACTAGAGGTTTTAATTCCACGTCACCAGTTAGGTCTCTTCAATTAATTGACGGGGTAGATAATCAAAGTCCTGGCTTAAACTTCTCATTAGGAAACTTCTTAGGTGCTCCTGATTTAGATGTAAAAAACGTGGAAATAGTGGCTGGAGCAAGTTCTGCTTTCTATGGTCCAGGTGCATTTAATGGAGTTGTAAATATGGAGACTAAAGATCCATTTGTTTTCCCAGGTCTATCAGTTTCCACTAAAATAGGAGAGACAACAAAAAAGGGCGAAAGCAATCTTTATGAGTTTGGCTTTAGGTGGGCTCAAGTAATTACTAACAAGAATGACAAACCACTTTTTGCATACAAGATTAATGCATTTCGATTTCAAGCATATGATTGGGAGGCGACAAATTACAACCCTGTAGAAAACACTATATCTGATATAAATAATCCAGGAGGATATGATGCTGTAAATATTTATGGTGATGAGTACAACAAGCTATTTAATTTTAACGAATTTAGAACAGAAGAAAATTATCAAGGGCTCATGACATTCCATAGAAATGGATATAAAGAACTTGATTTGGTGGATTATAATACTGAAAACTTGAAAGTTAGTATGAGTGGCAGCTGGAGACTTCAGCCTGAAAAAACTTACGAAAGTCCAGAGTTAGTGTATAGTTTTAACATGGGACAAGGATCTACAGTTTATCAAGGTGATAATAGATTCAGATTACAAGATATTGAGTTTTATCAGCACAGAGTTGAGCTTAGAAAGAAGAACAATTGGTTCATTAGAGCATACAGAACCAATGAGGATGCGGGTAATTCATATGACCCATATGCAACAGCTTTGTTGCTGCAGACTCAAACTAGATCTGATGAAGCATATAAAAGTGTATATGAAACTTATTGGGTGGACTCTATTGGAATTCCATTAATTAGTGAACTTGATTTTCCAGGACTTGAATTTGTTGGTTGGGATAGCACATATTATGAGGCTATTGATACTTGGATACCCTTCCCAGTATCGGAACTTGATCAAAATGCTGTTAACGATTGGTATACTCAGTATTCAGATAGTAT
>CACHDD010000044.1 GCA_902578505.1 uncultured Bacteroidota bacterium | reverse complement strand
TTCTCCAGTTCAAAATAAGGTGATTCTTGATGGTATGATTATTTATAATGCATTTCACAGTATTGGGCTTTTTAGCGTGTTCGATTCTGATGCTTTAGCAAATGCAGATATATACACTGGCGCCTTTTCTGCTAAGTATGGAGGTAGAATTTCTTCTGTTATGGATATTACTACAAGAAATGGTAATATGA
Organism: uncultured Bacteroidota bacterium; assembly: GCA_902578505.1. The sequence continues at coordinate 6,686 of CACHDD010000044.1, read as the reverse complement.
AGTCTCTAAAAGCTAAAGTTGGAGCGAGTCCTTTTGGAGCTAAGCTTTTACTTGAAGGTCCCCTTAAGAAAATGAAGGATGGATCTGGAGGAATAAGCTACTTGTTGTCTATGAAACATAGCTATTTAGAACAAACGTCGCAATACTTATATCCATATATTGATGGAGGGAGATTGCCGTTTGGTTTTACTGATACTTATGGGAAAATAACTTTTGGAGGCGGTGGCTCCAAGCTAAGTTTGTTTGGGTTTAATTTTATTGACAGAGCAAGTGTTCTGAACGACACAACTGGTGTTGCATTTGCTGATTATTTATGGAATAGTTCTGGTTACGGAGGACAGTTTACAATAGTTCCTCCTGGTTCTTCCGTCCTTGTAAATGGTCATTTTGCCGCAAGTAAATACTCACTAGGTTTATACGAAGATTTTGACAATGATGGAGTTATTTACGAAGATGTAATAGGTAATGATGGTATACCAGACACTTTAACTGGCCGAAGTAGTGGTATTGAAAGTTTTAATTTCGGACTAGATTTTAAATATATCGCAGGTGATGATAATATAGAATATGGTGTTGAAGTCGTAGGAATGAAAACAGCATTCCAAACGTTTAATTCCTTAGGTGTTGAAGTAGGTCCTGATACTATATCAACAACAGAGATTGGTTGTTATATTGATTATACCATTAATCGAGGTCCAATTATTATTCAACCAAGTTTAAGAGGACAGCATTATAGCTCAACAGGTCAGTTTAGATTGGAGCCAAGAATTGGCTTTAAGTTTAAAGCCTCTGAAAGATTAAGATTAAAGTTGGCGGCAGGTATGTATTCGCAAAATTTAATAAGCTTAAACTCAGATAGGGATGTTGTAAATCTGTTCTCTGGCTTTGTAACAGGTCCAGAGAATCTGCAAAGTACTTTTGTAGATCCTAACGGTGGAGACCCTATTGATATCATACATTCTTTACAAACTGCAAATCACCTGGTTACTGGTTTTGAATTTGATATAACTGAAAAGCTAAACATGAATGTCGAAGGTTATATCAAGCATTTCACACAACTAACAAATGCTAACAGAAATAAGCTTTTCGAAAGAGATTTTGAAGGAGTCCCAGAGATTTTTACTGTCGATTTTATTGTTGAAAGCGGTATTGCAAAGGGGGTGGATGTAGTCTTAGAATACGAGAATAGAGGAACTTACCTTTGGTTAGTTTATGGATACGGAGATGTTGATAGATGGGATGGTTTAAGATGGTACGATCCAGTATTTGATAGAAGACATAATGTTAACCTCGTTGCATCACAAGACTTTGGTAAGAATGATGCGTGGAAATTTAGCTCTCGTTGGGCATTAGGCTCTGGTCTGCCATTTACACAAAGTCAAGGTTATTATCAGAGCCCAAGTTCTGGTAACGGCATTTATTCGGATTATCTCCCATATAATCCAGATCAAATATCAATTTCTTACGCTGGGTTAAACGAAGGTAGATTGCCAGCATATCATAGGTTAGATATTAATATTAGCAGGAAGTTTGAAACTTCTATCGGAAATATTGACTTTACAGCTGGTGTGACAAATGTTTACAGCAGGGCTAATATTTTTTATATCAATAGAATTACAGGACAAAGAAAAAACCAACTTCCGTTCTTACCTTCAATTACTATTGATTGGAACTTCTAAGTATCCTAGCTTGGGTTAGAGCTTCCTCTGTAATCACGCTTCCACTTATTATTTTAGCTATTGCTTCAGTCTTTTGTTTTTCATCTAGAAAAACACCTTTTGTGTAGGTCGATTTATAATCAGTTTCTTTTGATACCTCTAAATGCTGATCTCCCATTGCTGCGACTTGTGCTAAGTGCGTCACTGCAATTACTTGTTGCTTTTTTGCCATTAATCTCATTGATTTAGCCATCCTAGAAGCTATATCGCCACTTACGCCAGTATCTATTTCATCAAGTACAATAGTGGGGACTGGGATTTTAGATGACAAGGCTGCTTTGAAAGAAAGCATTATTCTAGATTTTTCTCCACCAGAAGCAACTTGTGTAATGGGGAGCTTAGGTGATCCTAAATTTGCTGAGAACAATAAATCTACATCCTCTATTCCATATAGATCAGGTGTAGATAAATCGCTGAACTCCCAATTTATCAATACGTTTGGAAGTTTTAGTGGTTTTAACTCAGAATTTACAATATGTAGTAATTCTCTTCCGCATTTTTGTCTAGCCTTTTTAAGCGCTTCTCCAGCAACAAACATGTTGGCCTTTGTGCTTAATACCTCATCCTTAGCTTTTGCAATGTCTTTTTCGAGATTGGATGCGCTTTCTATTTGAATGCTGATTTGGGATTGTAGCTTTTCTAGTTCGCCAGCAGTGCTTACTCTGTGCTTGTGAAGAGACCTCTTAAATCCATCTAATTTTTCTTCAATTAGCATCAACCTCTGTGGGTCAAAACTCACATTTTCTGACAACATGCTTGATTCTTGAGCAATATCTTCAAGTTCAATTATTGTGCTTTTAAACCTGCTTAAAAGCTCTTCTGCTTGTTTACTGTATGGTGCAATAGACTCAAGAATTTTAGAAATCTCTTTAAGATTCAAAGAATCTATGCTCTCGAATGTTGAATTGTAACCAGCAGCTAATTCTGTGGAATTTGTGAGTGTTGAAAATTCCTCTTCAAGCTCACTCCAATTGGTATCTTCAAGTTCCAATTCCATTAATTCATTTAATTGAAATTGTAAGTAATCCACATCTGATTGAGGTTTTGTAGCAATAGCCTCTAAATCTTCAAGCTTTTGAGTTGCTGTTCTCCAACCTGAAAACGCTGCTCTGTATGAATCTCTAATCTCGAAATGACCGCCAAATGAATCTAATAGTTCAAGCCTAGTGATTCTTTCCATCAAACCTCTTGTCTCGTCTTGACCGTGTAAGTCAACAAGTAATGCGCCAATTTCTTTTAATGTTCCAATACTAATTTGAGAATCGTTAACAAATGCTTTGGATCTTCCAGAAGAAGACAATTCTCTTCGAATATTAATCACGCCGCTTTTTAGGGGTTCTAAATCCCAATTCTCTAAAACATCACTAATATTATGAGAAATAAATTTTGCTTCAATTGAACAAAGATGTGAGCCATGCCTAACTGTAGATGTGGTTGCTCTTTCGCCTAAAGCCAAACCTAAGGCGCTAATTAATATTGACTTGCCAGAACCCGTTTCTCCAGTAACAACAGTTAGGCCACTTTTGAACTCAAGTTTGAGCTCTTCTATTAAAGTGTAATTTTTGATATGTAATTCTAATAACATTAAAGAAGTGCAGCGTCGTACTTTGCAATATTTCCTGGATCCATTTGCTTAATAACAGGAAGTAATCTCACTCTTTCAGGTTCAGGAGCTGGTTCAAATATCTTGATTATTTCATCACTTTTTGCAAGGAAAAATATCTGAAGATTGTATGATGAAGGTCTAATTCGGTTAGTTGATCTCATTTCAACTATTGCATCGCCAATGTTTAATCGAGCGGTTTCAACATCGTTGTATAACAAGTCCATGCCTTTTCTGTGATAGTTGTATAGACAATATCTGAGCGGTCTAAAAGTTTGACTTAGCATATTCTCTACCAACCAATACCTATTTTGATTTCCTTGACTTGCTCTCCAGCCATTGCCAGGTGCATTTTGTGCGTTTGCTACTATCTGCTGCGCTTTAATGTAATAATCTGTACCTGATTCCATCCCAAAGCTGTCGTAATCCATTCCTAGGATCATATATGCGTAATAAGCTAGAATTGAGGAGAGGTTGTCTCTGTGTATACCTATATTAAAGTTTATGGCAGAACCATTAACCCAAACTATTTCAAAATCACTATCGTTGATGAAAAGCATGGGTGTATCGTAATCAGATCCATAAACTGGTCTACTACTTTGAACTTGTATTGTTCCACTAAACTGAGTGGCACTCTTTGCTTCCGAGATATTGATTTGCATTGTGCATTCAATCCGTTCATCAAAGGTAAAGTTGTCATTAGTCCAACGCCTTCCATTCATAAATTCTCTTATTCCATCTTCTAATGCTTCAAATACACTTGCTTCAACATTGGCAATTCTTGGAGCTATTACCTGAACCGAACAGTTTAATTCTTGGGTAAAAGACACAAATGGTAGAGTTGTTAACGAGATTACTATTGCAATTGATATTCTAGAAAATACGTTTACTTTGTTTATCATGTTATTTCAAAAAGCATGTCAATTAAATCCTTCGCGACCTCTTTCTTACTCTTTAACTCAAAACTACGGATTTCAGTATCTACACCAACTCTTTTTATAACGGTAACTTTATTTGTGTTGTGGCTGAATCCAGCACCCTCATCTGCTAAAGTGTTGAGAACCACAATATCAAGATTTTTTCTTTTTAATTTGCCTATTGCGCTATTGTATCCATCGTCTGTCTCTAAAGCAAATCCCATTAAGATTTGATTATCCCTTTTACACCTTCCCATAGCGGCTAATGTGTCAAGAGTTTTTTCTAATTCAACTGTATTTGAAAATTCGTTTTTATGTAGTTTTTTTTCAGATATATCTTTTGACTTGATGTCTGAAACGGCTGCGCAGGCAATTCCTGCGTCCATCTTAGGCCAAACCTCAATAGTTGCATTGTACAATTCTTCTGCAGTATTGATATTAATACGATTACTTACCCTAGGTGGTGTCTCCAATGTAACAGGCCCAGCGATTAAAATTACTTCTGCACCCAAGTCTGCTAACCTTCCTGCTAGGGCAAATCCCATTTTTCCAGAACTTCTGTTTCCGATGAATCGTACTGCATCAATAGGCTCTTGTGTTGGCCCTGCAGTTACAACTACTTTTTTACCCTTAAGTGGTAGAGAACTATGAAAGAATTCCTCAACTTTTTCTACAATGATTATTGGCTCCTCAAGTCTTCCTTTTCCATCAAGTCCACTTGCTAATGGTCCTGAAGCAGGTTCTATTATTCCCACTCCTCTATCTCTAAGAATTTGTATGTTTTGCTGAGTCGCCTCGTTGGTAAACATATCAAGATCCATTGCTGGAGCTATAATTACAGGACATCGAGCACTTAGGAAGACAGCCTGGAGTAGATTGTTACAAGAGCCGGTTACCATAGCTGACATGGTTTGTGCTGAGCAGGGAGCTATTAAAAATAGATCTCCCCAAATTCCCAATTCTACATGATTAGCCCAAGTTCCTTTGTCTTTGTTTTCTGTAAAGTCAGAGTGAACTGGTTTATTTACTAGTGTTGCAAGAGTAAGTGGTGAAATAAAATCAGTAGCTGACGGAGTCATTACAACTTTCACTTCAGCACCTTTGCGAATTAATTCTCTTGAAAGAAATGCGCTTTTATATGCAGCGATGCTACCAGTTATTCCAAGAACAACTCGACGTCCCAGTAGATTTTTTATAGGATTTTGGGATTCCGGACTACCGGTCATTAGAAAGTATTTTTCTAGCTATGCTTATGTTTTTATTATTCTCAAGACTCTTCTTTCTCTTCCTTACGAACGTAAATATTATCTTCTTCTAATTCCTGAATAGCGATAGCTTGAGGTTTAGCCAGGCGCTCGTAAAATTTAGAAATCTCAATCTGCTCTCGGTTTTCGAAAACCTCTTCCAAAGTGTCATTTGGAATAACGAATTCTTCCATTTTTGCATTTAGCTCTTTCTTAAGATCTTGAGAAAGCTGGTTGCTACGACGAGAGAGAACAACTATAGTTTCAAAGATATTACCAGTCCCTTTTTCTTCTAAATTCTTGGTATTGCGAGTAATCGTATTGCGTTCTGCTTTGACATTCTTGAAATTCATATTCTTTAATTTGAGCTATTGTTGAGATTCTAATGTTTCTACTGATTTCACACAAGAGTTATATATATTCTGAGCTTCAGAATAGTACTCACTATCGGGAAAACGGGATGCAAAGGTATGAAAAGCATCGGTAGCATCGTTAAATCGTTCAATTTTCCTTCTTTCAGTACTCATTAGTGCATATTGATAATAGCTGTCGATTATTAAAAAATGCATACGTTCTCTATATTGTGAATCAGGGTAATCCTTGAGTGCATTATGAAGTGCAATGGTAGCGCTTTTGTATTGGCCAATTTTATGATAGATTGCAGCAGATTCAAATGACTTTTTTTCTAGTTTACTTCGAAGTTGTTCTATCATGGTTTGGGCTGAATCCCTATAAACAGAGCTTGGGTATTTATCCATAAATAGTTGGAATTCTTGGATGGCTGAGCTTGTTTCTGTTTGGTCTAAAGACCAATTAGGCGAAAGATTATAACTGCAAATAGCTCCTTTAAATTCAACATCTTCAACAAGTGAACTATTTGGAAAAGTTTTTGCATATGTGTTGTAATAGTAACGAGCTAAATAAAAATCTCTCACACAATAATGCGCTTCTGCAAACTTGAATTGAACCTCTTCAGCTCTTTGAGTACCCCTTGTTAAACTAACACATTCCTCAAGAAGTGGAAGAGCTTTCATACATTCATTATTTTCTAAAGCTTTACTTGCATACTCCCATTTTTCATCAGTGTTTGTGCTTTTTAACGCTTTATTATATCCTGAGCAACTTGCCAGAGATCCAAGTGTAATGGTTATAACTATAAAATAAATGTGTAAAGAGGACTTTTGCATTGATAGCAAAGTTAAGG
>CACHDD010000043.1 GCA_902578505.1 uncultured Bacteroidota bacterium | reverse complement strand
CCCGCGTAAGGGGCCGGTATTACTTAACTACGGAATTGATGAATGTAGATTCACAAAGCCAGTATATCCAGGCGCAACCATCGGAGTTAGACTTACTGTTAAAGAGAAAATTTCGCAAGAGAAAAGAGATGCTGAAGATGTAGCGAAGGGTATTGTGAAATATCTAGTTGACGTATATGATGAAACAGGTGAAACTGTTGCAATTGCTACGATTCTAACAATGGTAAAGAAGCTAGACCAAAGCTAAAATGCGTCGTTTAGCCAAGCGTATCTCATTTTTATTTATTGCATTCATTTCAACTGAATTAAATGCTCAAGAAACTTGCACAGTTGATGGATATAAAGAGGACCTGGCTAAGCTTAAGTCTTGGGTTGAGAATGTAAATCCAGATCCATTTAAGCGAGTTGAAAAAGAAATTTGGGATAGTGTGTATGTTGCAAGTTCAAGTACAGTTGATAGCACAACCAATTATTTTGAATTCTGCAAGTTGGTAGGCAATTTATTAGCCACAATCGAGGATAGTCACACTTTGCTCTGCCTTAAAGATTTTCAAAAAAAGTACGATAAAGAATTTGGCATATTAAAGCTCAAGTTCAAATACTTAGATGGAGGTATTTATTTATTTAAAGACCCTAAGGAAATCATCACTCCTGGAACCCAAATCGATGAAATTAATGGTGTTCCAATATTAGATCATTTTTCATCTGCACTATCTCTTTCTACTATTGACGGAAAAAGTTATACGAGTAAGATAAGAGTTGCAGAAAATCTCCTTAATCCAGTAATCCTAAATAGCTGCGGGAATGGGGCAATACAGGTTAGCATTAAGAGCGTTGATGATGATGAATTTGAATATCCTATTGATGAATTTGTAGAAAAAACTAAGAAGGAAAAGAAGAAAAGTGAAAAGAAATGTGGTGTTGAATGGGTTTGGCCTGAGAAAGGTCATACGCCTATAGTTTTCTTAAAAATTAAATCTTTCAGCAAGGGCGAATACAGGGCGTATTACAAAGAGTTAAATAAGGGTTTTAAGAAATTAAAAAGATCTGGACACAGTCATTTAGTAATTGATTTAAGAGGGAATTTAGGAGGCGAAGCATCAAGAGTAGAGACACTTATAAATTTCATTTACAAGGATGAAATAAGATATCCCTATTCGCTGATTTTAAAAATGTCAGAAGAAGCTCAATCTGATTTGAATAGTGTTTATAAGGGATTGACAAAATGGATGGTGAAAAAATTTAGCCATAAGGAGGAGGATTTAGAACATTTCAGAAGATTGGCTAACCTAGAGGTCGGTGGAATAGATACTCTCTATTTCTCTCCTGAAGAATCGTCTATGAAGCATATTTTTGAAGGAGAAATATGCCTATTAATGGACGGTCTTTCAGCTTCCGGATCAGTATCTTTTGCTTCTAAATTTAAATCTATAAATAGAGGTTATATAATTGGAGAGCCCTGCATGGGTTCAATGACAGGTACTTATGCCAATCCAATTTGGCGAAGTTTGCCCAACTCTGGAGTTTCAGTCAATTTATCGTCTGGTATATTTTTCTTGGATAGCACTATGCAGGTTGGCTCCATACCTATTAACCCAAACCGTTTTATCCAATGGTCTGGAAATGACATGGCTAATGGCATTGATCCACACATTGAAGCTGTCGAAGATTGGTACAACAACCCTCATATTGGAAATCATTTTGAGTTCATGAATAAAGAATCCCAAATCCTATTTTCAGAATTAGAAACAGTCTATTCTTCTAGTAGGAATTATGATGGCTCAGTAAGAGAAAAGGTGTTCAATCATGTAGTTAAATACGATAGTTGCATCAGTGAATATTCTAGAAAAATCAAGGATGTTGAACGGTCAGATGCTATTGAAGATGAAATACTAAAAAAGGTGTTAGAGTTGCAGGGTTTGAAAAAAAGCTGCTTAGAGTTGAGAAATGCAACTATCAAACTTGACCTGCCTCTTGATCTTCGAGCTACATTCGACGAACTGATTGCGCCAAACAGGCCAGCAGTTTTGCACTTTGGCATTCACAACAGAGCTGATTGTAATGTCTGCAAAAAATAACAGATGAAAAGAACGACACTATTTTTTACGATATCGCTTTTTGGTTTTAGTCTATTAGGCCAAACTGAATTACACAAGCAAGTTGATCCATTTATAGGAACTGGTGGTCACGGACACACATATCCTGGTGCGACATCGCCTTTTGGGATGGTTCAATTGAGTCCTGACACAAGATTAGATGGTTGGGACGGGTGTGGTGGGTACCACTATACAGATTCAGTCATTTACGGGTTTAGCCATACTCATCTTCAGGGTACTGGAGTTAGTGATTATGGCGACATTCTGATTATGCCTTGCACTCAATTTGCAAAAGCAGATAAGTGGAGAGATAGATATAAAAGCCGTTTTATAAAGGATAGAGAATTTGCTCACGCAGGGTATTACTCAGTGTTTTTAGAGGATCACAATTTGACTGCAGAATTGACGACTACAGAAAGGGTTGGGATTCATAAATACACCCTAGAAGATGCTGATACACTAACTCTAATTATCGACTTAGACCACAGAGATAAGCTTATTAATTACAGCATCTACCCCATTGATGATTATACACTTGTAGGCCATAGACTTTCTGAAAATTGGGCTACTGAACAGCACGTTTATTTTGCAATTAAGTTCGACAGAAAATTCACCTGGAGGGATCAACTTACAGAAACTGAAATCTTAGGAGTTGATTCAAATGGCGTTGAACAAAGAGAACTTAATTACGTTCCAGTTTTTGCGGCAGATTTTGGGGTAATTGACGATTTAAATGTCAAAGTGGGATTGAGTTTTTGCGATATAAATGGTGCATTAATCAATCTTGCAGCTGAAGCTGAAGGTGGGCACTTTGAAGAATATAAAACTTCAAATGAGGAAAAATGGGACCAGCAATTAAGCAGAATTTTGATTGAAGGTGCTGATTTTGATAAGTCTAAAATATTTTACACATCGCTTTATCACAGCTGTACAGTGCCAAACTTAGCAAGCGATGCAGATGGCAGGTATAGAGGAACAGATTTAGAAATTCACCAATTAAATGAGGGTGACGGAAGGCATTACACTGTTTTTTCACTTTGGGATACTTTTAGATCATTACACCCCCTTTTATCTTGGATTGAACCTGATCTAACTCGTGATTTTGTTAAAACAATGCTCAGGATGTACGAGGACGGAGGCCAACTTCCAGTATGGGAATTAGCAGGAAACTACACAGGATGTATGATTGGATACCATAGTGTTCCTGTTATTGCCGATGCTAAGGATTGGGGAATAACAGGTTGGGATGAGGAATTAGCTCTAGAGGCAATGATTCAGGCTGCTGATTCGGCTCATTTGGGATTAGATCACTATGCAGAAAAGGGATATATACCTAGTGAATGTGAGAGCGAAAGCGTTTCAAAGACTCTGGAATACGCTTTTGATGACGCATGTATTTCAGCTTTTGCAGCTTCCCTTGGAGAAGATGAAATAGCTTCACGATTTAGGAAGAGGTCTCACTCATGGAGAAATCTATTAAATAAGAGATCGCACTTCATTCAACCAAAAAGAGATGGAGCTTGGGTTCCTGAGTACGATCCCACTGAGGTAAACTTTAATTATACTGAAGCAAATGGATGGCAATACACATTCTTTGCTCCACATGATATTAGTGGCCAAATCAAATACGCAGGGTCTGGTGATGGATATTCAATTTTATTAGATAATCAGTTTACAACAGACCTTGGTACAAGTGGTAGAGAACAAGCAGACATTACAGGTTTAATAGGCCAATACGCTCATGGAAATGAGCCAAGTCACCACGTTGCTTATCTCTTTGCGTACGCTGGAAAGCAATGGAGAACTGTTGAGTTAGTCGATAGCATCATCAATACACTATATACAGCTAAACCTGATGGATTATGTGGAAATGAAGATTGCGGACAAATGTCTGCATGGTATGTGCTTTCATCTTTAGGATTTTACACAGTAGCTCCAGGTACGGGTTCAAAGCAATTGGTATATGGATCGCCTCAATTCAAAAAGATAACAGTTACACCAAATGGAGGTAATACAACTATGATTTCTAAAATTGGTGATGGTAATTATATAAGTAGTGTGAATGGCAAAAAGCGTGCTTGGACTACTTACGAGGATGTTGTGAGTGGTGGTCACTACACTTTTAAAATGAGTGACTTTAGGTCTAATTTGTTTGGGTTTTCTAAAAAAGATAGGCCCAAAGAAATGGTTGATGACAGCAAATTTGTCCCTGTTCCTAGCATCACAGCTCCACAAAGCTTTCAAGGTGAATCTTATGTTTTGATAGAATCAATTGATCCTGCAGTTTCAATATTCTATCACAATGGAGACAACAATTGGAAGTTGTACAGAAACATTTTAAAAGTTGATGAGACAACTGAATTCTTTGTGAAGTCAAGAAGAGCAGGAATCGATTCTGACATAGTTCACCATGCATTAATTAAAATTGATCATGATTGGGAAGTTGAATACACCCACCCTTTCTCACATCAGTATCAAGCTGCTGGTAATAACACATTAATTGATGGTTTGAAAGGTGGAACTGAATTTAGAACTGGTGATTGGCAAGGATTCTATGATGAACCTTTTGAGGCTACAGTAGACCTAAAAGAAATAAGCGAAGTAAAATCTATGAGTTTAGGATGTATTCAAGACATAAAACCTTGGATTTGGCTTCCTGAATCTATCGATTTCTCATATTCTACGGATGGCCAAACCTTTCACCACCTTCTCAATGTTGGACATGATGTAGCAGAGGATGATTATGAGAAACAAGTACATAGATTTGAAGCTATAGGCGGGATACAAGCTAGATATATAAGAGTAAAAGCAAACCCTCGTGGTCTTATACCTGATTGGCATTTGGGAGCTGGTCATGATAGATGGATCTTTGTTGACGAATTGGAAATTGAATTGGGAGAATAATGAAGGGTAAGACCTTTTTGGATTTTGGTTTAGCAGACACAACTCCTCACCCATTGGGTTTGGAAGTAGAAAGTGCATCTGGAGTTTGGATTTATACAACAGATGGCAGAAAAGTGTTCGACGCTATAAGTGGAATAGGAGTCAGCAATTTTGGCCATTCTAATCCACAAATTACAGATTTACTTCACGCCCAAATTAACAAAAATCTTCATACTATGGTATATGGGGAGTTTATTAGTAAAAGCACTGTTGATGCAGCTAATATGCTCTCTTCAATTCTACCTAAATCCCTTGATTCAACTTACTTCACAAATTCTGGAGCAGAGGCAATTGAAGGTGCTTTAAAGCTCGCTAAAAGAGCTACTGGCAGGAGCAATTTAGTAGCATTTTCAGGGTCGTACCATGGAAACACTCAGGGTGCGCTTTCTGTATCCTCAAATGAGGAAAGGAAAGCAGCGTTTAAACCTCTTTTACCTGGAGTAGAATTTCTAGAGTGGAATAGTATAGACCACCTCAACAAGATTGACAAAAACGTAGCAGGAGTTATTGTTGAAACCATTCAAGGAGATGCTGGTGTTCGCATCCCCTCTAAAGATTGGCTCAGCAAGCTTCGAGAGATATGCTCAAAAACTGGCGCTATTTTAATATTTGATGAAGTCCAATGTGGTATGGGTAGGACAGGCCAAAATTTTGGCTTTGAGCATTTTAATATTACTCCTGACATCCTTTGTTTAGGTAAAGCTCTTGGTGGTGGAGTGCCAATTGGAGCGTTTGTTTCTTCAGCTGAGCTTATGGTTCAACTAAGAGACAATCCCAAATTAGGACATATCACTACTTTCGGAGGAAACCCACTTGCGACCACTGGGGCTGTTGGTGCTTTGAAATTACTTGGCGAAGTGAATTTCGATAATATTGAGAAGCAAGGTGCAAGTTGGGAATCTAAACTAAAAAATCACCCATCTGTTAAAGAAGTGAGAAGAATAGGAATGTTCTTTTACATCGAACTTGAAAATCCAGAACTAGTCACTGAAACTATTATGAATGGCTTAGAAAACGGGGTTTTGATGTTTTGGTTTTTAAGCGTGCCAAACGCTTTTAGATTAAGTCCCCCACTAAATATGACTGAAGAAGAAAGTCAGGTTGGAATCGATCTGATTCTTAAGAGCTTAACCCTTTAAGAATTCAACTACCTTATTCATTGACCTAGATGCTTCTGGCAAGAAGTCGGGTACTATATGCCAACCGTGCACAGCTTTTTCCTCAAAATAAGTTGAATATTTCACACCATCTCTTTCAAGGGCATCGACGCAAAGCTTTGTGTCGTCAAAAAGAAACTCAACTTTCGAAGCTTGGATATGAGTTTCTGGGAAACCTTTAAATGATCCTTTTAATGGTGAAACTCTAGAATCACAAGGGTCAATGTCACCTATGTAATCCTTGCTAAACGCTAAAGTATCTTGGCTATCAAAAGGACTGTATTCATTGTAGTTTCTGGCATTTGACACTGAGTTTGGGCTTAAATCAAGCCAAGGAGAAAGAAGGACTAATTTATTAGGGACAGGTATATTTTTTTGCTACGCAGGTTTGGGTTATATGCGCTGCGATATTTCCTCCTGCAGAGTCTCCGATTAAAATTACATCATCACCATTAGCAGTTAACTCTTTGTACACATTTAAGCAATCTTCAAATGGCATTGGGTATTTGTGCTCAGGAGACAATCTATATTCTGGCATAACAACTTCACATGTGAAATAACGAGCCAAATAAATAGCAGTTGCCTTGTATACTCTTGCACTGCCAAATGAAAATGCACCCCCGTGAATCCAGAGAACTTTTGGGCCAGTCCTTTCTTTAAACCTTGCTATTCCACATTTTACGCCACCAATCACATCATAATCAAG
>CACHDD010000042.1 GCA_902578505.1 uncultured Bacteroidota bacterium | reverse complement strand
TGCAAGTAATGTTGAAATAATGGCTACGTCAGGTCACCCAATTGTATTTGGAGAATACATCGTTAACCCAAATGCTCCGACTGTTTTAGTCTATGGTCATTACGACGTCCAACCAGCTGATCCAATTGAACTTTGGGATAACCCTGCTTTCGAGCCAATTATCAAAAAAACGGATATTCATCCTGAAGGAGCAATTTTTGCAAGAGGATCATGTGATGATAAAGGCCAAATGTTTATGCATGTTAAGGCATTAGAAGCCATGGTAGCCACTGGGAATGTTCCTTGTAATATTAAGTTTATTATCGAAGGGGAAGAAGAGGTTGGCTCTGATAACCTGGACGATTTTCTTGAGCAACATAAAGCTAAATTAGATGCCGATGTGGTTCTTGTAAGTGATACTGGAATCATCGCAAATGACACTCCTTCAATCTGTGTTGGCCTTAGAGGTTTAGCCTACGTAGAAGTCCAAATTACAGGCCCAAATCGCGACCTTCACAGCGGATTATACGGAGGTGCAGCACCTAACCCCATCAATATTCTTTGCGAGATGATTTCTTCTCTTAAGGACGAAGACCAAAGGATTACAGTCGATGGTTTCTACGATGATGTTTTGGAGTTAACAGATGCAGAAAGAAAGGCGATGGCAAGAGCTCCATTTAGCGAAGAGACATATAAATCTAGTATTGGCATTGGCGATACTGAAGGAGAGTCTTTGTATTCACCACCAGAAAGAATGAGTATAAGGCCCACACTTGATCTAAATGGAATCTGGGGAGGCTATACAGGTGAAGGAGCAAAGACTGTAATACCTTCCATCGCAACGGCAAAAATTAGTATGAGGTTAGTGCCTCATCAAGATTTTGAAAAAATCACAGAGCAATTTATGGCTCATTTCGAAAAAATTGCACCTCCTTCTGTAAGTGTAAAAATTACACCGATGCATGGTGCGGCTCCTGCCGTTACACCTATTGATAACCCAGCTTACAAAGCTGCCTCACTTGCAATGCAGGATACTTACGGAAAAGAACCAATTCCAGTTAGAAGTGGAGGTTCTATTCCTATTGTAGCATCCTTCGAAAGGATTCTAGGATTGAAAACTGTGTTGTTTGGGTTTGGCTTAGATTCAGATGCTATACATTCACCAAACGAGCATTATGGTGTGTTTAACTACTTCAAAGGGATTGAAACAATCCCTCTTTTTTATAAGTACTATGCTAAAGAAAAAGGCAATGCGTAATCGGATTTATCTTTTCGTAATTCTAGGGTTATCCTTCACTTTTACAGGTTGCTATCAAAAAATTGAAGTAACTGAAATTACTGGTTTTTCAAATCTTGATTTAAGCCTGAACGGTATAAAATTAGATCTGTCGGTTATGGTTTACAACCCAAACTTCCTCAATTTTAATGTTCGTTCAGCCGATATCATCCTGAGCATTGGAGATATAGAAGCAGGTGATTTGGTTCTTGAAGAAGGCCTTCAACTTACATCTAAGGACACAACAGAAGTAAGCCTTAAACTCATATCGAGGAAAGGAGCTATCGGGAAAATAATGATCGACAATTTCACCAATGCAATAAGCGGTGGAGATGTTGTTTTTAAAGCGGAGGGAGAGATTGTCACACAAACTTGGGGTTTAAAAAATCGCCTTCCTATTAGCCATGAGGAAGTATTAGAACTATAAACCCTAACTCAAGGGTCATATTGTACATTTTATTATCCCAACGCACGCCAGCAGGAAGGTTAACTTCTGGTACTGGAGAAATTGGAATAATACTTTGAGTTACCCTTGTGAATAGTGAAGATCCACGACGATAATTCTTTTGGACTCCTATTACAATGCCCAGATCAAAAGGATAAATCTCGGGTCGTAAGAAATCAGTGTACTCTAATTTATTAATGCTCTCTTTTGCTGAAACTAATACAGAGGGCTGAATACCAAACTGTATATCAGCGTACTTAGTATTCAAACTGTATACAATTGGCGCATCGATATACCTAAGCCTATATCTGTGCGAACTAAAATCTTCTTGCTGTGGGTCGGCAGGTTTTTTACTTCCCTTTTGGTTGTATAGTATGCTTAAATGAATGCCATTTTTACTTTGATTGGTCATTTTTACAATTGCACCAAAATGAAATCCTAATTTATCGAACCCTCCTGCTCCATCCCCATGGATTTGGGATAGGGTTGGTCCAAATACTAAACCACCATTAAAGCGAACTTCTTTAGAATCTGCTACTGGTGTTTGGCCCCATGAAATGTGTGAGATAAAAAATACGCAAATTAGATAAGTAACTCTAGCGAACATTATTCTTCTAAATGGTGACCCAAGCAGTTAATAACATAACCATTTTCGTCACATACAACAGCTAGAACATCACAATTATCAAGAGTCCATTCGCTATTCCAATCAACAGTAAAATCAGATTGGAAATCAGTATTTGTTTCAGGATTTGAAACGACCTCAAGCCCTAATGCACCTGTTAAGCTTCCTCTTAAAACATGATTAAATTCATATTCTTCTATATAACTAGGATCTTGACTCGTGTCAAGTTGTTCGCCTATAAGATGTGATTCAGAAATTAGAATTATTAAATTATGGGTTCCTGAAATCGGAGTAAAATATTTACCATATACATGAATATTTAGGTCATTATTTTCAACTACCCAATTAGTTTCTATTTCTAACTCTAATGGTGTTCCTTCTTGTAGCTCAGATTCAGAAATTTCTTCCCATTGCGTATCTAGCAACCAATTATCTAATCCTCCACGTCGATTTACTCTACCTACAGGATTAAATGAAACCCCTGTTTGTTCGAATAATTCTTCACCTTCATCAGTCCTCCAATCATTCGGGTAGTTTGCATTTGGTTCCGCTAAAGAACCAGCATGAATATTTAATGCAAATATTTTTCCTTGTCCGTTTGTAATTAAGTTTTCCGCGATAATTGATGCAGCTGGACAATTACCACAGCGGTGACCAGTGAAATCTTCAATAAGAACATTTTTCCCAGTTTGCCCTTCTATAGACAAAACTGGAGGTTCTCCGTATAAGCTGTAATTATATTGTCAAGATAAAACTGAGGATCTTCAAGTTTGTCACATGCCGATAACAGAAGAATAATTATTGAAGCTAATATTAAAATTATTCGATTCATTTGTATTAAAATTAAAAATCCGCGTCTGTACAATTAGTACAAGACACGGATTTTTATAAAAAAATTGTAATTCTTAGTGAGTTTTTGTAACTCTATGTGTAGAAGTCTCGCCAGAAGCAGTTACACTCAAAAGGTAAATGCCAGTATTCACAGAAGAGAAATCAAGTTGGATATTTTGAGTTCCAGCTGCAACAGAACCAAGATTCATGTCGATTACTTTCTCACCCACTAGATTATAGACAACTACATAAGCATCTCCAGCCTCAGGAGTTATGAATTCAAGATTTGTATAACCGCTGAATGGGTTTGGATATACTGAAACAGACGATGAAAGCTCATTGATTTCACCTACTGAGGTTGTAGTGAATGGATCTGTTTCTGAAGTCACCTCCATACCAACTTCTATAACTTCAAACCATACGCCTGAAGATCCTTGGTAATCAAGAACAAATCCAAGTTCTGATTCTCCATCTACTTTTACGATTTGAGCGTATCCGTCTGCATAATTTCCCCAATAGGATGCGTTTAAACCATCACCGTAAGTGTCAACCATTGTAAAAGTGTAACACTCATTTAAATCTAGAGTAACGTCTGTAGTGAATAGGTTATCAGCTGCTGTATATGCACCAGGATCAACATTTTCAACAACTCCTCCATTTGAATTAGTAATAGACCAACCAGTTTCTTGTGGCCAGTTGTCTGTCATAACTCTAACCTGAATATTTGTAGTAGATTCTTCAGACCCAACAATGTCAACTGATTGTATAAGATCCCATTCTTCACCATTTACCTCGGCAACACTAATCTCAAGTGTGCCAACGTCAGTAAAATCTCCTAAATCAATAATCTCAGTTGCACCAGCTTCCAGACTACCAGTCCAATTAACTGGTGTTTGAGCAGAACCTCCAATAGTGAGTTCGATAGTCATTTCAGTAATTGTCTCTTCACCAACGTTTACTATTTGAGTTGTAGCAGACCATTGTGAACCACCACATGAAGAAGTTTCACCTGTGTATGTCATAACAGGTGCAGCCACTCCGTTTACATAGTTATCGCATGGAGCAAATGCAGCAGCAACATGCTGATTAAATGTTCCTTGTCCAGATTCAACTAATGTTCTGTCAGGGCAAACTGTATAAATTGTAGGGTAATAAGCGTTATTATAATCATCAAAGATGTTTGATGCATTATCGATGATAGGAAAATTGGTGATTGAAACCCAATTTCCTGTTGTAGCTGCACCTGTACCGTTGAGATCATCAGCTGTAGTAGTGTCATCAGATTCTAAATAGAAAATCATTACATCACCAGATCCTTCAGGACCAAATTCGGCATACATTTCTTCCAGAATGCCACTTTGAGCATAATTCCAACATGGTCCGCACCATGTTGCTGAGAAGTCAAGAACTACAGTCATGCCTTCATCAAGTAATTGGTAAAGATTCCACTCGATTCCGTCAATATCAGTAGCGGTGAAATCTGGAGCGATACTTCCATTTGGTAGTTGCGAAAATGCAGAGAAACTAATGGTTAACGCTGCGAAAAGCATGTAAAGTTGCTTCATATTTTTATAATTTAATTGTTTCTAATTCAGATAGTTGTTAGGTTGCAGGCACAAAAATAGTAATATTTAGACGAATTAGACTAAATAAAGGTTGCATACCTAAAAACTAGAGGTAAACGTAAGTTCAAATCCGTTTGATGCAGGTACAGCTCGACAAACCCCCCCTACACAAAAGATACCCTCTCTTCTTTTGCCATATCCAAGGCTAAGTCTATGAGCACCATTAATATAACCAGCTGCACCAAAAAGGTAATGTATCCTTTTACTTGGGTCTGGATTTCCATAGTTATACTGGTCGATGACACTAAGGTACCAATGAGGACTCCAAGTATATTCTGCAACAACTGTAGCCCAATCTCCCTTGTCTTGTTTCACAGATAGACCTTCTTCATTTACATAATTTCCTGTAGTTAGAGCTTGAAATTCAGTCCTAAGACTCTGCTTTTTCCAAGTTTTAATTTGTGTTTCTAGCACATAGATATTTGCGTCTACAATTCCTTTGTAGTCTATGGTAACGGGGACTGCAAGAGTATTGAATTTAAGATTCATATACATGGCTTTTGCTTTGAATTTTTTTGAAAATTTCCTGCTAATTTCAAAACTGATGTCTTGTACGTTTAGCGAATCACCAAAACCCCAACTGTTTCTTTGATATCCATAAATTATATTTTGATTATTTGTGTCAAAATGATTTGTATCTAAACTATAAGCAGTGGCAAAAACAAAACTCATTTTTGTCCCATATTTACCACCTAAAGTTGACCCTCTTTTTAAGTTATAATATAGCTCACCTCTAAAGCTAGATTCTCCGTTCACTACTGTTGCATATGGGTAAAGTGTAGCGGCCAAATTATATGTATGAGGCTTAGTAATTGATGGTATATTGTTTATCGGAGCATCAAACAGTAAAAGGTCTCTATCTGTCCGAAAACTCATATTATCAGTAATGGAACGAAAAAGCAAAAAACTAAAATTGTCCACGTTCCCACTTACGTGGTATGTTAATGCTTCTCCTGGTTTGTATATATATCCATTATCTGCTGAGGGGTCATTAATTTTATGAGTGTAGCTAGCACCTGCACTCCAAGTTCCATATTGTATTCTAGCACCCAACTCAAATCCAGCAACGTTTTCAGGTAGAGTTAAAAATGTATCATTGTCTTTCTCAATTATTCCTCCTGATTGAAATTTACTTACAAAAGAGAAATCGTTACTTAACCTTAATTTTGAATTAACAAATGCTGGAATTAGATCATTGTATGAAATTTCAGCATTTATTCCTCGAATAATTCCATCTCCATTTATCAAACCTCCATCAAAATCAAGCCTTTGCTTACCGTAAACAAATTTTGCACGTAATCCATTGAATGGATTAAAAATTAATCGGATTCCATCTGTAGCATTATCTAAGCCCAAATCTCTAGCCTCATAGGACCTGAACAATAGCCCATCTCCAAATTGTTCGTAGAAATTACCAATGGTTATATCTACTCCTCTGTCTCTATCCTGGTAGCGAGCAAAACGATAACCCACACCTGTTCCTTTAAATCTTCCGGGAAATCCTAAAACGGAATTCAAGTATGACTCATAACGTAATCCAGCAGAAAAATTTCCTTGAGTATAAGTAAGATTTGAAAAAGCGTTAAACCCTGTCTTTGAAGGTGGCACAACTGCACCGATGAGAGTGTCTTCTTGGTATGATTGCCAAAGAATACTCACGTTACCAGTTACAATGCCCTGATTGTATTCTTCGTTTTGGGCAAATGAACTTAAAGACGTGTACAGACCAAAACTCAACAGAAAGACTAACTGCTTCATTCTACTAGTTTCAAAAGTTCTTCGTAGAGCTCATCTTCGTCTCCTTCAGAATAATTGTTATGAGTCCAAACCACTTCACCTTTACCATTTAAAAGAAAAGTATGAGGAACATTATTTACTTGCATAGCTCTTTTAAAATCCCACGTAGGATCTAAAAGAACTTCATATTCCCAACCAGATGATGTCACAAAAGGAGCAACTCTGCTCATAGAACGAGAATCATCTATGCTAACTGCGATAATTTCAACTCCTGTTTCATCTTGCCAATCAATGTAGTAATCCATGTAATTATTTAATTCACGTTTACAAGGGCTGCACCAAGTAGCCCAAAAGCAAATAACAATTGGATTTCCTTTACCCACTATATCTTGAGGATTAACAGTCATTCCTTCAAGATTTTTTAAATCAATTGAAGCTACGGTTTGGGCTTCAGATAAAATACTAAAACCAAAAGTAATAGCTAGTGCTATAATTACTTGTTTCATTTTACAGTCTATGAGATATGAATGCAAAGAAAAGACATTCTACTCGTTTAGTATACCTTAACTTTACGTACATGAAATGTAACAAAATTTTTCAAATCATAGTGGTGATTGTTTTTTTCTCTTCAGGATCAGCTATTGCTCAACCTGAGGTAGTTCTAGAATCAGAGGTAGTTTATGTTTACTTAGATGATCCAGCTTCAGATGAAATTTCAACTAATGCGATGGTTTCGAATAATCAGTTTGGCACCATCGAACTTATG
>CACHDD010000041.1 GCA_902578505.1 uncultured Bacteroidota bacterium | reverse complement strand
AATTGACATGACAAAGTAGATGCCAAATAGCGCTGCGCCAAACTTTAAGCCACGTCTGTAGTATAGCAATGTGCTAACAGCATTTATTGCTACCCAGTAATACCAGCTGTCAGGGATATTTAAAATCATAAGCCAAGTTGCACCTATGCTAAAAACTGTGGTAAACGAATCCACCATGGGAAGCTTTGAGTTTGTATTTTTTTTTAGGTAAGTGCCTAAGTAAAACGTTGCAATTGTCGACCCAATGACTAAGGCAAAATTCTCCCAAGTCCCCCAAGACCCAATAGGATAACCATAGTAGAAAAAATAAAAACCAAATATGGCCATTACTAAATAGAAAAACTGCAGAAACGCCTCTGCATATATCTTCTTTTTATAGCACAGATATGTAAAAATAATAGCTCCAATTGCTGCAGGATAAAAAGCCCCAGGTACTATGCCAATTAAATACATAAAAGTGTAAAGCAAACTAAGCAATACAGCAATTGCCTCTAAAACTCTATCCATTTAAGATTCTTTTTACTCTATCTATCACAGTCTTTTTTCTCTCATCTAAATCCGCAGCTGGAAGAATCGTATAACTAACGCTCTCACTATCAAGAAATTCTGTAAATGACTTTTCATACTCTACTCTGTCTAAATAATCAGGAAGCTGTCTGAGAGGATCTTCTTCAAATTTCTCTATGGTTTGACACAGGAAAATTTGGTCTATATTTTCCTCTGGCTCAATCTCTATATCATGCCCAAACTTTACCCTCGACCACATCCTCAACTCCATATGAGCAGTATCACAAACAACGCCATTAACAGCGTGTTGCATGGATTCAGAGACCATTGACTCTTGAAGTAAATGAATAGATTTAAGAGTTGTTGCAGTTTCTATTCCTTTAATTACATCTTTATTATACCTACACTGCTCTTCTATAAATTCATAACCAAGTTCTGCAGCTACAGCTTTAGCAAGTGTCGTCTTACCTGAATTTTCAATTCCAGAAAATACTATTCGGAGTTTTTTACTCATCAAATTCACAAGTGCAAGGTTCGGAAAATTCAATAATTACGTTTGGCAATAATTCTAAAAGTTGTATTTGCTCTTCGAACAACATATCGTTATACAGCAGGTCTATATATTTCAGCGATTCAATATTACTTAATGAAGCTGGAAATACTCTAATTAGATTAGACCATAACCAAAGACTTTCGAGGTATTTTAATCTATCAATATCTAGTGGGATGCCATCAATATTGTTTTCTCCCAAATTTAGGGTTTTTAAATTAGTCAACTCTAAAATCACGTTTGGGAAGCTGTCGAATCTGTTCATAGAAGCAGTGAGCTTTTCTAAGTTTTGGAATTCATTAAACCAAGAAGGGAGCGAGTCAAGTTTGTTCTTGTTTAGGTTGAGTGTTTTAATATTTGGGAACTTTTTGAGTTCAATTGGTAGAGTAGTTAATCTTTTTTTTGATAGATCGATGTGTTGAACTACAAGCCCAGAGACTAAAGCTTCGTGAGCTTCTTGAAGATTGTCGTACACAATGGGGTTTTGGGCACTCAATACAATTGAGTACATCAAAGCCCAAATTGTGAAAACAGATCTCATTTTCCCATCAATTTAAGATTTTATGGACAGCATTTTCATCATCGATTAAAGCTGCTTTGAGCTCTTCAACGTTAGCAAATCTTTTTTCGTCACGTAATCTTTTGACGAATCTTATTTCTAAATGCTCACCATAGATATCTTCTGAAAAGTCGAGAATATTAACTTCGATGCTTATGTTGTTATTATCAGAAACAGTAGGCCTTTCTCCAATGTTTAGCATTGCTTTGCGCTTATTACCGTCTGGAGTTATAGCCCAAACTGCATATACGCCATTTTTTGGGATAATCTTGAGTCCCTTATCTACTTCAATATTTGCAGTAGGAAATCCGAGGTCTCGGCCTAGCTTTTGGCCATTAACAACCCTTCCAACCAAAGGAAAATTCTCAGTTAAGAATTCAGAAGCGCTTTGCATATTTCCTTTCTCTATAGCCTGCCTGATTTTAGTAGAGCTCACTCTAATATCGTTAACATATTCAGCGTCAAGAGCAATTACCTCAAAGCTAAACACCTTTCCCATTTCCTTAAGAGCGCTAAAATCACCCTCTCTATTGCGTCCAAACCTGTGATCATCTCCAATTACTACCATTGAAGGCTTTATACCTTCGGCGAATAGATTTTTCACATATTCTAGGGGTGTAAGTCTTGAAAGTTCCAAATTGAACTCTTCAATTATCAAAAAGTCCAGCCCAGTGTCTTCCAAAAGCGCCATTCTTTCCTCCAAAGTATTTAAAAGTTTTAAACCATGATTGTCTGGATGCAGGATAACCCTAGGATGTGGGTGGAAAGTTAAGAGAGCAGTTTTACCTCCGATTTCTTTTGCCTTTTGGCTCAAAATATCTATAACTGCACGGTGTCCAGCGTGTACGCCATCAAATGTTCCTATGGTTAAAACTATAGGGTCTTCCGAAAAAAATTCGTTTATACTCTTGTAAACTTCCAAGGGTATAAAGTTAGGTAGGTATATGGCGAATAATTCGTATGTCTTATTGTATTTTTGCACTCGATTATATATGTCAAGACAAAAAAAATGTCAGCACAACAAGGAGTAGTAGCACAAGTTATCGGACCAGTAGTAGATGTCCGTTTCCCTCAAGGAGTTGAATTACCTAACATCTTAGACGCATTAGTTGTAGATTCTGGGGAAAACAAACTCATTTTAGAAACTCAAAAGCACATCGGTGAAGACACAGTAAGAGCGATCTCAATGGACGCTACTGAAGGACTTAGCCGTGGCATGAAGGTAGAAGCAACAGGATCAGGTATCCAAATGCCAACTGGAGATGCTATCAAGGGTCGTCTTTTCAACGTAGTTGGAGACGCAATTGACGGTATCGGTTCAGTTAGCAAGGAGAATGGTCGTAGCATTCACCAAGAGGCGCCAACATTTGAGGAGCTTAGTACTTCAACTGATGTTTTATTCACAGGTATAAAAGTAATTGATCTTATTGAGCCTTATGCAAAAGGTGGTAAGATTGGTCTATTCGGTGGTGCCGGTGTAGGTAAGACTGTACTTATTATGGAGCTTATTAATAACATCGCAAAGGGATATGAGGGTATTTCGGTTTTCGCTGGTGTGGGTGAGCGTACTCGTGAAGGAAACGATCTTCTTCGTGAGATGATCGAATCAGGAGTAATTAAGTACGGTAAAGAGTTCGAAGAAAGCATGGAAGCTGGCGGATGGGACCTAAGTAAGGTTGATAACGCTGAGCTTGAAAAATCACAAGCAACACTTGTCTTTGGTCAGATGAATGAGCCTCCAGGGGCACGTGCTCGAGTAGCACTTTCTGGACTAACTGTTGCGGAATACTTCCGTGATGGTGATGAGCAATCAGGTGGTCGTGACATCCTTTTCTTCATCGATAACATTTTCAGATTCACTCAAGCAGGTTCTGAGGTATCGGCACTTTTAGGTCGTATGCCATCAGCAGTAGGTTACCAGCCAACTCTAGCAACAGAGATGGGTGCCATGCAGGAGAGGATTACTTCAACTAAGCGTGGATCAATTACATCGGTACAGGCCGTTTACGTACCAGCTGATGACTTGACTGACCCAGCACCAGCAACGACTTTCGCTCACCTTGATGCGACAACAGTACTTTCTCGTAAGATTGCTTCTCTAGGTATTTACCCAGCGGTCGATCCACTTGATTCTACTTCAAGAATTCTTGATCCAGACATCATTGGAAAGGAGCACTACGATTGTGCAGAGAATGTGAAAGCTATTCTACAGCGTTACAAGGAGCTACAGGATATTATCGCAATTCTTGGTATGGATGAGCTTAGCGAAGAGGACAAGCAGGCAGTTAACAGAGCACGTCGTATTAGCCGTTTCTTAAGTCAGCCATTCCACGTAGCAACTCAGTTCACTGGTCTTGAAGGTGCCTTCGTATCAATTGAGGATACGATTAAAGGCTTTAACATGATTCTAAGTGGTGAACTTGATAAGTACCCAGAAGCTGCGTTTAACCTAAAGGGAACGATTGAAGAGGTTATCGAAGCAGGAGAGAAAATGCTTGCAGAAGCTTAATCATGACAGTTGAAATTTTAACACCAGACGTAGTTTTATACGAGGGAGATGCTACATATGTAGGTCTTCCTGGTTCTGACGGCAGTTTGGGTATTTTGAGCAACCACGCCGCTCTAGTTACTACTCTTAGAGAGGGTGAGGTAGTTGTGAAAAACGACAATGACGAACAAGTATTCGCTGTAAAAGGCGGAACTGTAGAAGTATTGAACAACCACGTTACAATACTTGCTCAATAAAAACATACTATCCATTACGGATGATGATAGGGCTCACCTTTTAAAATAGTGTGAGCCCTATATATTTGCTCAACAGCGAAAATTCTAATTAGTTGGTGAGGGAAGGTT
The DNA here is from genome assembly GCA_902578505.1 of uncultured Bacteroidota bacterium. The sequence goes on along the minus strand of CACHDD010000041.1, from coordinate 3,061 downwards.
AGTGGACCTAGAGCCCAAGTTGCATTTGCCCGCTCTCTAATACTAGGATCAAATCCATAGGGTCCGCCAATTAAAAATGCAACGTGTTTAAGTCCTCTATTCCCTAGTTTTTCTATATGTTTAGAAAACCCAACTGAATCGTAAACCTTTCCCCTCTCGTCTAGGAGAATTAAGTGGTCAACTCCTTCGAGAAATTTGGTCTGCAAAACGGCCTCCTCTTTCATCACAACCTGTTTGCTTGCCTTTGCGAATTTACTTTTGAGGTTGGGAGTTTCTATGTATTTATACTTACCATAGCGACTCATGCGCTTAGAGTAGTTTTCGACACCCTCAACTATCCATTTGGCATTTGTTTTGCCAGTTGCTATTAATGAAATCTGCACGTTGTGAAGTTAAAGATTATCTTTGCATAATGCTAAACGATGCAATGAAGAGCTTTATCGCTCTCGCACTAAAAGAAGATATAGGGGAGGGTGATGTAACATCTGAATCTAGTGTGCCAAAAGATCTTATTCAGGACGGATATATTCTTGCAAAAGAAGATGGGGTAGTGGCTGGAATTGCAGTTGCTGAGGAGGTTTTCAGGCAAGTAGACCAGGACATAGAATTCAATGCCATTGTTGAAGATGGAGCTAAGGTGAAATATGGAGATGTGGTTATTGAACTCAATGGACCTGCTAGAAGCATACTATCAGGAGAAAGATTAGTATTGAATTTTATGCAGAGGATGAGTGGAATTGCATCTAAAACAAATGAAATTGTCACCATACTTGAAGGAACACCAACAAAGGTTTTGGACACTAGAAAAACAACACCTGGTTTAAGGTCCTTTGAGAAGTGGGCAGTAGCAATTGGCGGTGGTGTAAATCACAGGATGGGTCTTTACGATATGATTCTACTTAAAGACAACCACGTGGATTACGCAGGAGGAATGAAGGAAGCACTTATTCAAGTGGCAGAATACCAAAAGGGAAGATCAAATAGGCTTCCTCTTGTAGTCGAAACAAGATCTTTTGAAGAAATAAAATGCGCCCTAACTGCATCTGAAAATACTGGAATTGATATAGACAGAATACTCCTAGATAATTTCTCTCATTCAGAAGTTGCTGAAGCAGTTGAGAGATTTTCTTCTTCTGCTACTTTAGAGGCATCAGGCGGCATCACTCCAGAAAATGTACGTGGATACGGAGAGGCGGGAGTTGCATTTGTTAGTATGGGCTATATGACACACTCTGTAAAAAGCTTAGATTTGAGTTTGAAGAGTACCCCAAATGTCAGCGAACAAGGATTCTAAATTTAAAACTTGGCTTGTACAGCATTCTTTAGTTGTCAAGATTCAAGGATTTTTACGTGAGATTAGTCCTTGGGGTGTCGAGGGGATGAACCTCTACGATGTTTTGAGATTCTTTATTACTGGACTAATAAATGGATCTGTGTCAATTCGAGCCGCTGCAATTTCATTTAGGCTCTTGGTTGCTGTTTTTCCTGTAATTATTTTACTTCTTAGCATACTTCCATATACGCCATTAAGAGCTGAAGATGTTATTGACGTTTTGAGAATATTCTTCCCTGGCGAAACGGTAACATTGTTTGAGCAAACAGTGCAAGACTTGCTTGACAAAACTCAGGGAACGCTCCTTTCAATTACTTTCATATTAACTCTTATATATGCTTCGAGTAGTATCAACGCAATTCTTACAGGATTTAACGCCAGCTACTTAATTGAGAACAAAGGGAACACTTGGTATTCGAGTCTCGTTTCAATTCTACTTTTAGTGGTTCTTGTTTTGTTATTGGGATTCTCTGTTTTACTAATAGGTTTTAGCGGGCAGGCAATATCGTGGTTGTATTCAGAGGGACTCTTGCCGGGAGAAATAATTTTATGGCTCAACATAGTCAGATGGCTACTCTCATTATTACTAGTTTATTTCTCTGTGAGCATTTTATACCATTTTGGAAATCCAGATACGGACAAGTGGAGGACCTTGACGCCAGGAGCATCAATGGCAACTATTTTAATTGTAATAATTTCTATAGCCTTTAGCTGGATTATCACATATTTAGATTCGTACAACAAACTTTATGGGTCAATTGGAACATTCCTTGCCTTGTTAGTTTGGGTTAATGCAAACAGCTCTGTATTATTGTTAGGATTTGAGTTCAATGCTAGCGTACACAAAGCGAGAAATCAAGCCACGAAAAAACTGAAGACAAAAACATCATAATATGATTGCTACAAATAAATTCTCTATCGCATCTCTGATTTTTGCGATGATATTAAGCTCTACAAACATCTTAGCCCAAAACCCAATCCTAGGCAAGTGGAAGACAAAAGATGATGAAACTGGAAGAATTAAGAGTATTGTCGAAATCACTGAAAAGGACGGAAAATTTTACGGAACAGTCGTTGAACTTTTCAGACTTCCAGAAGAAGATCAAGATCCATATTGCGATAAATGTGAAGACGACAGAAAAGACAAGCGTGTGCTTGGAATGGAAATCGTAAGAGATATGGAGCCGGCTAAAGGTGAGAACGAATGGGACGAAGGAACTATAATGGACCCTAAGAAAGGATCAATCTACGATTGTGAAATGTGGTTTGAAGATGGCGATTTCGACACTCTCAAAGTGCGAGGATACATTTGGTTTGTGTTCCGGACCCAAGAATGGTACAGGGTTACTGAGTAGACCGTATTACTTCTAACAATTTTTCGGCCTGCTTCATTCGAGTATATGGAGCAGGATCAACAGCTTTCTGATTTTCATATTGAAGCAGCATCGCAAGTGCTCCTTCCTCATCATTATGTTGCGCATGAGGTAACCCAAACCCATCCAACATGCTCGCTAAATCCCCCTTGTGTCTACAAATAGAAATAATGGGTTTAGACGCCGCGATGTATTCAAACAATTTACCAGGTGTGCTCCTTGTGGCAGAATCACTGTCGTTGTGAATCAGCAATAATGCATCACAGAGGAGCATTTTTTCAATCGATTCTCTGTGACCTAAGTTTCCTTGAAACACACAGTTATCCTCAAGCCCAAAATCAATTAAATGTCTTGA
>CACHDD010000040.1 GCA_902578505.1 uncultured Bacteroidota bacterium | reverse complement strand
GCTGATGCTCACGGAGGAACATTCTCCACAGAGCGTCACGGTATGGTGTCCACCGTTCGATTTAAAGGAAGAACACTAGTCTTACTTAAGCCAAACACTTTCATGAATCTCAGCGGAAAAGCAGTGAGATACTGGTTGGAAGCAGAGAAAATTCCCGCAGATAGATTGCTAGTAATCACTGACGATTTAAACCTTGATTACGAAAAAATAAGACTCAGGGCTAAGGGTTCAGATGGCGGTCATAATGGGCTTAAGGACATTCAAGCTGTTCTAGGAACAAACGTATATCCTAGACTCAGAATAGGCATTGGGTCTGATTTCTCTAGGGGTCAGCAAAGTGATTTTGTATTAGGTGAATGGACAGAGGAAGAGTATTTAGCTCTTCAAGAAGTTCTCACTAAATCTGCAAAAGCAGTTGAGAGCGCGGTCTCTATTGGACTCAGTCGCGCAATGAATCAATTCAATTAAGATTTCTCGTACAAGTGGTTATTTCCAATGTAGGAAATGACTGGGTCTGGAAGTAGGTATTGAATATCCTGCTTATCAAGAATTGCCTCTCTTATATACGAAGAGGAAATAGCAATCATAGGTGCCTCAGTAAATACTACTACTTGATTTTTTCCTACTACGGTTTTGCCCTCCTTGTTTGGCGCATGAGAAGGAGGGATATTTGGAGAGCTAACCCTCCTAGGATAAACTAATATTCTGTGATTTGAAATGATGTCTTCGTGCTCTTGCCATCTGTGAAGATGTGCAAAATTGTCCTCACCAATTATCACTGAAAACTCTATTTCTGGGTGTTCAGACCTAAGATGTCTGAGAGTGTTTGCTGTGTAGTTTGGGCGTGGCAAATGAAATTCCACATCCGAAGCATAAATGCTTGAATTTTCTGCAACTGCCAACCTAACCATTTGCAACCTTTGTTGCTCGGGAATAATCTCATCGTTTAACTTGAAAGGACTCATTGGCGTAACAACCATCCACACCTCATCAATATCAGCTCTGTTAACCATGTGATTGGCAATAACGAGGTGTCCTAAGTGGATTGGATTGAATGACCCAAAATAAAGACCTATTCTTCCCGATTTTACTCTACCAGTCATTATCCTAGGAATTCTGAGACTACTTTTAGAGTTTCTGCGTTTGCTTTCTCTAGATCGTCATTTACTATTTCTACATCAAATGCCTCCGCCGCTTCCAATTCCCTTGAAGCCTTCCCTATTCTCTGCAGAATTTGGCCCTGTGAATCCGTGCCTCTTTTATTCAATCTCTTTGCCAACTCTTCAACTGAAGGTGGCATAACGAATATCGATAGTGCTTGGTCCTTGAAAACTGACTTTAATGTTTGGCCTCCAATTACATCTACATCAAAAACAGGAGTTAATCCTTTATCCCAAAGCCTTTCAACCTCGCTACACAGAGTCCCATAGCTTAGCCCTTCATACACCTCCTCCCATTCAACAAAAGCATCATCAGCGATTTTTGAAGCGAAAGATTCAGATGAAATAAAATAGTAAGACTTTCCGTGAACTTCGTCTCCTCTGAGTTCTCTTGTAGTTGCACTAACGCTAAAGCCCAAATTGAGATCAGGATGTGCCATGAGGTGTTTCACCAAGGTCGATTTCCCAGCTCCAGAGGGTGCTGAGAAAATAATGGCCTTGCCATCTCCCTTTGGCAATCTTCCTGCTGGCATTAGAGTACGTTTAGGATTTGTTCTTTAATCTTTTCAAGTTCGTCCTTCATTTGGACTACTAACCTTTGGATGTCAGCGTCATTTGCTTTAGAGCCCAAAGTGTTGATTTCCCTTCCTATCTCTTGGGCTACGAATCCCAACTTTTTACCTGCTCCAATTCCATTTGAAAGAATCTCTTCAAAATGGTCACAGTGTGCTGCAAGCCTACTCCTCTCCTCGCTTACGTCTTGTTTTTCAATGTAAAATAGGACCTCCTGCTCGAATCTGGTTTCATCTATTTTATTCTTATCTATAGCCTCCTCCAAATTTGTGCGAATCCTTTCTCTCACCCTTTTAAGTCGTGCGTCTAAAAGTGGATCTAAATCAGCTGAACAATCTCTAATAACCTTTATTCCATTCACGAAATCAGATTCTATTGCTTCGCCCTCTACACTCCTAAAATTGTCTAATTTATCCAAAGCCTCAACAATCAATTTCTCAATCTCTGCCCAAGATTCATCGTTTAATTCATCCTTGGAACTTTGTGTTGCATCAGGTATCCTCATTGCTAATGCAAGAAGGTCGCTGTCATTTGATTCAGACACAGCCTTCAGTTGCTCAATATAATTTTCCACAACTGCAGTATTTACCTCGTACTTTACTTCAGAAGGATCTAACTCGTAGAAAAGGAAAAAATCGCATTTACCTCTTATTACTCTAAAGCGCAAAAGCTTCCTAAGTTCCATCTCTTTTTCCCTAAACATTGAAGGAATCCTTGTATTAAGGTCGAATTGCTTGCTGTTAAGCGAACGTACCTCAATGTTGTACTTGCGGTTACCCACAATGCCCTCGGCTTTTCCGTAGCCAGTCATCGAACGAATCATGGCCCAAAGATACGAGGGTCGTACCTTTGTGCTCCTATGTCGAGTATAAGAGAAATACAAGCCCCGGTTTCTGCTGAAATGGAAGCGTTTTCTGAGCATTTCAGAGAAGTCCTGAAATCCGATGTTGCTCTACTCGACATCATAATGCGCTACATAGTAAAGCGCAAGGGCAAGCAAATGAGACCTCTTTTTGTTTTTCTTGTAGCCCAAATCACAGGTGGTTGCTCCCCTAAAACGAATACAGCTGCATCACTCATAGAGCTACTTCACACTGCAACCCTAGTACACGACGACGTCGTAGATGAAAGCCCCATGAGACGTGGGTTCTTTTCAATTCAAGCACTTTGGAAAAAGAAAGTTGCTGTACTCGTTGGAGATTACCTTCTTTCAAAAGGTCTTTTAGCAGCAGTTGAAAACGACGCATATGATATGCTCAGAATCACTTCAAGGGCTGTAAAAGAAATTAGTGAGGGAGAGCTTCTACAAATTGAGAAATCACGCAAACTCGATATTACAGAGGATGTTTACTTCGAAATTATACGACGTAAAACAGCCTCGTTGATTGCTGCTTGTTGCGCATGTGGGGCATCATCAGCTGGAGCCTCGGACGAGGAGGTGGAAAGAATGTGGCAATTTGGAGAGAAGGTGGGTCTCGCATTTCAAATCAAGGATGACCTTTTAGATCTTGGAGAAGGAACCCGAACTGGTAAACCAACTGGCGTAGACATCAAGGAAAAGAAAATTACCCTTCCTTTAATTCACCTTCTAAACAACTCTTCTTCTCGCGAAAGAAAGCGCCTTTTGAAATTGGTGCGTAAGGCGCCAAAAAATTCTGCGGCAGTTAAAGAAGTCATGACTAGTGTATTAGAGGGTCCTGGCATGGAGTATTCAAGAGGCCAAATGGCGAAACTTCGAAACGAAGCCGTTGCAATGTTGGGTGGTTTCAGCGAAAGCGCTTCTAAACAATCTTTAATAGACCTATTAGACTTTACGATCAATAGAAATAAATGAGACAATTAGTATTTATGTTTTTGGTTTGGGTTTTGTGCTCCTGTAGTGAAAATGTTCGGAAAGAAGGTGTAATAGAGACTTGGCCAAACGGAGTGACTAAAATGGAGAGAGTACACCTTGCTGGCGACACATTTTTGGTTAAACACTATCACGAAAATTTTAAACTTCACATGAAGGGTAGGGCGTTTCTACGTGATAGCGAAGAGGTGAAGCACGGCACTTGGGAATCATATTACCCAAATGGAAGGAAGTGGTCCCTAAATACATTTGTGGAAGGAGTGAGAAATGGCATCTATAAAACCTGGCACGCTAACGGAAATTTGAATATCTCTGGCCATTATTCTATGGGCTCTTCTACTGGAGTCTGGACTTTCTATAACGGAGAAGGATCTGTAGTTAAAAAGTTTGATGCCACTCCTGGAAACTAGGGCTTTATCCACAATTTCAGGTAGAGAACGAGGTGGATTATGAAGGGATTTGGGCTCAGCGTGAGCTTAGATTGCAACATGCTAAAATCATTTGGGTTTAGAATAATTAGAGCGGGAGTTTTGTCTCTTTTTGTTTGCGCTTTTTCTATTATACAAGCCCAAAACAGCACTACGCAAGAGGATTACGTAAAGAAGTGGAAAGATGAGGCAGTCCGACAGATGGAGCTTTACAAGATTCCAGCGAGTATTACCCTAGCCCAAGGCATACTTGAAAGTGGCAACGGGATAAGCGAGTTGGCAAAAATGTCAAATAACCACTTTGGCATAAAGTGTCATAAGGATTGGACTGGAGGGCGAACTTATCACGATGATGACGAGAAGGGTGAGTGCTTTAGGGTATATGATGACCCCAAGGATAGTTATGTAGATCACAGCAAATTCCTTTTAAGAAACAGATATGCTAGTCTTTTTGAATTGGACCTTGATGATTACAAGGGATGGGCAAATGGGCTCAGTAAATGTGGTTATGCAACAAACCCAAAATACCCTCAACTTCTTATTAAAATTATCGAAAGGCATGAGCTCTACAAGCTTGATACTGGAGATTGGGTAGATGAAGGTGAGGCCGTTGCAGATGCATCAAAAGCTAGAAAGACAAACAATCTTCATACTTCGAGGACCCTACACAGTGTAAGTACGACTGAAAATGGAATCCAATTTGTCTATGCCGATGAAGGGGATAATATTAAAAAGCTCGCCAAACAGTTTGATATGATGAAATGGCAGTTCCGCAAGTACAACGAGATTGATAAGGATTACATTTTCCGCAAAGGAGAGGTGGTGTATTTACAACCCAAAAAGGCAAGTGGATTTGCAGATTGGCATACCGTACGAAAGGGAGAAACTATTTGGTCTATTTCTCAGAAATACGGAATAAAGATGAAATCCTTGGCAAAAAAGAATAACATACCAGTTGATTCACACTTGAGAACTGGAATGAAACTCAGTTTGAGATGGAGACTTACTGAGGATGGAAAACTCCCTGGTTACGCCAAGCTTTTAGGAGCAAAATAGTTTGCTTTTTCAGTACCTTGCATGTTATTAAAAGTAATCGCTCATGCCCTTTTATCAGCGCTTAGGTAAGATTCCTCCAAAACGCCACACTCAGTTCCGCAAGGAAGACGGCAGCTTGTATCACGAACAGCTCTTTGGTACTATAGGCTTTTCTGGAAATGCATCGTTATTGTACCACCATCATAGACCTACAATGGTAAAAGAGGTAGTGGGCACTGTCGATGTTGCACCTAAGATTGCTGTAAAGTGCAACCTGTTATCTAGAAAACTAGAGGGATTTAATGTTGCACCTGGAAAGGATTACTTGGACTCTAGGGTGCCTGTATTGTTTAACTCTGACGTTTGCCTAGAACTTGCAAATCCACCAAAGGTTGAAAGTGAAGATTTCTATAAAAACTCAGACCAAGACGAAGTGGTGTTCGTTCATCACGGGTCAGGTGTGCTTCACACAATGTACGGTCGCATAACTTTTAGAAAGGGTGATTACTTGGTAATTCCTCGTGGAACTATTTATCAGTTTGAGTTTGAAAATGATGACAACAGACTTTTGATAATTAACTCTTCATCTCCAGTACAAACGCCTAAAAGATATAGAAATTACTTTGGCCAGTTACAGGAACACAGCCCTTATTGCGAGAGGGATATCAGAACACCTGAGAAGCTAGAAATTCACGATGAATTTGGAGAGTTCAAAATTAGAATTAGGAAGGACGGAAAAATCCACGATTACATTTATGCAAACCACCCATTTGATGTTGTAGGTTGGGATGGATTCAACTTTCCATATGCATTTAATATTGACGATTTTGAACCAATTACAGGGAGAATACACCAACCACCTCCGGTGCACCAAACATTTGAAGCAGGTGGATTTGTGATTTGCAGTTTTGTGCCAAGACTGTACGACTATCACCCAGATTCTATCCCTTCTCCATATAATCACAGTAATATTGATTCTGACGAAGTTCTTTACTATGTTGCTGGAAACTTTATGAGCAGAACTGGTGTTAGCCCTGGTCAACTCACCCTCCACCCTGCTGGCATTCCTCACGGTCCACACCCTGGAACTTACGAAGCTAGTATTGGTAAAAAAGAAACTATTGAACTTGCAGTAATGGTTGACACATTTAAACCACTACATCTAACCCAACAAGCGTTGGACATAGAACTAGCCGATTACCACAAATCTTGGCTTGATTAATTGAAACAAATGGTATTAGAAAAGATTGTACCTGAAGCAGATGATTTTCTGCCTTTGCTTGGAACAGACCACGTAGAATTAATTGTAGGAAATGCCAAACAAGCTGCATACTACTACATGAGTGCATGGGGATTCCAGCCTCTCGCGTACAAGGGTCTTGAAACTGGAAGCAAGGATAGCGTTTCATACGCCGTAAGACAGGATAAAATCACATTAATCCTTACCTCTCCACTTGAACCAGGAGGTGATCTGAATAGACATATAAACGAGCACGGTGATGGCGTGAAAAATGTTGCCCTTTGGGTAGACGACGCAACAAAGAGTTGGGAAGAAACTACTTCAAGAGGTGCAAAAAGTGCATTCACACCCAAAGCCCTTGAAGACGATAACGGAAAAGTAGTCCTAAGTGGAATTCATACTTATGGTGAAACTATACACATCTTCGTTGAGAGAAAAGATTATAACGGTGTTTTCATGCCTGGTTATACTGCTTGGAATCCCGATTATAAGCCATCTCCCGTAGGTCTTAAGTACATTGATCATATGGTTGGAAATGTAGGGTGGGGTGAGATGAATACTTGGTGTAAATTTTATGCTGAAGTAATGGGGTTTGCACAAATCATATCATTTGATGACAAGGACATCAGCACAGAATACACAGCTCTTATGTCCAAGGTTATGAGCAATGGAAACGGAAGAGTGAAGTTTCCTATCAACGAGCCGGCTGAGGGTCGTAAGAAAAGCCAAATCGAAGAGTACATTGACTACTACAAAGGAGCAGGAGTTCAACACATTGCAGTTGCTACAGACAACATCATCGACACAGTGACTCAGCTTAAAGCTCGTGGAGTAGATTTCCTATACGTTCCTGACAACTACTACGACGACGTTCTAGATAGAGTTGGAGAAATAGACGAAGATCTAGAGCCACTTCGAGAGCTAGGTATATTGATCGATAGAGACGATGAGGGGTACCTGCTACAACTATTCACAAAGCCAGTACTTGACAGACCTACACTGTTCTTTGAAATCATTCAGAGAAAAGGAGCCCAAAGCTTTGGAAAAGGGAACTTTAAAGCTCTCTTCGAAGCAATTGAAAGAGAACAAGAAAACAGAGGAACTCTCTAATGAGCACAGGTCCAGTACTGAAAGTCAGAAATCTTAGTATAGCCTTTGACAAAAGGGTAGTTAACGATTTGAGCTTTGAAGTACTGCCTGGAAAAACAACTGCCATAGTTGGCGAATCTGGTTCTGGAAAAACTGTAAGTTCAATGGCTATAATGGGGCTATTACCACAGAGTGCCAAAATCGAATCTGGAAGCTACACTGAGCTGAAGCCTGGGATAGATATTAGTATGATCTTTCAAGATCCAATGTCCTCTTTGAATCCATCAATGAGGGTTGGTGAGCAAGTTGCTGAGCCAATACTTGTCCACGAAAACCTTGATTTTGAATCTGCGAAATCTAGAGTTTTGGATCTCTTTGAAGAAGTGGAACTACCTTCACCAGAAAGTTCCTTCAAAAAATATCCTCATGAGTTAAGTGGAGGCCAAAAGCAAAGAGTAATGATTGCAATGGCTCTCGCGTGTAATCCCAAGGTCATAATTGCTGACGAACCTACTACGGCTCTAGATGTAACCGTCCAAAAGACTATTTTAGAATTGCTTCAAAAGCTTCAAAAGCAAAGAAATTTAGGCGTTCTTTTTATCTCACATGATCTAGAAGTTGTTCAGGATATATCTGATTATGTTCTTGTTATGAAAACTGGAGACACTGTAGAACAAGGGCCTTGTAAAAATGTCTTTGACAATCCAAGCCACCCTTATACAGAAGAGTTAATTGCATCTAGACCCCGTAGAAATGAAAGTTTAAAGCCAAGCTCTAATGTCTTAATCGAAGCAAAGCAAGTATGCCTCAATTACAATTTAAAGAAGGATATGTTAGGACGAGTAGTAGAGACTTTTAGGGCAGTTAAAAATGTTAGTCTAACAATTTACGAGGGAGAGCGCGTGGGGCTGGTTGGGGAAAGTGGCTCAGGCAAATCTTCTTTAGGAAAGCTCATTTTAGGAATGGAGAAATGCAGTAGTGGAGGTGTTTTTTGGGATG
>CACHDD010000039.1 GCA_902578505.1 uncultured Bacteroidota bacterium | reverse complement strand
GTTTTTAAATAATACAGAACGCGCTTTAGATCTTCCACTTTTACCAGTCAAAACTTTTGGTGCTGCTGATGGAATATTCAATCAGGGAGATGTGATATATTTTCACGCTTCGGGTGTTGATTCATGGACTTTAAATGAAAATAGTGGATGGTGGAATCACAGTCTTAATCCTTGGTCTGATTACGCATATTACTATGTGCGCCTCGATGGAGAGCCTAACCTTGAAGGCAGTAGAATAACTGATGCGGATCCTATAAATGATTCAGCAGATGAAACATTTAACAAGCATTTAGCTCGCAGATTCCATGAAATTGAAACTACAAATTTGGCAAAGTCGGGCAGAGAGTTTTATAATGAACACTTCACAAGTCAAGGTTCTCAAATTTTCAGTATGTATTTTAATATTCCAAACTTAGTTGGAGATACTGGGTATGTAGAGTCTAGAATTGCAGGTAGAACTATTGGAACTACTAGTGATTATACCATGTTGTGTAATGGTGAAAGCTATACGACTTCCGATTTAGCACTAACTGAAAACAGTCTTCTTGTAGCTCAAAAACGAATTCTTCCACTAATTTTACCTCTCGATGGGGAAGGAGTCAATGTCCAACTTTCTTTCATGCCTGGAAATTCAGAAGCAGAAGGGTGGATTGATTATGTGAGTGTTCAGGCTTTCCAAGAATTGAAATACTATGGGGGCCAATTTCATGTAAACGGGACTCATGAATTGGATGAAATTGATATAGCTGGATACAATCTTAAAAATGCTGAATCTGTTAATGAGGTATGGGATGTGACAGAACATCTTAACCCTAGAATTTGCGATATTGAAGACCAAAGCGGAGATATAAGTTGGGATGCTATTGCAGATACAACTAGAAGGTTTGTTGCTTTCAAATATTCTTCGGCATTTGAAGTAGAATCCATGGGATTAGTTCAAAATTCTGATATTCATTCATTGGAGGATATAGACTTAGTAATACTAACTTCTTTGGCTCTAGATTCCGCTGCAAATAGACTAGCTAATCTTCATGCAAACGAAGGAATGACAGTTGCTGTAGTTAATCAACGTGAGATTTGGAATAGTTTTTCTTCTGGATCTCCAGATCCTACTGCTTTAAAGATGTTAATGATGATGTTGAGAGATAAGGCAGAATCACCTGATGAGGAACCAAAACATCTTTTACTCATGGGTGATGGATCTTATTTTAACAGAAACCTAAACCCAGATGGAATTAACCTATTGACCTTCCAAAGTTCAAACTCAGAAAGTACTGTTAGCAGCTATGTAACGGATGACTACTTTGGTCTATTAGAGGATGGAGCTGGAGAAGCGCCAGGAGATAAATTAACAATTGGAGTTGGAAGAATTCCGGCGCCTAATTTGGAGAGTGCTCTTGCAATGGTTTCTAAGATTGAGACCTACTTAGGTGCTCCTATTGATAGTTCAGATGTGATTAATTGTTTGGGTGAAGAGGAATCATCTAAGTTTGGAGTTTGGCGAAATAAGATTCTGTTCGTGACAGATGACCAAGATGGTAATAATAGCGACGGTTGGCGACATATGTCAGATAGCGAAGTGCATTCAAATCACGTTATCGAGGATTATAATGAATACGATGTGATTAAGATCTATCCTGATGCATATGTTCAAGAATCGACTCCAGGAGGTGAGAGATACGATGAGGCAGAGGCAGAAATCCAAAGAAAGGTAGAAGAGGGTGCTTTAATCGTCGACTATATAGGCCACGGTGGAGCTAGGGGTTGGGCTCATGAGAGAATTTTGAATACGACAACCATTAGGGAATGGACTAACAAAAACAGACTTCCTGTGTTTATGACTGCAACATGTGAACTCTCGAGGTATGACGATCCAGATGAGGAGAGCGCGGGTGAGATGTTAATCTTCAATCCCAACGGTGGCGCAGTAGGAATGCTCACAACTACAAGAACAGTTTTTAGCGGAGGAAATCAAGAACTCAATACAGCCTTTTTCCAAACAGTACTAGATGAGGATGCTGGGACAGGACAAATGCGATGCTTAGGTGATATATGCAAGGACACTAAGAATAGCGATGAGGTGACGAGCACAGTGAACATGAGGAACTTTTCCCTATTGGGAGACCCAGCTATGATGTTGGCATACCCTTCTGAAAAGATCTTTATTACTGAGATTCCGGATACTATAAAGAGCCTTGATCTAGTCACAATTAGAGGCTATATTGGTAATTCAGAAGGCGATACCCTTAGTGATTTTAACGGACGCATATATCCCAAATTATTTGACAAGCGCTCTCAGTTAAGCACTTTAGATAACGATGAAATTGCTGGGGCTTTTTCATATAGTGTTTTTAGAAATATAATTTATAAAGGATTAGCTAGCGTAGAAAACGGAGAGTTCAGTTTCCAATTTGTTGTGCCCAAAGATATCGATTATACATATGGACATGGGAGGATTAGTTGCTATGCATATAGTGATGCTATAGATGCACATGGAGCAAGCGAAGATTTTATAATTGGTGGCACTTCGAATAATTTCCTTCCAGATGAAAAAGGTCCAGATGTTCATCTTTACATGAATGATAGCCTATTTGTTAGAGGTGGCTTAACCTCTGATGATCCTTGGCTATATGCTAGGGTGTTTGATGAAAGTGGTATAAATACAGTTGGAAACGGCATTGGCCACGACTTAAAAGCAGTATTAGATGATGATCACTCTAATCCTTATATCCTGAATTCATACTTCTCTGCAGATTTGGATACGTATAAGAGTGGTACTGTGAGATTTCCATTTAACGATTTGGAAGATGGGGAGCATAATTTGGTTTTGAAGGTTTGGGATGTCCACAATAATAGCGTAACAGATACCACGGAATTCATAGTAGCAAATTCCATTGAAGTAGCATTAGAACAAGTTATAGCATTTCCAAACCCAGCAATTGATAATACAACATTTAGATTTTCTCATAATCAAGAATGTCAGGCTATTGAAGCTAAGGTTAACATCTACGATAGCGATGGGAAATTTATCAGAAGTTATTCGACTAATTTACATGCTCATGGCTCAACAACTGATTTACTTACATGGGATCTGACTAATGATAGCGGATCTAAGGTTGATCAAGGAGTATACCTTTTTAAAATAGAATTAATAGCTATAAATGGCGCATCTGCACAATATGGAAGCAAAGTTGTCGTTGTAGGGCCATAATCGGTGCTACATTTGCATTTCCCAATGAATACTATAAATAACATATTATCTTCTTTAATCGCAATTTTTATAGGCACACTTCCTCAATTAGCAACATCTCAACAGTTAACACAAGAGCAGGCAGCTAATACTGTACAACTAAATACCATTACTACTGCGGTTCCGTTTTTGATGATTGCACCAGATTCAAGGTCTGGAGCTTTAGGTGATGCTGGTGTTGCACTATCTGCAGATGCAAATTGCATGCATTGGAACCCAGCTAAGATGGCTTTCAATGAAAATGATTTAGACGTAAGTCTTAGCTATGCCCCCTGGCTTAGAGCTCTAGTTGACGATATGAATCTAGCATATCTAACAGCAATTGATAAGCTCAATAAAAGACAAGCAATTGGATACGCACTCAGATACTTCAGCTTGGGAAATATCACTTTTACTGACGAAGTAGGAACTACAATAAGGGATTTTCAGCCAGCTGAATTAAGTCTTGATGTAGGATTCTCTCAAAAATTCACAGAGAAATTTAGTGGAGGTGTAACAGGAAAATTTATCCATTCAAATCTAACTGGTGGTATATCCGTATTAGGTGCTGAATCTAAGCCTGGCATCAGTGTTGCAGCTGATGTAGGTATATTCTACACTAACAAGTTCGCTAATTGGTTCGGTGGTAAGGGTACTTTTAATTGGGGGATGAATATCTCAAATATTGGTTCTAAAATGAGCTATACTGAGACAGCCCAAAGAGATTTTATTCCTACTAATCTTAGATTAGGTACTTGTTACAAATTACGAGTTGATGATTACAATTCTTTGTCTTTCACTTTTGATTTAAACAAGCTTCTTGTTCCAACACAGCCAGTTCTTGACGAATTCAATGCAGGCAATATTGCTAGCGGGTATGACCCCAATGTAGGCGTTGCAACTGGAATGATCCAATCATTCTACGACGCACCAGGTGTTGTTACATTCAATCCCGATAGTAGTTCTTTTACAGTAGAGGATGGCTCAGTATTTAAGGAAGAACTTCGCGAAATAAACATTGGAGGGGGGCTTGAATATGAATTCCAAGATGTCTTTGCATTTAGAACAGGATACTTCTATGAGCATTATTCAAAGGGTAATCGTCAATTTGTTACTTTGGGAGCAGGTATCAAGTACACAGTATTTGCAATCGACCTGAGCTATTTAATTAGTACTACTCAACAGAATCCTCTTGCGAATACACTTCGCTTCACTTTAAGGATGCAGTTTTCAGATATTCAAGAAGCCCTGTCTGAGGATTAATAACATAATTTTGGCCAATGGATTTTAGAATCGGATACGGCTACGACGTACATTGCCTTGCTGATGGAGAAGATCTTTGGCTTGGCGGTATTAAAGTGCCAAGTACTTTTGGTGCAGTGGGTCACAGTGACGCAGATGTCCTACTCCATGTAATATGCGATGCTATGTTTGGTGCAATTGCTCAAGGAGATATCGGTCAGCATTTTCCAGATACCGATCCAGCATACAAAGGAGTAGATAGTAAAGAACTATTAGCTCATACTTGGGATTTAGTGTCAAATAAGGGCTGGGAAATTGGTAATATTGATACAACCATATGTCTCCAGTCACCAAAGCTAGCTTCTCATATTGATAGCATGAGAGAGGTTATAGTAGAAATTCTCGGATGCGACATTCAGCAGGTAAGTGTAAAAGCAACGACAACTGAAAAACTTGGATTCGTAGGAACTGGCAAAGGAATAAGCGCCCATGCGGTTGTTCTTCTCAAGAAAACTTAGTTGGTTTTACTTGTGGCTTTTTATAAATTACCTTCTACTTCTGATTCTTACACTAAAAGAAAACTAGTCCTCATCTTCAAAGAAGAAGATCCTAAGTTGAGCTGTATCCCTTAAGAAATCGAGCTTACGAATCTCAACTCTAGTTACGTTAAGACCAGTTCTTTCCTTGAGATCAGCTAGTAATTCATTTCTTCTTTCAGGAACAATAAGTTCAATTTTTTCGTAAATAATAGTTTTACGACTTTCATGCCTTAGGAGCCAAATTTTCTCTAAGCCATATGTCACTGCAATAATTAGAAGATTTGTAAACATCAATTCAGCATGGCTGATCTTCTTATTTGCTAATGCATTTATAACTGAAACCCCAATTACGATGAACAAGTATGTCATCTCCTTGATAGGTATAGGGTCTGTTCTATATCTTATAATTCCAAAAATGGCAAATAGACCCAGCGCAAATCCCAGTTCGAGCTTCACGTTTTCTAAAAGGAAACAAAGACAGAATACGGTTACACTTATGAGTAAATAGGTAAATAAGTAGTCCTTATTTTTTGTTGCAGGGTAGTATAAATAGCGAACGATGTATCCGATTACTAAGAAGTTAAAGATTGCCTTTGCCAGAAGCTCGAAAAAATCCTTTTTGTCGATTAACTCGGCACCAAATAATTCTAAATCAGATAGTAGCAATAGTAGTTCGTTCATATTGTATGTTGTTTGTCTAAATGTAAATACTTTCTTTTGAAGTTATTCATTTTCAATTGAGGAAACAGAATAGCAGTCGCCATACAGTATTTACTAATTCTAAATGGATAAATTCTTTCTTCTTTAAGAATTCTAATGAAGTTAGATGATAGATTTCTTTTTACCTGCTTTACCTCAGCGATAATTATGTCGCCAAAATTATTCTTTGTCGAATTAATGTTCTCGAATCTGAAATTTACGTCTATAGTTAGTCGCTCCTTTCTTCTTTTATGGACAAACGTGATCCTGCTGAATTTATTCCAATGTTTAGGTTCTAAAGACATTTTAGTTCCTGTCACCTTATTTACAAAGTCTAAGTTTGATCCTTCTAAGGATTTTGAAATCTCTTTAACCTTTATCCTCTTTTTAACTGTTTTGCCTTTGTTATTTTTGCGCTTTACCTCAAGAAATGTAAGTCCAGAATCAATATATTCTCTAAATCTAACTTTATTTCTGTTCGTTTTCCCATTGTGATGTTGGTGGTAAAATTGAAAATCCTCAGTGTCAAAATACAGTGAGCGATAGGCATTCAATCGGGCCCCATCAATCTCTAAAATTCTATAATGTTTCTGGAGCTTTGGAAGGATTTTTATCAGAGTAGATAAGGGAAATACGAATTTTGTATCTGTTCTATTCATCAACTTTACTGCGTCCATTTCAGTCAGTGAAATGGGGTCAAAACTCAATATGTTTTGTTCTAAAGAATTCAATTGCAAATAGAGCTCGAAGAAGAATAGCTAGATATCAAAAATTTACTAGTAAAATCTTGCTGGTTTGTAAAGTTACGAAGTTGCAGTTTGAATATATCTTTGTCTTCACCATAAACTATCTCTATGGCAAAAAAGAAATCACATAAACTACCTCATTCAGAGGCTGTATATCGCAGATGGTACAAGGAAATGTACTTAATGCGCAAGTTTGAGGAGAAGTGCGGACAATTATATATCCAGCAGAAGTTTGGCGGATTCTGCCATCTATATATTGGTCAAGAAGCTGTCCTAAGCGGAATGATGGAGGCAATCAAGCCTACAGATAGAGTTATTACTGCTTACAGAGACCACGCTCATCCACTTGTGATGGGGTCTGATCCAAAGCAAGTAATGGCAGAGCTTTATGGAAAGCGAACGGGACTTTCTAAAGGAAAGGGAGGATCAATGCACATGTTCGATAAGGAAAAAAATCTCTTTGGCGGACATGGTATTGTAGGAGGCCAAATCGGACTAGGAGCCGGTATCGCCTTCGCTGATAAATACAGAGATGAAGATCACGTAACAGTTTGTTTTATGGGAGACGGAGCTGCTAGACAGGGTATACTCCACGAAACTTTCAATATGGCAATGAATTGGAAGTTGCCGGTAATTTTTATTATCGAGAATAATCAGTATGCAATGGGTACTAGTGTTGAAAGAACAACAAACGTGACAGATATGTCTAAGATCGGGCTTAGTTACGAAATGCCTTCAGAGACTGTTGACGGTATGAGCCCAGAAGAGGTTTGTGCTGCTATCGAAAAAGCAGCTAAGAGATGTCGCAAGGGTGAGGGCCCAACACTATTAAATATTGAGACATACCGTTACAAGGGGCACTCAATGTCTGACCCACAGAAGTATAGGACTAAGGATGAAGTAAGCGAATATCAAGAGAAGGATCCCATTACTCATGTTAAAAATATACTCTTAGATAAAAAGTGGATGACTGCTGATGAAATTAAAGAACTAGAAAAGGTAGTAAAAGCAGAAGTAGAGGATGCTGTTAAATTCGCAGAGGAGAGTCCGCTACCAGAACCACACGAGCTTTACGAAGACGTATACACACAAGAAGATTATCCGTTCGTTAAGGATTGATTACAATAAAAGATTGAACCATGGCTGAAATTGTCAAAATGCCCAAACTAAGCGACACCATGACTGAAGGTGTTGTTGCTGAATGGCATAAAAAAGTTGGAGACGAGGTTGAAAGCGGAGATCTTCTCGCAGAAATCGAGACTGATAAGGCAACTATGGAATTTGAGTCATTTCAGGATGGCTATCTACTTTATATTGGGGTAGAAAAAGGTGCAACAGCACCAGTTGATAGTGTGCTTTGCATTCTTGGAGAGAAAGGAGAGGACTATAAAGAACTTTTAAAAGAAGCTGAGGCAGAAGATCCAGCAAAAGAGGATAAGAAAACAGAGGTGCCAGCCCTTACGCCTGCTGCTGTGCCAGAAGCAGCTCCAGCACCTAAACCTAAGTCGGCACCGGCGGCTTCAGGGGAACCTAAGGCGGCATCTTCAGTACCACCAGCATTACCAACAGCTGGCAACGACAGAGTTGTTGCTTCACCTCTTGCTAAGAAACTTGCTGAGAAATTAGGACTACAACTCAACAGAATCCCAGGTTCGGGCGAAGGAGGACGCGTAGTTAAGCGTGACGTAGAGAACTTTAAGATGGCCGGAGCTACTGGCATGCCAGCTATGACTAAGGAGAAATTTATTGAGGTTGGTGTAAGCCAAATGAGGAAAGTAATTGCTTCTCGACTAGCAGATAGCAAATTCTCAGCACCACATTTCTATCTCAATTTGAGTATTGATATGACCAATGCAATTAAAGCGCGTAATGCTATCAACGACCAAGGATTCTTTAGAGTTTCTTTTAACGATATGGTAGTAAAAGCTGCTGCAATGGCATTGAGAAAGCATCCTGCCGTAAATAGTAGTTGGCTAGAGGATAGAATCCGTTACAACGAGCATGTACACATTGGTGTAGCGGTTGCAGTTGATGATGGATTACTAGTACCTGTTGTAAGATTTGCAGACGGTAAATCATTCGCAGGAATTGGAGAAGAAGTAAGAGATTATGCTGCCAAAGCAAAATCAAAGAAACTTCAGCCTGAAGATTGGGAGGGCAATACCTTCACAATTTCGAACTTGGGAATGTTTGGTGTAGAGAGCTTTACTGCAATCATCAATCCACCTGATGCATGCATCTTAGCAGTAGGAGGGATTAACGAAGTGCCTGTTATTAAGGACGGTACTGTTGTTCCTGGTCATGTTATGAAGGTTACTTTAAGCTGTGACCACAGAGTTGTTGACGGCGCAACGGGAGCTGCATTCCTACAAGATTTCAAAAATCTTCTAGAGAATC
>CACHDD010000038.1 GCA_902578505.1 uncultured Bacteroidota bacterium | reverse complement strand
GTTTCTTATCCTTTTTATCTGCGTGACCACGGAAAGTACGAGTTGGTGAAAATTCTCCAAGCTTGTGTCCTACCATGTTCTCAGTTACGAATACAGGAATGAACTGACGGCCGTTGTGAACGGCAATCGTTAATCCAACGAACTCTGGAGTAATTGTACTTGCTCTTGACCAAGTTTTAATCACAGATTTCTTTCCAGAAGCTTGCATCGCTTCTACGCGTTGTGCCAGCTTATAATGGACAAATGGTGGTTTCTTTAACGAACGTGCCATATCTTATTTCTTCCTGCGTTCAATGATAAACTTATTAGACTTATTGCGAGGGTTACGGGTCTTGTAGCCCTTTGCTGGAATACCGTTACGTGAACGTGGGTGTCCACCTGACGCTCTTCCTTCACCACCACCCATTGGGTGATCAACCGGGTTCATCACAACACCACGTACACGTGGACGACGACCCAACCAACGTGAACGACCAGCTTTACCGCTAACCTGAAGGTTGTGTTCTGAATTACCTACAGAACCAATTACTGCTAAACAAGTAGTAAGAACCATACGAGTCTCACCGCTAGGTAGCTTGATAATTGCGTACTTACCCTCACGTGCAGCTAGTTGAGCATACGTTCCAGCAGAACGAGCCATACAAGCACCACGACCTGGGTGTAATTCAATATTGTGAATGATTGTACCTAGTGGAATATCACTTAAGTACAATGCGTTACCAACTTCAGGCTTTGCTCCCTTACCAGAGTTAATCTTCATTCCAGGAGTAAGTCCTGCTGGAGCGATGATGTAACGCTTTTCTCCATCCTTGTATTCAACAAGACAGATGCGGCAAGTTCTGTTTGGATCGTATTCTACAGTAAGAACTGTAGCCTCCATGTGCTTTTCGCGCTTAAAGTCGATAATTCTGTAACGACGCTTATGGCCACCTCCACGGTAACGCATAGTCATCTTACCAGCAGAGTTACGACCACCTGACTTCTTAATAGGCTCAAGTAGTGGCTTATGCGGCTTGTCAGTAGTAAGCTCCTCAAAGTTTGAGAGCTCTCTGTGACGCATACCTGGCGTAATAGGGTTGAATTTACGTATAGCCATATCTTAGATATTATCGTAAAAATCGATGACCTCGCCCTTAGCTAAGCTAACTAATGCCTTCTTGTAAGAATTAGTACGGCCTTTGACCATCCCGGTTTTAGTGTAACGTTGCTTTGCCTTTCCGTCAACACGTAGTGTGCGAACAGATTCAACAGTAACGTTGTATTCATTTTCGATCGCCTTTTTAATCTCGATCTTGTTTGCTCCTAAAGCAACAACAAAGCCGTAGCTATTGTTACGCTCAGTGTCAGCAGACATTTTCTCAGTGATGAGTGGCTTGATAAGAATCTCTTTCATAGCTATATCACTTTAGCAAGCCCTCAATAACTTCGTGGGCATTGTCCACGAACACAAGGTTCGTGCAGTTCATAATGTCGTAAGTGCTTAAATCAGAAGCAACCATTACGCGGTGCTTTGGAAGATTCTTACAGCTACGGTAAACGTTTTCGTCCTTAGAAGGAAGAACAGTAAGAGTTTTCTTATCGTCTAGCTTTAAATTAGAAAGAATCGCTAAGAAATCCTTAGTCTTTGGAGCATCCATTTTGATGCTATCAACTACCATGATACCTTCAGCTTGAGCCTTGTAGCTAAGTGCGCTACGACGAGCTAGCTTTCTAAGCTTTGCGTTAAGATTGATAGAGTAATCTCTTGGCTCTGGACCAAAAGTTCTACCACCACCACGGAAAAGAGGATTCTTTATAGATCCTGCACGTGCAGTACCTGTACCCTTCTGCTTCTTAATCTTACGAGTAGAACCAGAAACTAGTCCACGGTGTAATGTATCGTGAGTTCCTTGACGTTGAGCAGCTAGGTAGCGCTTAACATCTAAGTAAATAGCGTGATCGTTTGGCTCAATACCAAAAACAGCATCGTTAAGCTCAGCGCTTTTTTTAGACTTAGAGCCTTTACTTGTGTATACGTCGAGTTTCATTATGCTTGAGGTTTACGGATTACTACAGTAGAACCTTTGTGACCTGGAACAGCGCCCTTAACTACTAAGATTCCTTCTTCAGGAAGAACCTTAAGTACTTCAAGGTTTTCAATAGTAACTCTTGAGTTACCCATCTGACCTGCCATGCGCATTCCTTTGAATACACGTGCAGGGTACGATGCAGCACCGATTGATCCAGGAGCACGAAGACGGTTGTGTTGACCGTGTGTTGCTTGACCAACACCCGCGAAACCGTGGCGCTTTACAACACCTTGGAAACCTTTACCTTTTGAGGTACCGATTACACTAACGTATTCTCCTTCATTAAACACATCTTCAACTTTTAGAGTATCTCCAGATTGGAGCTCATCTTTGAAGCTCTTAAATTCAACTAGGTGACGCTTAGGCGACACTCCAGCTCTTTTGAAGTGACCGAGCATTGCTTTAGAAATGTTCTTTTCAGAACGTTCCCCAAAGCCGAGTTGAACAGCTGTATAGCCGTCCTTCTCTAGGGTACGTACTTGCGTTACTACGCAAGGACCTACTTCTAACACCGTGCATGGGATGTTTTTCCCAGAGGCACCGTAGATGCTGGTCATTCCTACTTTTTTCCCTATTAATCCAGGCATAATTATATATTAAACTTTAATTTCTACTTCTACACCACTGGGTAGCTCTAGACGCATAAGAGCATCAACAGTCTTCGAAGAAGAGCTGTAGATATCAATTAGACGCTTAAAGTTGCTTAGTTCGAACTGCTCACGAGACTTTGAGTTAACGTGAGGTGAACGAAGAACTGTGAAAATGCGCTTGTGAGTTGGAAGTGGGATTGGGCCACTTATAACTGCACCAGTTGTCTTTACAGTCTTGACAATCTTCTCTGCCGACTTATCCACTAGATTGTGGTCGTACGACTTGAGTTTTATGCGAATCTTTTGTGTCATTTTCCTAGTTATTATCCTTGAGCTTCTTCGATCACTCGTTCTTGAACATTTGTTGGAGCTTCAGCGTAGTGGCTGAATGACATGCTTGATGTCGCACGACCCGAAGTAAGTGTTCTTAGGTCAGTTACGTAACCAAACATCTCAGAAAGAGGCACCTTAGCGTTAATTACTGTCTTACCGGAACGCTCGTCAGTTCCTTCAATAAGTGCACGACGCTTGTTAAGGTCACCGATACAATCACCCATGCTTTCTTCAGGAGTAACAACTTCTAGCGCCATCATTGGCTCAAGAATCTTTGGTGAACAGTTCTTAACTGCGTTACGGTAAGCAAACTTAGCTGCCTGCTCGAATGATAGTGCATCAGAGTCAACCGGGTGGAATGAACCATCCATAAGTTCTACACGCATGCTGTCCATTGGGAAGCCTGCAAGAACACCGTTCTCCATTGCAACTTTAAATCCTTTTTCTACTGCTGGGATGAATTCCTTTGGAACGTTACCACCCTTAACAGAGCTTACAAACTCAAGACCTTCTTTCTCAGCATCAGTAGCTGGTCCGATATTAACGATAATATCAGCGAACTTACCACGACCACCACTCTGCTTCTTGTATACCTCACGGTGCTCAGAAGATCCAAAGATTGCCTCCTTGTATGCAACACGTGGTTGACCTTGGTTACACTCTACACCAAACTCTCTTTTAAGACGGTCGATAAGTACTTCAAGGTGAAGCTCTCCCATACCTGAGATAATTGTTTGACCACTCTCCTCATCAGTCTTAACAGTAAATGTTGGATCCTCTTCAGAAAGCTTAGCTAGTCCGTTTGACAGTTTATCTATATCTGCTTGAGATTTTGGCTCGATAGCTATTCCGATTACAGGATCAGGGAATGACATTGACTCAAGAACGATTTGAGCGTCCTGTGAACAAAGTGTATCACCTGTACGAATATCCTTAAAACCTACAACTGCACCAATATCACCAGCTTCTAGACAATCAATAGGGTTTTGTTTATTTGAGTGCATCTGGAAGATACGTGAGATACGCTCCTTCTTTTTAGAACGAGTGTTCTGAACGTATGAACCGGCTGGAAGCATTCCAGAATAAGCACGTACGAAACAAAGACGCCCTACGAATGGGTCAGTAGCAATTTTAAATGCAAGACCTGAAAATGGCTCAGATGGATCTGGCTTACGTTCAAGTTCTAAAGTCTCATCATCAGGATCAGTACCTATAATAGAACCCACATCGTATGGAGATGGTAGGTAACGCATTACAGCGTCAAGCATTGTCTGAACACCTTTGTTCTTAAATGCTGAACCACAAAGAAGTGGAGTGATCTCCATAGCGATAGTCGCCTTACGGATAGCACTGTGAATTTCATCCTCAGTTAAGCTATCTGGATCCTCGAAGTACTTTTCCATAAGAGTCTCATCTTGCTCAGCAACTGACTCGAATAACTTTTCGCGCCACTCCTCAACAGTACCCTTAAGGTCTTCTGGGATGTCAATTTCTTGCCATGTCATACCCATATCCTCCTCATTCCAAACGTATGCTTTGTTTGTAACAAGGTCAACTACACCACGGAAGTCGTCCTCAGCGCCGATTGGCACCTGAAGTGGAACTGGGTTAGCGCCAAGCATCTCCTTAATCATGTTTACCACGTTAAAGAAATCAGCACCAGAACGGTCCATCTTGTTTACGAAACCAATACGCGGTACGTTGTACTTATCGGCAAGGTTCCAGTTAGTCTCTGACTGTGGCTCAACACCTGATACAGCACAGAAAAGACCTACAGCTCCATCAAGTACACGTAGTGAACGCTCTACCTCTACAGTAAAGTCAACGTGACCAGGAGTGTCAATAATGTTAATACGGTGATCAATGTCTTGGAATTTCCAGAAACAAGTAGTTGCAGCAGATGTGATTGTAATCCCACGCTCCTGCTCTTGCTCCATCCAGTCCATTGTTGCAGCACCATCGTGTACCTCACCAATTTTGTGAGAGATACCTGTGTAGTAAAGGATACGCTCAGTTGTCGTCGTTTTACCGGCGTCAACGTGGGCCATAATACCAATGTTTCTCGTAAGATTTAAATCGCGCTTTGCCATAGTGTATTAGAAACGGAAGTGAGAGAATGCTTTGTTTGCTTCAGCCATACGGTGAGTATCTTCTTTCTTCTTGAAAGCAGCACCCTCCTCCTTAGAAGCAGCGATAATTTCAGCTGAGAGACGGTCTGCCATAGACTTCTCATTGCGTTTACGTGCGAAGCTAATAAGCCAGCTCATTGCAAGACTATTCTTACGGCTTTCGCGAATAGGTGTCGGAATTTGGAATGTCGCACCACCTACACGACGGCTACGAACCTCAACTCCTGGAGTAACGTTTTCTAACGCCTTCTTAAATAGTTCAAGACCATCTTCACCAGTTTTCTCAGAAACCTGATCAATGGCATTGTAGAAGATCTTAAATGCAGTGCTTTTCTTTCCGTCCTTCATCAAGTTGTTTACGAAAAC
Source organism: uncultured Bacteroidota bacterium (assembly GCA_902578505.1). The sequence goes on along the minus strand of CACHDD010000038.1, from coordinate 3,854 downwards.
AGAAACCTGAACGTCACCAAACTTTGAATCTGGTAGGATTGGATGCTTTTTTGCTACTTTCCTTCTCATAGTTACTCTTTATTACTTCTTCTTAGCTTTTTTAGTTCCATATTTAGAACGACGCTGAGATCTGCCCTCTACACCAGCTGTGTCCAAAGCACCACGAACAATATGGTAACGTACACCAGGAAGATCTTTAACACGACCTCCACGTACTAGCACGATACTGTGCTCTTGTAGGTTGTGTCCTTCTCCTCCGATATAAGCGTTAACCTCGTTTCCGTTTGTTAGACGAACACGGGCTACTTTTCTCATAGCTGAATTAGGCTTCTTAGGAGTGGTAGTGTACACACGTACACATACACCACGGCGTTGTGGGCATGAGTCCAAAGCTGCGGACTTGCTCGCTACAGGCTTAGTGTAGCGACCCTTGCGTATTAACTGCTGTATTGTAGGCATCCTCTCGGTTAGCGTTATCAAATGGGCATAAAAAAGTCTTCACCAATTTTAATTTGGGTGTGCAAAAGTACATTCTTTTCTTTTATTTCCAACATACTTAGGAGGTTTTTTCTGCTAACTCGATAAAGCGACATTTTACTTCCTCGGAGAAAACGGACAACGTAAATTCGTCACGTGGATTTTTTAAAGGATTTAAACGGCCCTCAGAGGGAGGCAGCGGAGCATGTAAATGGACCTATGATGGTCATTGCTGGAGCGGGTAGTGGAAAGACTAGAGTTCTCACCTATAGAATAGCTCATTTGATGAGTAAAGGAGTCGATCCTTTTCAGATTTTGGCCTTAACATTTACGAATAAGGCAGCGAGGGAAATGAAGGGGAGAATTGGCCGTCTTGTTGGAGAAACAGAAGCCCGAAACCTCATGATGGGCACGTTTCACAGCATTTTCGCAAGGATTCTTAGGATTGAAGCAGATCGCCTGAATTATCCAAATAATTTCACTATTTACGACACTCAGGATACCAAATCCCTTCTCAAGGACATCATAAAAGGGATGAAGCTCGATGACAAGGAGTATAAGGTGTCTACTGTGGCAAGTCGCATTTCTGGAGCAAAGAATAATTTGATCGACGCAGAGACCTATTTAAATCATCCAGAAATTCAAGCTGAGGACAGGCAAAGTGGCAAAATGCAGATTGGAGCCATTTTTAAGGCGTATGAAAATCGTTGTTTCCGAGCAGGGGCAATGGATTTCGACGACTTGCTTTTTAAGATGAATGTACTTCTAAGAGATAATCCAGACTTACTTATTAAGTATCAGCATAGGTTCCAGTACATTTTAGTAGACGAGTATCAGGATACTAACTACGCCCAATACCTTATAATAAAGCAATTGGCCGCGGCGCATGAAAATGTATGCGTAGTGGGTGATGATGCACAGTCTATTTATGGTTTCCGTGGCGCGAGCATCCAAAATATTTTGAACTTCCGAAAGGATTACCCAGATAGTGTTACTTACAAACTGGAGCAAAATTACAGGTCAACCAAAGCCATTGTGAATGCTGCAAACTCTGTGATTGCTATTAACAAAGACCAAATCAAGAAGGAAGTTTGGACTGATAATCCTGAAGGAGACCAAATCCAACTACACTGCGCTGCCCGCGATAATAATGAAGGAATGTTTGTGGCAAATAAAATCTTTGAGACTAGGACATCTACTGGGTGTGAGTTTCTAGATTTTGCGGTGCTGTATCGTACAAACGCCCAATCGCGTTCATTCGAAGAAAGTCTCAGAAAGCTCAACATCCCTTACCGCATGTATGGAGGCACTAGCTTTTATCAGCGCAAAGAGATAAAGGACCTTATTGCATACTTCAGGCTTACAGTTAATCCTCGCGATGATGAGAGTCTAAGAAGGATTATCAATTATCCAGCAAGAGGGATTGGCGCTACAACATTAGACAGACTTTTTCTAGCGGCAGGAGAACAAAACATTGGGGTTTTTGACCTTATTACTGTTGGTGAGCAACCTGCAACGATTAAAAACGCTGCATGGAAGAAGGTAAGCGATTTTGCAATCATGATCCAGAGTTTTGCGTCAGAGCTGGAGACAAAGTCTGCTCACAGTTTGGCCTTGCATATTGCAAAGCGCTCTGGCATAGTCCACCAATTGTACACAGACAAACAAAAAGAGGGAAATTACAATGAGGGTACTGAGCGATATGAAAACGTTCAAGAACTCCTTAATGGAATTCACGCCTTTAGTGATGAGAATGAAGAGAGCGAAGGGTTAGTAACTCTAAGAGATTACTTGAGCGAAAACATTGAGTTACTCACCGACGCAGACCAAGAGGAAGACGATAATAACAAGGTGAGTCTTATGACAATTCACGCCGCGAAAGGTCTTGAATTCAAACATGTATACGTTGTGGGAATGGAGGAAAACCTATTCCCATCTCAAAGGTCTATGGATTCAAGGGCTGATATGGAAGAGGAGCGCAGGCTATTTTACGTAGCGTTGACAAGGGCTTGTATTACATGCACCCTTAGCTATGCCCAAATGCGTTTCAAATGGGGCCAAATGCACATGGGAGAACCCAGCCGCTTCATCGATGAGATTGATGAACAGTACATAAGCACTCCAACTGTTGGTGGTGCAGTTAAAGCCGCATATGGAACTGGAGGAGGATTTACTCCAGGAGGTTGGGGAGCGACATCGAGAAAACCAGCTCAAAAACCAGCCAAGAAAACAACGGCATCCAAACCTGCATACCAGCCGTCAATTTTGGGTCGAAAGCTTAAGAAGGTCAACCTCAGCACTCAAACCAGCAATGTAAGTCCCACAGAACTTCAGGGTTTGAAAGAAGGGGCTGAGGTGAAGCATGCGAAGTTTGGGTTAGGAAAAGTAATGGCGGTTGAGGGATCAGAGCCAAACATCAAAGCAACAATTAAATTTACAGCAGTAGGCACAAAACAGCTCCTACTGAAATTTGCAAAACTAGAAATCGTTTAATGCTAGCTCGCATTCAAATACTAGCACTCATTTGTATCCTTTTCTGCAGTTGCAGAGATCAAGACTCAAGTAAATACATAGTCCAAGGATTTGTAACAAGCAATGTAGACGGTTCACCATGCGTGGGATTTGACATAGAATTCGAGCAGCAAATTATCGAGGCTGGGTCGTTCAATGGATTTTACGAAACTGCAGCAACAACTACAACAGATGGGAACGGTTTTTATAGTCTAGAATTCCCAAGAAAGTCAGCCATCTATTTCAGGATAAATGTTGAACACGATGGCTGGTTTCCTATTGTCAACGAAATTAACCCTGATAATTTGACGCCAGATGTTACATTCGATTACGATGTTATAACTACTCCCAGGGCTGATCTCGAAATCAGAGTAATGAATGCACCTCCTGCATATGAATTTGATAAATTGAGGGTTCGACTTCTTACGACTTTCGAAGAGTACAGCACATGTGATGCTGATTGGAGGGTGTTTAATGGAGCGAATATTGATTCAACTTGGGCTTGTATGATGCCTGGAGATGTTTGGATGCATTACCTCTCAATAGACCAAACCGATCCCGAAAACGAGATCAACACTATTGATTCTGTATTTTGTGAATCTTTTGAAACGACTACAATAAACGTAGTGTACTAAGGTGAATCCCAAACTCAAATACCCTCTTCCCACTGACATCAACCGCCACACAATGCTGGTTGAACAAACTGCTCGCTGGTTTCATATCGGCTACCCTCCTTCTGAATCTTCAAAAATTCTCATTGCACTGCACGGCTATGGACAGCATCCCGCATATATGCTCGATGGCCTCAAGCCATTGCTCAAAGACGACTTATGCATAGTTGCTCCTGAAGGACTTAGCCGTTTTTA
>CACHDD010000037.1 GCA_902578505.1 uncultured Bacteroidota bacterium | reverse complement strand
TATTCTAATTCTTCCTTGTGAAGGTTCGCTTCAGATGGAGTCCCAGTGAATTCCCATGCAGAAACGAAAGAGAAATTTTCGTCGTCTCTAAGGGCTTCTCCCTCTTCTGTTTGGCTTTCTTCTCTAAAGTGTCCTCCACAAGATTCTGATCTAGTGAGTGCATCCTTGCACATGAGCTCTCCTTGCTCTAAGAAGTCGGCAACACGAGCTGCTTTTGCTAATTCAGGATTAAAATCGTTTGCGCTTCCTGGAACCCTTACCTTTTCGTAGAACTCCTTTCTCAACGCTTGAATTTCTGTAATTGCTGACTTAAGTCCTTCTTCATTTCTAGACATGCCACACTTGTTCCACATGATAAGACCAAGTCTTCTATGGAAGTCGTCTACTGGCGTGTCTCCGTCGTTATTAATCAATGCATCAAGCGTGCTCTTTACCTTGTTTTCTGCTTTAGAGAATTCTGGAGAGTCCGTTGAAATAGGCCCCGTTCTGATGTCGTCTGCTAGATAGTCTCCAATAGTATATGGAAGCACGAAGTATCCATCAGCTAGTCCTTGCATAAGTGCTGATGCACCAAGTCTGTTCGCTCCGTGGTCAGAGAAGTTAGCCTCTCCTGCAGCAAACAATCCAGGCACAGTAGTCATGAGGTTATAATCAACCCAAAGCCCCCCCATAGTGTAGTGAACTGCTGGGTAAATTTTCATGGGGGTTTCATACGGATTGTCATTCGTAATCTGTTGGTACATATCAAAAAGGTTTCCATACTTTGCTTTAACTACGGCCTTACCCATTTCTATGATATGATCTTGAGATGGATTGGAAATATTTCTCGTTGAAGCCTCTGTTTTTCCGTATCTAACTATTGCAGAAGCAAAATCTAGATAAACAGCTTGGCCAGTTTCATTAACCCCAAATCCCGCATCACACCTTTCTTTTGCAGCTCTAGATGCCACGTCTCTTGGAACAAGGTTGCCAAACGCAGGGTAACGTCGCTCTAAGTAGTAATCTCTTTCTTCTTCTCTAAGATCAGTAGGCTTTTTTGTCCCCTTTCGAATTGCCTCTACATCTTCCATTTTTTTAGGAACCCAAATCCTACCATCGTTACGCAGTGACTCAGACATCAATGTTAACTTACTCTGATAGTGGCCACTTACTGGAATACAAGTTGGGTGAATTTGAGTAAAGCAAGGGTTTGCCATAAACGCTCCGCTTTTGTGTGCCTTCCATGCAGCACTTACGTTTGAACCCATAGCATTTGTACTCAAGTAGTATACATTCCCGTAACCACCAGTACAAAGAACTACAGCGTGTGCGCTATGTCTTTCTATTTCACCTGTAATCAGATTTCTTGCAATTATTCCTCTAGCCTTACCGTTAACTATCACAACCTCCATCATCTCATGACGATTATACATCTGAACTTTGCCCTTTGAGATTTGACGAGATAATGCTGAGTAAGCTCCTAGAAGAAGTTGTTGGCCAGTTTGGCCTTTGGCATAAAATGTTCTCGAAACTTGAACGCCTCCAAATGAACGGTTATCTAATAAGCCTCCGTATTCACGTGCAAATGGAACTCCTTGAGCAACACACTGGTCTATAATGCTTCCGCTTACTTCTGCAAGTCTGTGTACGTTAGCTTCTCGTGAACGATAGTCTCCACCTTTAACCGTATCGTAGAATAGACGGTAAACTGAGTCTCCATCATTTTGATAATTTTTTGCAGCGTTGATACCTCCTTGTGCTGCAATTGAGTGAGCCCTACGTGGAGAATCTTGGAAGCAAAAAGATTTTACGTTGTAGCCCATCTCAGCAAGAGATGCTGCTGCTGAAGAACCTGCTAGTCCCGTTCCAACAACTATAACATCTATCAGTCTTTTGTTGGCTGGAGTTACCAGGCGAATATTACTCTTATGCTTGCTCCACTTTTCATCTAGTGGTCCTTCTGGTATTCTAGAATCTAACATTTAGTGAGCAATTTGAATGTAGTACAAGTAAACTGGAATAGAAGCAAACGCTAAAGGAACTAAAACACAAAATACAGTTCCAATAGTTTTAATAATTGGAGTGTATTTCTCATGGTTAAATCCTAGAGATTGGAATGCGCTAGAAAAACCGTGCTGCAAGTGATACCCCATTGAAGCCATTGCAAACACGTATAGTCCTACCATCATAGCAGCTGTTGAGTTTTTTTCGGGATTGAAAAAGTCAATTACAACCGTGTGAAGGTCCTTGATTGCTATTCCATCTATCTCAACAATTTTGATGTCTCCAAAATGCATCACATACCAAAAATTCTGCATGTGAGTTACAATGAACACAAGTAAAATAGTACCAAGTAATGCCATGTTTCTGCTACTCCAGCTTGAGTTAGCAGATCCTTTTTCAACTACGTATTTTACAGGTCTAGATCTTCTGTTTTGTAGTGTCAAAACAAAACCATCAATAACGTGAAATAAAATACACGTATATGTAAGGTATGACAACACCTTGACTAGAGGATTGTTTGTCATAAACTTAGCATAGAGATTGAAATTTTCAGCCCCTTCTGGTCCAGTTACAAATAGCTGCAGGTTTCCCAATAAGTGACCCACTAAGAATAAACAAAGGAAAAGCCCAGTAAGGGCCATCATATATTTCTTCGCAAGGGAAGATTTTAATAATCCGTTATTGCTCATTTTGAATTAATAATCCATCGTAAAAGTACTTACTACCATGTTACTCAAGTAGACTCAAAGCTCTGCAAAAATAGGCTTTAAAAGATATTTTTATGGTACTTAAATGACCAGAATAAGTTATACAAAAGCTTATTTAGAATCTTTCCAAACAACGGTGGTAAATTGATGGCTAGACAATTGAACGTGCAGAGTTCATGTGCACGCGATGTACCTTCGTAGTATGCAATCAAAACAATATGAGTGTAAGAGTACGATTTGCCCCTAGTCCAACTGGACCTCTGCATATGGGAGGAGTTAGAACTGCCTTATATAATTACCTGTTTGCAAAAGCAAATGGCGGAAAATTTATTTTGAGGATAGAGGACACTGATAGAACTCGTTTTGTTGAGGGTGCCGAAGAATACATCATTGACGCTCTAAAATGGTGTGGCCTCACAATCGATGAAAGCGACTTGGTTGGTGGAAGTTTGGGACCATACAAGCAAAGCAATCGGTCTCAATTTTATGAAGTTGCCGCGGCACAATTGCTTGCTGAAGGTAAGGCGTATCGTGCATTTGACACTCCTGATGAGCTCAGCGCATTAAGGAAGGATGCAGAGTCTAGAAAAGAGGTTTTTCAGTACGACGCAAAGACAAGGGGTAAGTGTAGAAACGAGCTTTCAATGTCTAAAGAAGAAGTAGATTATTTGATTGAAACCGAAACGCCTCATGTGGTGAGGTTTAAAACGCCAGACACTCCAGAAAATATTGTTTTTTCTGATGAGATTAGAGGTGAGATAAGTATTTCCTCTGCGGTAGTTGATGACAAGGTTCTTATGAAGATGGACGGATTACCTACCTATCATTTGGCCAATATTGTCGACGATCATCACATGCAAATAAGCCATGTGATTAGAGGTGAAGAGTGGTTGCCAAGCGCCCCGCTTCACGTTTTATTGTATAGGGCCTTTGGTTGGGATGCACCCAAATTTGCTCACCTGCCACTCATTCTAAAACCTAAAGGCAATGGCAAGCTAAGCAAGAGAGATGGTGACGCCGGTGGGTTCCCTGTATTTCCAATTGAATGGAAAGACCCTAGTACTGGGAGTGTGTCACAAGGCTATCGAGAGAACGGATATAAGGCAGAGGCTTTTATAAATATGTTACTTATGCTTGGGTGGAACCCTGGTGATGAAAGAGAGAAGTTCACTCTTAAAGAAGCGGTGGCAAGTTTTAGTTTAGATAGAATTGTAAAGTCTGGCGCGAGGTTTAGCCCTGACAAGGCCAAATGGTTCAACGAGCTATACCTGCGTGAAACTCCCCGTGAAGAATTGGCAAAGGAGCTCTGTGGTTTGGCCTCTGAGAGAGGAGTTGAATTAAATGAATCAAACGCCCTTAGCATTGTCGGGATGATGCTTGAAAGAATTGGTTTCTTGAGCGATGTTTTCGATGCGAATTGGCTTTTTGAAGAGCCCTCAATAGACAGCTTCAATCTTAAAATGGTGAAGAAGAAGTGGAAAGATGAAACCGCATCTTACCTTGAAGATTTGGCTGTTGTACTTGAAAAGCTTGACAACTTTAAAGCTGAGGAAATTGAGGAAGCGTTTAAGGCATTTTTAGAGGAAAGAGAGCTTGGATTTGGTCAAGTGCTTTTGCCTTTTAGAATTGCATTAACTGGATCTGGCGGAGGTCCTTCTATGTTTGAATTTGCAGAATATCTAGGCAAGGAGGCTACTCTTGAAAGATTAAATTCTGGGATAAATAAAGTCACAGAAATAAAAGCCAAACTAAACTAATGGGCAGGATTGAAGTAAACGGACTGCGCTTCTATTCACATCATGGATGCATGGAACAGGAGACAAAAATTGGTGGCCATTACCAAGTAGACGTCGTAATTATTGCTGACCTAGGCCCAAGTTCAAAGTCGGACAATTTAGACGACACTGTTGATTATTGTACAATACATAAAATTGTTGCACGAGAGATGTCTACTCCCTCTAAACTTATTGAGCACGTCGGAAAACGCATTTTAGATTCCCTCAAATTTGAATTAAGTCTTGCTCGTGAAGTAGAGGTAAAGCTCACTAAATTTTCTCCGCCAATTGAAGGCGATTGTGCGTCTGTTTCTGTAGTAATGAGAGGTTAGACCTCTATCTCTGGAACCACATCTGGAACCACTAGTTCTCCAGTTGTTGCTTCAACAATTTCTTCTACACTAACACCTGGAGCCCTCTCAACTAGATGGAATGCTCCGTCTTTTATGTCGAGTACTGCAAGGTTTGTAACAACCCTCTTAACACAACCAACTCCCGTTAATGGAAGAGAACATTGAGGCAGTAATTTCGATGCTCCAGCTCTATTCGTATGCATCATTGCAACGACAATGTTTTCTGCGCTCGCGACAAGATCCATAGCTCCTCCCATGCCCTTAACCATCTTCCCAGGAATTTTCCAATTAGCTATATCCCCATTTGTGCTCACCTCCATAGCTCCAAGAACTGTAAGCTGAACGTGGCGACCTCTTATCATCGCAAACGATGTCGCTGAATCAAAGTAAACTGCTCCAGGCATTGCTGTAATGGTTTGCTTGCCAGCGTTAATTAGGTCTGCATCTTCATCACCATCGATTGGGAAGGGGCCCATTCCTAAAATGCCATTCTCACTTTGAAATTCTACTTCCATTCCTTCGGGAATGTGGTTTGCAACAAGTGTTGGGATTCCTATCCCCAAGTTTACATACCACCCGTCACGAACTTCCTTCGCAATCCTTTTTGCTATTCCGTTCTTATCAAGCATTGCGTACAGTTCTTTGTTCTATTCTCTTTTCGTAGCTATCACCTTGGAATATCCTCTGAACGAAAATTCCTGGAGTGTGGATTTCGCCAGGGTTTAATACTCCAGCTGGAACGAGTTCTTCAACTTCAGCAACAGTAATCTTACCGGCCATAGCCATCATAGGATTAAAGTTTCTTGCAGTTGCCTTGTATACAAGGTTGCCAGCAGTATCTCCTTTCCACGCTTTTACAAATGCAAAATCTGATGTTAATGCAGATTCTAAAATATGAGGTTTACCATCGAACTCTCTCACTTCCTTTCCTTCTGCAACCTCTGTACCATAGCCTGCAGGTGTATAGAAAGCTGGAATTCCTGCTCCACCAGCGCGACATCTCTCAGCCAATGAACCTTGAGGTATAAGGTCTACCTCTAGCTCTCCTGAAAGCATTTGGCGCTCGAACTCATCATTTTCCCCAACATAGGAACTAATCATCTTTACGATTTGGCGACTTTGCAACAATCTTCCAAGTCCAAAATCATCAACCCCTGCATTATTAGAAATACAAGTCAATTCATTCACACCCAATCTCACTAGCTCCTCAATGCAGTTTTCTGGAATACCACATAGCCCAAAACCCCCAAGCATCAACGTCATTCCCGATACAACACCAGAACATGCCTCTTCAGCAGAATTTACAACTTTTGAAATTGCCATGTCGCAAAATTACCCAAAGACTCGCTTATTCAAACAAGTCCTCGTCTTCGAAACCATCCGAATCGAACGTATGTCCTTTGAGCGATACCTGATCTTTGCAGTTTAGAGTGTCTGCGCCCAGTGTCTCTGGCCTCACAAAATCCTCCTGTGAGATTCCCAGTGTAGAATCAGCGTAAATGTCTTTCATAAAAAACCCATAAATAGGAAGCGCTGTGTTTGCTCCTTGGCCCAAGGTTGTAGTTGAGAATCTTATGGTTGGGTCTTGCGCCCCAACCCAAACCCCTGTAACCAAATCCGGAGTAAGTCCCATAAACCACCCGTCAGTGTTGTTTTGGGTTGTTCCTGTTTTACCAGCCATTGGAGCAGTTATATTGTCGTATTCTCGATCTTCGTTATCGTATCGAAGCCTTATGCCTGTCCCCATTTTCTTCTGAAGTTCCTCATTCCATGCTCCATCAACTACCCCTTTCATCATACGTACTATTCTATAAGATGTGAGCTCGTCAAGGCCTTGGCGTACGACTGGAGTTGGCTCGTAGATCGTGTTTCCGTATCTATCCTCAACCCTAACGATAATTGTTGGCTCAATATAAATACCGCTATTTGCTAATGCTGCATTGGAAGCTACTAATTCCTTTAATGTTAATTGGGAAACACCCAAAGCTATAGATGGTACGTTGGGGATATCGCTCTCAATTCCTAACTCGTGTGCGAGTTTGATTACCCGTTTTGTTCCGAAGTTTTTGATGAGTTTAGCAGTAACAGTGTTCATTGAATTCGCCAATGCGTATTCTAAAGTCACGATCTCACCATAATTTTCAGAAGAGTTTTCAGGACACCAGCGTGGTGGGTCATAACCTTTTGGAAGGTCTATACATGTAATTTGATTAGGGAGTTCATCACACGGCTTCATACCCATTCTCAAAGCTGTAGCGTAAACAAAAGGCTTGAAAGTAGAGCCCACTTGTCTACGAGATTGTCCGACATTATCGTACTGGAAGAACCTGTAATCTATACCGCCCACCCAAGCCCTTACCTGGCCTGATGATGGTTCTACAGACATCAATCCTGCGTGGAGTGTTTTCTTGCGATGAATTATACTGTCCATAGGTGTCATAAGAGTGTCTGCTGGACCCTTATGAGTGAAAACTGTCATGCTTGTTTTTATTCTAAAACTCTTATTGAGTTCTTTTGTCGAAAGCCCCTTCCACGTATGACCACATCCTCCCTTTTCGGCATTACACTCATGGCCGTATGACCCATCCTCAAATTGATAACCTCTTATGTAAAATTTAGGCCTGTTGCAATGAGGACAGAGTGACCCTTTGGCCTTTTTATACCTATCTGAATCCCTTACCGCAACGTCAATAATTGCCTGTTTTGCTTCTGGATCTATTTCTTCATAGAAAGGATAATCTATAGGTGGACGAGTTTTTAAGTCCCGCTCAAATGACGCTTGGAGCTCACCGCCCAAATGTCGAGAAACTGCTGCTTCAGCATATTGCTGCATACGGCTGTCTATTGTTGTGTGAACTTGTAACCCATCTCTATAGATGTCGTATTTAGTTCCGTCACTTTTGCGTATTACATAGCTTCCGTCTGCATTCTTCTCATTGAAAATCTTCTTTAGCTCTGCTCTTAAAATCTCTCTAAAATACGGTGCAGAACCCTCGTCGTGACTCACCCTTTGGTAGCTAAGAGATATTGGAAGTGCTTTAAGGGAGTCTGTTGCTTCGGGTGTAAGGAAACCATACTTTTGCATTTGAGTTAAAACAACATTTCGCCTTGAAGTAACTAACTCCATTCGACGTATTGGATTATACAATGCGCTATTCTTGAGCATTCCCACAAGCATAGCACTCTCTTGAACATTTAAATCATTAGCATCTTTGTTAAAGTATACATTTGCTGCACTTTTTATACCTACTGCTTGATTTAAAAAATCATACCTGTTGAGATAAAGCGTGATGATTTCTGGCTTTGTATAGTGGCCTTCAAGCCTTGAGGCGATAATCCATTCTTTAGGCTTTTGTAAAAGAGCTCTTTCTAAAAAACTAGTAGATTCATATTCCTCAGTAAAAAGAAGTTTAGCGAGTTGCTGTGTTATTGTAGACCCTCCACCTCTCTTTCCCATGAAGGCAATTGCACGAGCTAATCCATAAAAATCTACTCCATTGTGGTTGTAAAATCTTACATCTTCCGTAGAGATTAAAGCGTCTATCAGATGCTTTGGTAAGTCTTCATATCTTGCATCTGACCTATTCTCTCTGTAGTAAGATCCCATCACCTTACCATCGGCAGAATAGACTCTAGTTGCAAGATCTGTCCGAGGATTAGCAAGAGCCTCTGTGTCTGGTAAATCACCAAATCGTGCAACAATCACTAAGAGTGCAATTCCTAGTAAAGGACTTAATCCTCCAAGCCAAAACAAAGCCTTAAAAATTGTATTTCTATCAATCCTCATATAGTCGCAATATGCAAACTTCTTCTCTGTAAAATCCAAATATTTACAACCTTTGTCATCATATGGCAGTGGAAAGCTAAATTTGCAACCATGATTGCATTAATTAAAGGCCTTCAACTTCTACTTAGTTTGTCAATTCTTGTGGTACTTCACGAGCTAGGACATTATCTAGCAGCACGCTATTTTAAAACAAGAGTAGAAAAATTCTATCTCTTCATGAATCCAGGATTTTCGCTTTTCAAAAAGCAAATAGGGGAAACGGAATGGGGTATCGGTTGGCTACCTCTTGGAGGTTATGTAAAAATTAGTGGAATGATAGATGAAAGCATGGATACTGAGCAAATGAGTAAGCCCCCTCAGCCTTGGGAATTCAGATCTAAGCCAGCATGGCAAAGATTAATCATTATGCTTGGCGGTATTATCATGAACCTCATCGTTGGTTATGTGATATACTGCATGGTACTTATGGTTTGGGGCGAAAAGGTCCTGCCAAATGAGTATCCAATAAATATAGATCCTCGTCTCGAACAATATGGATTCCAAAGCGGAGATCAAATCATAGAGTACAACGGCGAGGAAATTGCTATATATCAAGACTTAAGACGCATGGCTTTTTCTGAAAAGGTAATGGAAGCAACTGTATTGCGCGAGGGGTCTGAAAAACTCATTACTCTAAATAAAGAGTTAGGCCAAATCCTAATAGACGAAGGTATACGGTCTCCTTTCAACCTAATGTTTCCATCAGTAATCGAT
>CACHDD010000036.1 GCA_902578505.1 uncultured Bacteroidota bacterium | reverse complement strand
ACCAAGCTTGTAGGAAGGCAGTGATGAAGTACACTGGTGTTTGGAATGATCTTACGCGCCAAATGGGATATTGGGTTGATATGGAAAATCCATATGTAACCTATGAAAACAAATACATTGAGTCTGTATGGTGGCTTCTTTCGCAACTATACAATAAAGACTTAATCTACAAGGGATATACAATTGGCATAGATGCCATGTGAACGACAAAATCCTTGTCCTTCACCTTGCCATCCTTGAATAAGATGTATTTGATGTCTGCTATTGTATGATCGGTGCTTACCATCTTTGAATAGTAGATTGCTTCTACACCCCAGACCAAACTCATTTGGCTTAATACCTGCTTATTTGAAGTAAACATAAATATGTGCGCCTTAGGTCTTTGCGAGCTAACGTGTAATGCAGTGTAGCCTGAATAAGTCATCGTAACAATAGCTGCTGCCTTTGTTCTTCTTGCAAGTCTACAAGCGTTGTAACATATCGAATCTGTGATAAATCTATTGTCGTCAGGATTGTAGGGAGGGCGCTCATTGAAGGCTCTATCATTGTTTGCCTCCATGTTTTTGATAATCTGACACATCGCTTTTACAGCGTGAATTGGGTACTTCCCCACACTTGTCTCTGCTGAAAGCATTACTGCATCTGTCCCATCAAGTACTGCTGTTGCAACATCGTTCACCTCTGCTCTAGTTGGGGTAGAACTCTCAATCATTGACTCCATCATTTGGGTAGCAACAATCACAGGGCGCGACGCAGATCTACACTTATCAATAATCTCTCTTTGCAACAGAGGAACTTCTTCCATTGGAATCTCAACGCCTAAATCGCCCCTTGCAATCATCACCGCATCCGTTCTTTCGATGATTTCATCCAACATTTCAACGGCCTCTGGCTTCTCAATCTTAGCAATGATTCTAGCGTGCTTTTCCTCAGCATCTATTCGCTGTCTAAGCTGCTCAATGTCGTTTGGATTTCTCACAAAAGACAGGCCTATCCAGTCAACATTATGCTTTAATGCAAAGGCTAAATCTTTTTCATCTTTTTCTGTAATACAAGGAAGAGAAATTTCAGTATCAGGAAGATTTATGCCCTTTCTAGGTTTAAGTATGCCTCCATAGATAACCTTACAAACAACTTCAGAGTCTGAATCAGTAGAAATCACTTCAACCTTCAACTTACCGTCATCCAACAGAACTGATTCGCCTGGCTTTACGTCCTTAGCAAAACTCTCATAGTTAGTGTAAACGACACCAGCAGATCCTTTTTCAGCTCCTACCTTAATCCTTAATTCTGCACCCTCTTCAAGATTTATTTCGTCTTCTTCAAGCTCTCCTATTCTCAGTTTGGGTCCTTGTAAGTCAACTAATATTGAAGTGTTAGACCCTAACTCTTCATCTAGCTTTCTAATATTTGCAATAGTTTGTTTGTGCGTTTCGTGGTCTCCATGAGAGGCGTTTATTCTAACAACGTTCATACCTGCAAGCAAAAGTTGCTCTAACATCTCAGATGATGACGTCGCAGGACCTATTGTCGCTATAATCTTTGTTTGCTTCGTAGGAAACAATGATGGTTTTGTAATACTCATAACTTATCTAATTCAAACATCGCATCTAAAGCGCCTGAATTTTCAGGATTCAAAGAAGTTACTAACGTAACGAGGTTTGATTTTCTAATTGTTTTAATAATATCCAGCTCCTCTTCAATACCTTGCCTAACTCTCAATAAATAATCAAATGAAGACGCTCCACTAGAAAGAATGCCCTCAGGAACCCTATTCAGAACCAATGCTACATCTAAGCCCAAATCTTCATCCATATATCTATGCACAATATGCTCAGTCACCCCAGATTTACAACAGTTTTCAAGCATTCTTTCATAAGTAAGTTGCCAACCGAACAATCTATTTAGATCAAAGCAAAGTCGGTGACTCCCCACATACGATCTTATTCCAAAAAGGTCAAAATCACACTCTATTTCCCAGTCTAGCTGAAATTTAGGCATTATACGAATATAATATATTTTTAAGTTTCTTCTCTTTCGAAAATTGTCCTCCAGCCCCTTCTAGCTGAATCGTGTTCTGCAATTTTCTTTGACCTACCAGCACCAGAGCCAATACTTTCGCCATTAGCAATTACTTCAACTTCGTATTTACCCTCGCCTGATTCATGATATTCTCTAACGACTTCGAATTTGAGCTCAACTTTATTTACCTGAGCCCAATGGTGAAGCTTGCTTTTGAAGTCAGTAGTTTCATGGATTCTTTGGTCTATTCCATGTGTCTTTAGAAGCATAACAACAGCTTTATACGTCTTCTCGTAACCATGGTCCTTGTAGATGCCACCAACTAATGCCTCAAGAGCATTCCCCACCATATTGCTTCTGATATCATCTCTACGCATTCTAACGTCGAGAAGGTCTTCTATGCCAATGGCTTTGCCAATACGATTTAAGTTTTTCCTATTTACTACCCTTGATTTGCGTTGGGTAAGTAATCCCTCCTGTGCCTTTTTGTCTGATTCATATAGATAATGAGCGACGCATAAGTCTAGAACTGCATCTCCTAAGTACTCTAGTCTCTCATTGCTTTTTCTGCCATTAACATCACCATCAATAGCTGAGCTATGTCTTAATGCTTCCTGGTAATAATGGCGGTTTTTAATCTTAAGATTAAAATGGGCTTTTACGAGTGCATCAATTTCGTCAGAGCGATCATCTCGCCTGAATAATCGATTAAGTAATCCCATAAATTAAGATAGTTTCTTGAATAACACTGATGCATTGTGTCCACCAAAACCAAAAGTGTTAGAAAGCGCCGCGACAACTTCTCTTTCGCGGGCCTTATTAAATGTGAAGTCTAGATTGGGATCTAATGCTTCATCTTTATGTTCAAAGTTGATTGTAGGAGGAACAATGTTGTGCTTAACAGCAAGTATACTTGCCATCGCTTCTATTGCTCCAGCAGCACCTAAAAGGTGTCCTGTCATAGACTTAGTAGACGAAATACTCAAATTGTAAGCATTGTCACCAAATACTTTTTGTATAGCTTGGGCTTCAGCAACATCACCTAATGGAGTAGACGTTCCGTGAACATTTACGTAATCTACCTCTTCAGGCTTCATGCCTGCGTCTTCTAAAGTTGAAAGCATAACATTTTTAGCCCCTAGGCCCTCAGGGTGTGGAGCAGTGATGTGGTGAGCGTCAGCACTCATGCCTCCACCGACCATTTCACAGTAAATGTTTGCGCCTCTTGCAAGTGCATGATCAAGAGATTCAAGAATTATTGCACCGGCTCCTTCTCCAAGAACAAAGCCATCTCTTGTCTTATCAAAGGGTCTAGATGCTCTAGTAGGGTCATCATTTCTAGTAGATAGTGCTTTAAGCGCATTGAATCCACCTATTCCACCTTCAGTAACTGCAGCTTCAGAACCCCCGCTTACTATCACATCTGCCTTTCCTAATCTTATTAGGTTGAAAGAGTCAATAAGTGCGTGGGTAGAACTTGCGCAAGCACTAACAGTAGCATAGTTAGGCCCTCTAAATCCATTTCGAATGCTTATATGTCCGGAAGCAATGTCCGGAATCATCATTGGAATAAAGAATGGTGAAAAACGAGGTGTTCCATCACCCTGGTAGAAGTTTTTTGCTTCGTCCATAAAACTTTGAAAACCTCCTACTCCTGAACCCCAAATAACTCCAGCTCTGTCTGGGTTAATACTAGTTAATCCCGATTCGCCTTCGGCATCAATACCATCAGCAATAATTCCAGCATCTTTAATAGCTTGCATAGAACTTACAACAGCATACTGCGAAAATAAGTCCATCTTACGAGCATCTTTACGATGGATATACTCTTGCACGTTGAAACCTTTGACCTCACATGCAAATTTGGTTTTGAAATTGGTTGTATCGAATCGAGTAATCGGTACTGCTCCACTAACACCCTGGATTAAATTTTTCCAGTATGTTTTTGAATCATTCCCAAGAGGTGTTACTGCCCCAAGTCCGGTTACTACTACTCTTTTTAACTCCATATAAGAGTCAGTTAGTTGCTAAACGACTATTATTTAGTCGAGTCTTCGATGTGTTTAATAGCCTCACCAACAGTGCTGATGTTTTCAGCCTGATCGTCTGGAATAGCAATGTTGAATTCCTTTTCGAATTCCATAATTAATTCTACTGTGTCGAGGGAATCGGCACCTAGATCATTTGTGAAGCTTGCATTTGGTGTTACTTCACTTGCATCTACCCCTAGCTTATCTACTATGATAGATGTTACTTTTTCACTGATATTAGACATGGTCTTAGTATTCAATTTGGGGCAAAATTAGGTCAATCTTCAATGTTCCAACCTTTTTAAGAAGAAAGTTTTAACCAAAAGCATCTTTGTGATTTTTAAAACGCTTAATTACAATAAGTTACATATAAAATACTTTTCTAATATTCCTTCGATATTCCAGTTAATAGGTTCCTAATGAAATTTTATACTTCACAATCTGATAAGAGAAAACCAAACTGAATATTTAATAAAGCTAATATTAGCTGGTCTTTTCAAAATTTTAGCCAGAAAATTTTTCAGAGAAAAGGTAAAATTTAAAGCAAATAAACCTATTTAATGGAATCCGGTGATAAGTATACCTCCTTCAATTTAATCGCTTTAAAACGACATTATTAGGAAACTTAACATTTTAAAACTCGCTAAAACTAAGCTTATTTATGATTTTTCGAGCATATCCTAAAAACATTTTAAAATTGGGCTTTCTGAAGTATCCGGAGATGAAATCCATTTAAGGTCTCATTTTCTGCATCAGCTTAGATGCATATACAAAGTCATTCAAAGTATCAGAAGAAGTCATCATCATTTCATGATTTTCACCGGCCCATGCAACTTTGCCATGATGTAAAAAATGAATAGTATCTGAAGCTTCTATTACACTATTCATGTCGTGAGAAATCACAACGGTAGTCATGTTGTAATCCTTGGTAATATCAACGATAAGATTATCTATAACTATCGCTGTCTGAGGGTCTAGCCCCGAATTTGGCTCATCACAAAATAGATATTTAGGGTTCATTGAGATTGCTCTGGCTATTCCTACTCTTTTTTGCATACCCCCACTTAGTTCAGATGGAAGTTTATTATCGGATCCTTCAAGTTCAACTCTTCGTAAACAGTATTTAACCCTATCTAGCATCTCTATATCTGACATTTGGCTAAACATCTGTAAAGGAAACATTACGTTTTCTGCAACTGTCATCGAATCAAAAAGTGCAGAGCCTTGGAATAGCATGCCAATTTCCTTTCTAATTTGGGTTCTTTCGTTGAGCGACATCTCGGTGAAGTTTCTCCCATTGAATAATACATTACCTGAATCTGGCTCTAAGAGTCCAACAGTACATTTTGTCATTACACTCTTACCCGAGCCAGAGCGTCCGATAACAAAGTTGACTTTGCCTTGATGGAATTTAGCATTAACTTTATTGAGAACTTCTTGTTCTCCAAAGGATTTTGATATGTTATTAAGCTCAATCAAAGTAAGATTTGGGTTAAGACAAGATTAGAAATCATAATAATCACAGCTGAATACACAACAGCTTTAGTGCTTGCGCGGGCGACATCTAAAGCTCCACCTTCCGTATAATAGCCGTGGTAAGATGATACTGAAGTCATGATTAATGAAAATACGCATGTCTTTATCAAAGCGTATATAACATCATAGGTTTTAAAATCAACTTGAACTCCGTATTGATAATCAGCCATACTACTTACTTCAGTAAGAAATGCAATAAATGCTCCAGCGGCAATGCCTAAAAACATACTGATTATTACAAGTATGGGTATGCAGATAAGTCCAGCAATAATTTTAGGAAGAACTAAGTGACTTGCGCTATTTACCCCCATTATTTCTAGAGCATCTATTTGTTCGGTCACTCGCATTGTACCTAGTTGAGAGGCGATATTCGAACCAACCTTTCCAGCTAAAATGATGGGGATTAGAGTTGGTGAAAATTCTAAAATTGTAGTCTGTCTTACAGTAAATCCAATTGTATATACTGGAATCCAACCACCTACTTGGTGAGCAGTTTGTAAACACATAACTGCGCCCATGAAAGTTGCGAGAAGAACAACAATGCCAATGCTATCAATCCCAATAATGCTCATCTCATGGACTAGCAGTTTGCGGAACATTGACCATTTATCTGGCCTGCGCAATACAGACCTTAAAAATCTGGTATATCTACCAATGTGGAAGATCGCCCTCATAATTGCTAAGGTACAAGCTAACTATCCCTAACTTCACCCCATGAAACAACGTTTTGTCACCGTACTATTGTTATCCATTTTTTTTGGCGCACTTTTGAGCAGCTGTTCAAGTGGGAAATGTGCTACTTGCGACGCCTATAACAAAGTTGATATTTGTTTAAATGAGTAATAAAAAAGAGGTTTTTGCTGTGATTATGGCGGGAGGTGTTGGGACTAGGTTTTGGCCTATGTCTAGGACATCTAAGCCCAAACAATTTCTAGACATCCTAGGAACTGGCCAGTCATTAATCCAAATGACATTTGCTAGGTTGAATGCTACAATATCAATCGAAAACATCTTAGTCGTTACAAATAACATTTACAGTGGAGATGTTCGTGAACACCTTCCCTCATTACCAGAAGAAAATGTGTTATTAGAACCTTGTATGAGAAATACGGCTCCGTGTATCGCTTATGCAAATTCAATAATTTCCTCGCGAGTTAGTAACGCAGAAAATACTGCAATTGTGGTTGCTCCTTCAGACCATTTGATAACAAATACTGATGAGTTTAACAGAGTTCTCGATTTAGCATTTAACGAATGCATCGGTAATCCCAAAATCATTACCCTAGGAATCAAGCCTTCGAGGCCAGATACTGGATATGGGTATATCAAATACTCAGGGAGCGAAGCTATGGCCAATGTTGTTGAGTTTGCAGAAAAGCCAAACAAAGAAAGAGCTTTGGCTTATTTAGAGGCTGGTGATTATTGTTGGAATAGTGGAATGTTTGTTTGGTCATTAGCAACCATAAACTCTGCTTTTGAAATGCATCTTCCAAAGATGTACGCTTCTTTTAACTCTGGAGATAAAGTGGCTGAGATTTACAAGGAATGTGAAAATATTAGCATAGACTACGGTGTGATGGAAAGAGCATCAAACATCGTAGTAATACCTGCTGATTTTGGATGGTCTGATTTAGGTACCTGGACATCATTATCAGATCATTTGGCCTTGGACGCAGATGGAAATGGAATTATAGGTTCAGAGGTGATGGCAATTGATTCGAAAAAAAATATAGTTGTTGGAAGAAAAGGGAAAACAATCGCCATCAAGGGCCTAGATAATTTCATTGTAATTGACACAGAAGATGCACTTTTAATCTGCCCAAAGACAGAAGAACAGTGGGTTAAAACCTTAGTGGGTCAACTAAAAGACAAGAAGTAAAAACTAGCGGCCTATCATATCTGAAGGCACAACCCAAGCGTCATACTCCTCGTTAGTTAAGTAACCAAGTGCAAGTGCTGCTGCTTTTAAAGTTGTTCCTTCATTGTGAGCCTTATTTGCAATTTCTGCACTCTTGTAGTATCCAATTTTTGTGTTTAATGCTGTTACAAGCATTAAGCTGTTATCTACAAGTTCATTGATCTTCGATTCGTTTGCCTGTATCCCATCAACACAGTTTACTGCAAATGAAACTGCTCCTTCGCCAAGAAGTCTTGCTGACTCAAGGATGTTCTTCGCCATCATAGGTTTGAAAACATTAAGTTCGTAATGACCTTGGGCTCCAGCTACTGTTACAGCAGTATCGTTACCCATTATTTGAGCACAAACCATGGTTAATGCTTCGCATTGTGTTGGGTTAATCTTACCAGGCATAATTGAAGATCCAGGCTCATTTGCAGGAAGTTGAAGCTCCCCTATTCCAGAACGAGGCCCAGAACCCATCATTCTAATATCGTTTGCAATCTTATTAAGTGAAACAGCAATTTGTTTTAGCGCACCGTGCGATTCAACTACTGCATCGTGTGCTGCAAGAGCTTCAAATTTATTAGGGGCAGTCACAAAAGGATGTCCAGTAGAAGACGCTATATGTCCAGCAACTATTTCTGAATATCCCTTTGGGGTATTAATTCCTGTACCAACAGCAGTTCCTCCAAGTGCAAGCTCACTTAGATGGGCTAGTGAGGATTTTAGAGCTTTTAACCCGTAATCGAGTTGCGCAACATATCCCGAAAACTCTTGGCCTAGAGTGAGTGGAGTTGCATCCATTAAATGAGTACGCCCAATTTTTACAACTGAATCTAAATCCTTTGCCTTCGCATCAAGACTGTTTCTAAGTTGCTCCACCCCAGGAATAGTAGTTCCAACTATCAGTGAGTATGCTGCGATGTGCATGGCTGTTGGGAAGGTGTCGTTTGACGATTGGCTTTTGTTTACATCGTCATTTGGGTGAACTAGCTTAATGCCTTCACCAAGTTTCCCTCCAGCTATCAAGTGACAACGATTTGCAATAACCTCGTTGACATTCATGTTTGATTGAGTGCCAGATCCTGTCTGCCAAACGACAAGAGGAAATTGAGCATCGTGATCTCCATCTAAGATTTCAGCACAAGCCTTAGAAATCAAGTCTCTCTTTGCTTCATCTAGAACACCACATTCACAATTTGTAATGGCTGCTGCTCTTTTAAGGTGGGCAAAAGCATAAACTATTTCTAGAGGCATAGAAGCTGATGGTCCTATTTTAAAATTATTTCTAGAACGCTCAGTTTGTGGACCCCAAAGAACATCAGCAGGAACTTTTACCTCTCCAATTGTGTCCTTTTCAATTCTGTAATCTGACATGTCTCTTGATTATTCAGTTGTTGCATTTGATGCTGCTCCGGCTTGCATAAGGTACGCTTTTAAAAAGCCTTCTATGTCACCGTTCATAACCGCATCTACATTTGATGTTTCAAAACCTGTCCTTACATCCTTAACCATCTTATATGGCTGCATGACATAAGATCGGATTTGCGAACCCCATTCTATTTTCTTTTTGTTTGCTTCAATTTCGTCTCTCGCTTCATTCAACCTTGCCCTTTCCATTTCGAAAAGTTGAGACTTTAGGAGTTGCATTGCTTTTTCTCGATTACCCAATTGTGAACGCGTTTCTGTGTTCTCAATTACAATTCCTGTTGGCTCGTGCTTAAGTCTAACTCCCGTTTCGACTTTGTTTACGTTTTGGCCCCCTGCACCACCCGAACGGAATGTATCCCAACTTATATCAGCAGGATTTACTGTGATCTCAATCGAATCGTCTACAAGTGGATAGACATAAACAGAAACAAAGGAAGTGTGTCTTCGAGCATTTGAATCGAAAGGGCTAATCCTCACTAAGCGATGTACTCCGTTTTCGCCCTTGAGCATTCCGTATGCAAAATCTCCTTCAAACTCCAGAGTGACCTGTTTTATCCCCGCTGGATCTCCTTCCTGAAGCTGAAGTTCTTTGATGCTGAAACCTGCTTTATCTCCATACATACGATACATTCGCATTAGCATTGATGCCCAGTCACAACTCTCTGTTCCTCCAGCTCCTGAAGTAATCTGCATTACTGCATTG
>CACHDD010000035.1 GCA_902578505.1 uncultured Bacteroidota bacterium | reverse complement strand
GAAACATTAACTGTTACTACAACAGCTTGTTCTTCGGCTTCTTCAGTTGCAATGACTGGCCCTTGGTGGGGCTGGGATCCAGCTGCTGGTCCAGTTGCTTCTGATAATGGAGACGGTACTTGGACATTCACTTTTGATCCAGCTCCAACTGACGACATGGAATATCTACTTGTTGTAGATGGTGTTCAGGAAGATTTGGTTGCTGCAGGTTCAGCATCAGGCGATTGGTCATGTACACCTGTTACTGACTACTGGTCATATGCTAACAGGTTATGGACAGTTGGATCAGGAGATGTTTCTAATGTCTATGGAACTTGTGGTACAGACTGTCCTACAGAGGAACCGGAGCCACAAACAGCTACTGTTTTCTTCTATGTTGACATGACAGGTTCAGAGTATCCAAACGCTGGTTACGATAATGTTGTTGTAAACGGTTCATGGAATGGCTGGAACGGATGGGGTGTAACATTAGCTGATGGTGATGGTGATGGAATATTTACAGGAGGTTTAGAGGTAGATCCTGGTTCATCATTTGAATATGTTGTAGCTGTGACTGGTTCTGCAATATGAATGTAACATATGGTTCTTGCTCTGAATGTGATCCAAATGCAGTTTATGGATGTACTGATCCAAATGCATTAAACTACAATCCAAATGCTACAGAAGACGATGGTTCATGTGAGTATGAAGAAACAGTTCTTAATATAACAACTACTGTGTGTTATGAAGCTGAAGAAGTAAGATTAACAGGCCCATGGTGGAATTGGGATCCTATGGGTGGGCCAATTGCTGTTGATAACGGAGATAATACTTGGACATTTACATTTGATCCAGCACCAAATGATGACCTAGAATACCTGTTAGTAATGGATGGTGTACAAGAAAACCTTGTTGAGGAAATGGTTAATGGTGGCACTTGTGCTCCAATAACAGACTATTGGGCTTATGCAAATAGATTATGGTTACCTGGTTCAGGAAATGTACAGAATGTTTATGGTACTTGTGGAGAATGTGACCCAAATGCTGTGGTTGGATGTACAAATCAATTAGCTGAGAATTATGATCCAGAAGCAACGATTGATGATGGCTCATGTTATTTCTCTTCCATTACTATCACAACTACTGTTTGTGACTTAGCAAACAATGTTAGAATGACAGGACCATTGTGGGAGTGGGATCCTTTAGGAGGTCCAGAGGCTACAGATAATGGAGATGGCACGTGGACTTTCACTTTTGACCCTGCTCCATCCGATGATATGGAATATCTATTAGTTGCAGATGGAGAAGTAGAGGATTTAATTCAGGTAATGATTGAAGGAGGTGATTGTGCTCCAATAACAGATTACAGTACGTACGCAAACAGATATTGGGAAACCAATCAAGGTAGCATTTCGAACATATTTGGACAATGTGTTGAGTGTGGTTTAGAAAATGGCTTGAATATTCATATTGACTTATGCGGATACGAAGCAAATGAAGTAAGAATTACCGGTCCAACTTGGGGTTGGGATGTTAATAATGGTGTAATTGGATATAATAATGGTGACGGTACATGGACTGTTACGCTACCGGTACCTGATTCAAATATGGAATTCTTAGTTGTTGCAGATGGGGTTCAGGAAAGTTTAATACAAGACATGGTAGAGGGTGGAACGTGTGCACCTATTACAGACTATTGGGCTTATGCAAATAGGATATGGAATACTAGCGATCCCTATGACATTTACATAAATTACGACAGATGTGTACCATGTAGTTTTCCGAATTTATCAATCACAGCTGAAATATGTGAACCTGACAATGTTTCTGAAGTTAAACTTGTAGGCCCTCCAAATTGGGATTGGAATAACGGTAAGATAGGAGTTAACAATGGTAATGGTACATGGACATTTAATTACGAACCTGTGCCTTCAGAATCTATTGAGTATCAAGTATTCGTTGATGGTGTTGGAGAAGATCTAATACAAGAAATGATTGAAGGAGCTACATGTGCACCTCTTACAGATTTATATGAATATGCAAATCGTCAGTGGATAATTAGTGACGGAGAAGAAATTTTTGTGACTTACAACACTTGTTTAAATTGTGATGGCACAGAAAACGTGTCTGAAGTGAATTTGCAGTTTGGCATTTATCCTAATCCATCATCTGATCATATAACTATTATAGATGCACCATCAAACTTTGACTACTCTATTTTTTCTTCTCTAGGCCAAAAAATTGCAGTTGGCACAAACAACAATTCTATTGATGTTTCTCTACTTATGCCAGGATTCTATTTTCTTGTTATACAAGCCGAAGGTAACATGGGTCAAGTTCCATTTGTAAAAGAGTAAATATGATAAAACAGTTTTTATTTATCACGTTTGCAGTTTTTCAATCTTTTGTTTATTCCCAATACGAACTCGTTTGGTCAGACGAATTTGACGGTGAAGAATTAGACCAAGAAAAATGGACGTTCGATATTGGACAAGGATCTTGGGGTTGGGGTAATAATGAGTTACAATACTATACTTCTAATTCATCTAATATCAAAGTTCAAGATGGAATGCTGAATATCACTGCTCAAGAGGAGCAATATGCAAATGCTAACTACACTTCTACTAGGATAAAAACTAAAGATCGATATGATTTTCAATATGGGAAGGTTCATGCTCGAATAAGTGTACCTGTTGGTCAAGGACTATGGCCAGCATTTTGGATGTTAGGGGCTAATATCGATCAAGTAAGCTGGCCACAATGTGGTGAAATTGACATTATGGAGCACGTTAATTTAGATCCTGTAATTCATGGAACTCATCATTACAACAATAATGGACATGTTTACCAAGGAGGATCAACAATTTGTGCAGCTGAACAATTCAATGTATATAGTATCGAATGGACTCCAAATCATATTATTTGGTCATTAAATGGGAATACTTACTATTCAACAGATATTGGACCTAGTGCAATTTCTAAAGAAGAATTCCACAACCCTTTCTTTTTTCTTTTAAATTTAGCTGTAGGGGGAGTTTGGCCTGGATCACCAAATGATGAAACTGTTTTCCCTGCTAACATGTATGTAGATTATGTTAGAGTTTACCAAGATGTTTCAAAGGTAGACGATTTGGATCTTGTAAAGATTTCAATTCAACCTAATCCAATAAATGATATTGCACAGATAACTTCTAATCAAAAAGTCAAAGAATACAAAGTGGTTGACCTATCTGGAAGAGTAGTTTTTGAAGCTCAAAACACATCATTGGTTGATGCATCCAGATTTGATTCGGGATTGTATATTATATACGTGTCAATGACAAATGGGCAAATAGCCAGAGAATCATTTATGAAAATATAATCTTACTGAATAAGCAAGTTCCCCCACATTGACGGGTTTTGATGAAATCCATCTTTATTGTTACTGTTCCAGCGAATTTGATTATGTCGAGTTTCGTTATTTCCTAAGTCAATTGCCACCTCCATGTCTAAATTTATTCCTGACCTAAATTCGAAATTTTTAAAATAATTTAAAGGAATAGAAGATTCAACTATGTATCCTGTATTAACCTCTATGATCTCAAGTTTAGAATTAGGAATCAATTGACTTCTTTTAAAGTCCCATACATATGGCGAATCACCACAATTAATTCCAATGTGCTGATCGCTTAACAAAAGGAAGCTTCTTTTATCATTGGCATTTGGGTTAGTTGAAAACGCAAATTCAACTGCGTCTCCATTCCAAAGCTCTCCTTCAATTTTAGTGTTTTGCAAAGGAGTGCTATCATTAATTATGTATGCTAAATATAAATATTCGTCAGAATATGAAACGCAAAATTGTTGACCATTGAATAGCTCAAAACTACTTTCCCAATCTGAGAAATCTCCATCAATAATTATTGATTGTTTTTTTGCTAAAAATTCATTTTTAAGCTTTCCTGCAAAAGGCACAAGTTTGACTGACAGAATTTCAATTTCACCTTCAGAAAAAAGTTGTACTAACAACTGCTTGATGTTGGCAGCATCGGTATCAAATTCATCAAATGGAAAAAGAGAAAGAGGTAAAACTACTTGAGTCCATTCTTTTGATATAACATCTCCTTTCAGGAAAGAGGTATTATACCCTAACCATGCTTGCGATCCTTTATAATCTTCAAAGCAAAAAGCCCAAGGAATATTTGTGAAGTTTTCACCTGTTGATCTTACAACTAATTCTAAAGCTAATGTATCTACTACATATGCAAAGTCTTTACTTTTCCAACCATCCCAACCTATACCAATACCAACCCAATCACAACCATCCTGATCTTTATTCCATTTAATGTTTAATACATTCTCTTTCCCGTAATTTAAGGTTTGAGCATCTATACATTTTAAATCTTCTGTTGCCCAAAAATCCAGTAATTCATTTTCAAATAGAACGTCTTGGGTAAATCCTCTGATACTATAATCTTCAACATACTCACCATCGTACAACCCCTTTTTCTTGAGTTGTAATTTTTTAGATTTTATAACTGCTTCATCTATCCGCAATGTATCCTGTGCGAATGAACATAAAGTAATTAAGATTACTAATAGAAATGAAAATGTTTTATGGACGCAGAGGTTCATTTTCAGTAAATATTAAATAGTCGATTGCAGAGTGAGCATACCCAGAGTTTGGATCAGCTAGATGTAAGACACTTACACGATTTAATTTATCAGGATTGTGAACTCCTCCGCCACTTGAATTATTCGCACTTAAAATATCAGAATATTTTACGCTTATATGCCTCCAACCTGACCAGTCAATAATTATTTCATATCCAAATGAATCTTCGCTAGTTACATCAAATGTGCCATCTATATTTTCATCTTCATCGAATCTAAATAAAACTCTACTATTTGGATAAAGTGGATCTCCATACACGAAAGCATTAAAGTATAGATTATCACCATTACTAGACAATGGCATTACAGTCTCCCCAAATGCTGATGCATTAAAATCAATCATTCCCGTTAACCAGTCCCAATCAACAGCTCCTGCCATGTTGTAGTATCGAGCAAGTTGTGGGGCTTTAGCTGGGTCTGCTTCTATATTTGGATCGACTGGCCTTATGCCAAAGGCCATAGATGTTCCAGATTGAACAAACGTTGACCAATTTGGATCCCAGCCAGCTTCGAAATCAGTAATTACGAAGCCAGCATTTAGTTTGGGTTCTAAGACATATACACTCGTAGATAGTATTGTATCAGTCTCATCTGTTAAAAACGATAACTCAACATTACAGTTTTCGTAACGGCTGAAGATCGGAAGACTTGTTGTTGTTCCATCCCACAGCGCCACTTCTTCATTTAGATATTTACTTGTACCATTAATGATTTTCTCTGCACCACTATTTGACCCCGTAATTTTTAACTGCCAATCAACAACTTTACTCAACCCACAATTAAAGAATACAGTTTCTCCTGCTGCGAAATCAACATTTATTTGGCTTGCTTCTAAAGGTGTAATAATTTCAAAAGGGCCATAAACATCATACAAGTCTGGACCATCGGAAAATTCATCAGGCTTTCTACAAGAAGAAATTATTACACTAAAAATTAATGTTAGGTATATTAATTTTTTCATTACTTAAAATTTTAAGATATAAATAACAGATGATTGATTAAAGGCATATTCATGTGAAATCTGACTGAATCGATACTTGTATCTATCATGAATAATTGCTATATAAGATTTCTTAGAAAAAGAAATTTTAAGTCCTGATGAAATCAAAGACTCTTGACCATCAACTGAGAAATTCTCATAATTCATGATTTCATCTTCAGTATTTCTAATTGGCATTTGATCATTTCCAGATGCATTTAACTTGAGATAATTACCCATGAGGTAAACATCCTTAAACACTTCATATTCCATACCTATGTTTAGTTGTTTAGTAGTGAAGTCTACTGATTCAAAGTCAAACTCTCCTTCTCGAGTGGTTTCTTGAAAATTGTGTGATAACTGGATATTAAACTCCTTCTTCCCTTTCCATAGTTTCTCTGCATGCAAAGTTGCAACCAACTCACTCATGAAAAACGATTTTAGAGCTAGTGTTCCTTGTCCTCTTGACTCAGAGAGCAGGAACACTCTACTATTAAAATCAAACAATTCTTTAGGGTCATCATATTGTATTCCAAAATACCCACCCTGTCTATTAAATGATGCAATTCCATATGGAAGTACTGAACTTACAATTGGATTGTTATCCATTAATCCAACTGATATTCCCTGATTGTATAATTGTGGGTCATTATACATATCAAATAATGATACGGGCCTTAGCACTTCAGTTGACATATATCTATTAAAGAAGTTGTTTTCTTGATCAAAAGAAACTCTTCTTGATTGAGCTCCAAAACTTCTGTAATCTGCACCATTATCTAAAATTCCAATAAACAATTCGAGGCCTGAAGTAAAATTCAGGTAACCTCTTACATGTAAGAAAAAATCAGTTAAAGAATCTTCTGGAGATTCACTCTGTGATAAAGAACTAATACCGTATTCACCACTAATTCCATAAGCAAAATTGTTTTTTACCAAACTGTAATCAAAAGTTAAAGAGCTTACATTATTGTTATAAATATTATCTGTTTTTGCTGTTCCTACCAAATCAAAAATAGAAACGTGATTTAACCCAATTTCTAAAGTGTCGTCTATGTTAATAACAGCATTTCCACCACCAAAAAACCTATCTGGTACAAAATTAAAATCCGATCTGTTTAGCCTAGAAATAAAGCTATTTACTTCTATGTCTTTAATTAATTTAGGTAACTCTATACCAAAGTTTAAAGAAGCTCCTTGTTGCCTCCATGTATTGTCACTATAAAACGTTTCATAATTAAAAACATCTTCTCTTATTCCAAGTGTTCCAATAGAAGATGTAAGTATGTCTTGATTATGATTGTAAAATGTATAAGGAGTTAGTTTATAGTCTATGTTGCCAAGTTGATATCTGAAAATATCGTTTGCAACTCCTCTAACATATAATTGTCTAACATCAAAATTCACTCCTCCACCCCAAAATCCGCCATACTCATTATTTATCCTAAACATACCCATCACCTCAGTATTTGAGTTGGGATTAATCTTAATTCCTAAATCAAGTAAAGCATATCCACCTGATCGTTTTGGAATTGATGCAGAATCTAATTCTGCAAGTGTATTTAATGATCTAGATCCACCAACAAACTGAACTTTTTTTCCATTCTGAGAAAATGCAAAACCAGAACTGTATAATGAAAAAAGAATTATTAAAAAATATCTCATATCAGAAAAATATTTTGAGTTCTACTGTTGTTTCTGTGCCTTTATATCTATCAAGAGCGAAATTATGATCGATATAATCCATCCATCTATGTCTTATATAAAGACCTGTATTTCTTTCAAGTTGAATATCAAGACCTAGAGCAAAACTTTTGCCTTCCTGGTCTTTATAGCCACCCGATACTTCATTGGTTTCGGTATTCATACCCCCCTTAATTATATCGTAACCATAGTATCCACACAAGGTTAATTTATTAGTTAAAGCATAGTATGCATCAAGCTGATGGTTGTAACTCTGTAAGTATGCAGTACTATCATAAGTTGGAAGAAAATGAAAGTCTCTTTGAATACTATGAAATCCACCTAGATAGAATAGCATAAGTTTTCTATCGTTAATCTGTGTTTTAATTTTACAACTTATTTCTAATGAATTAAATCCTTTTGCTGATATCCCATCTGGATCATCAATATCCATTGTCTCAAACACAGATCTATAAACTTTATTTATGTTTTCATACGGCCCAACATTAGTAGGGAATCCCCATCTCCAAAATCTAGAAAGTTGTAATGAATTGGAAGGATGTCCATATGTTATTTGATTTGATATGGCATCAATTTCTTTAGCCGCACTATATCCAATCGTAAGCTTTGTGTTTTTAAAATTTAAATCAGTATTTAAAATCAATCCTCTTCGATTGTTGGTCATCTGGCCTATTTGCGTCAATGAACTTGCAAAAGGAAAAAGGATAGGAGCTTGGCCAGGGTCAAGTTGTGAATTGTCTTGAGAGTATTCTAAAATGGAAGTGTTCCAAAAAATTCCATTATTATTAATGACGTTTGGACTTATACTGAAATACCTTAACTCTAATGGAAACTTATAAAATCGAGTTTTATTGAAATTTAATTTTATATCCAATGCATTTCCCCATCCTGCATCATAATTTGGAGAGAAATAATTACCCTTACCGATTTCACCATATAGCGTAACATTCTTTTTTGATCTAAACTCAAACTCTGTTGTAAATAGATTAAATCCTAGTAAGCCTGTTGTGCTCTCGTCTGTATATGTTTGATTGTGTATTCCATTTATACTGATGAAACTTCTTGTAAAGCTTTTTTGTATCCTTCCACCAGTCAAATGATTTGGAATTATAGAAGAACCACCGTTGAGTTGTGACTTTCCATGCATAAATGAGCCCGAATATCCTGATGGTAGATCGCTTGCATCGACTATTAATCCTTGAAAGGCTTGCTGCCCCCATCTTTCATCTTGTGTTAAAGCTCCATTTTTGTAGAATTCATCATATCTATCATAAATATTTGAAGTATTTGGATCCCACGGATTTCTTTCAAAAAGGCTAAATCTATTGTATCCTGTATTTGCTGCAAATGTTAATGGACTTTGTTTATGCCAATGAATACCTCCTGTTTTTACACCAAATGTTCCATAATCTGTAGAATGAGTTCCGTATAAGTTAACCCCTAACAATAATCCTTTTACAAAATCATCATTTTCACTTCCGGTCATTTGTTGCCATAAATACAGGTCTGTTGAAATTGATGTGTTTTTATTTGGGCTTACTCCTATATTTAAACTTAACTGAGGAAGTTGACTATCATCACCAATAAATACTCTATTAAACACAGAGTCCATGACAGGATAATGTGTTACAGATGGGTCCATTGATGTGTAGCAAGCTAGGAATCGATAAAAACCAGAAATAGAAATATTTGATAGACCGTATTCATAGTTTTTTGGGTACAGGCCTCCATTTGAAGGTTTAAACATCAAAGAGTCAGAATAAGACTGAGCACTTAGACTATTTATTAAAAGAACACAAGAAAAAAAGGCTATGATTTTAATATTCATAAGGCTTTAATTTTTGTTTTTTCAAAGTTATTGATTGCTTTGAGTCTAATGATGTATCAACATAAAATGGGATATTGGCATAAGCCAATTTTTCTCCGTCATCTATAAATACAAACAACCTGTATCTGCCTTCATTTTTTGGAGTTTTTAATTTTATATCGGAAGAATTGACCCCCTTGATTTTACCTGGAATAATTGGTGGTTTACCCTCAACATCTCCCCCGGTTTTTAAATCTGTACTTTCGGGATACAACTCCCATTTAAAATTTAAAACATCTCCATTCAAATCATTTGCAATAACTTCAACATCATAAGATGTTGCTGGAGCTAAAATCAAATTTTTAATGTCTTTTGATTTGTTAAATAATATTTTTTCAATTGATGGAGCTCTGTTTTCAGGATAATCATTTGTCCAACAATATTGTAAAACATCTACAGCTTCTGTTGGCATCCCATTTTCACCAAATAAACCATACCATGTACTTGTATACTCTTGTTTTTGGCCCCATAAAAAAGCAAATGAGCCAATGCAAGTTGATTTGTATGGACCAATGTTTTCAGAATATCTATCAAGGTACGAAGCTGCCTTTTCAGTACTATTTTGTTCAATAGAAGATCCCCAAATTGTTTTTTCTATTTCCCAATGACCAGTTGGACCCCACTCAGTAATCATGTAAGGTTTGTCATACCCACCTTTATCAAGAACACTTTTTACATTAACAATATCCGCATAAGTATTGATCCCGTATATATCAATGTCCGTCAATTCATCCATTACAAACTTTAGTTTATCAGAATTGGTTCCCGCTGTGACAGTTGCTACTGGGTGATATGGATCTTCAATTTGAATCATTTTAGCAATGTCATTTACTGCACCCCAAACCTTTTCATTAGAATAATTTAGTTCGTACTCGTTACCTACACACCAAATCAAAAGCGCTGGATGGTCTTTATACTTGATCACTTCATTTCTAAAGCGCTCAAGTTGTGAATTCA
>CACHDD010000034.1 GCA_902578505.1 uncultured Bacteroidota bacterium | reverse complement strand
AAGTCTTGTCCTAACTATGCTATTTGGGATGACCACGATTATGGACCTAACGATGCAGATAGAAATTGGATTCACGGAGATTGGGCAAGTGAGACTTTTAAGGCGTTTTGGGCTAATCCAAGTTATGGTGCTCCTGCAGGTGCTAATAATGTAGCAACTGCTTTTAGATTTTCAGATGTAGAGTTCTTTTTACTTGATAACAGATCTAATAGAGTTCATCATTACAATGAAACTCAAGATCCTCAAGTATTAGGTGAAGACCAAATAGATTGGCTTATTGCTGCAATGAATAAGAGCTATGCTCAATTCAAAGTTGTTGCAATCGGAGGTCAATTTTTATCTGATAATGCTTCTCACGAGAACATGGCTCGTTTTCCTGAAAGGCAAGAAATTATTGATAGGATAGAAGAAGAGAGAATTCATGGAGTAGTATTTATAAGTGGTGATAGACATTGTACAGAACTAAGTAAACTTGAGTTAGATCATGGAATTGTAGTTCATGATTTAACAACTTCACCTTTAACAAGCTCTAGTTATAACAATGAAGAGGAGATAAATACTCTTAGGGTTGAAGGAACTGTAGCAGCTGAACGCAATTATGCCGTAATGAA
The DNA here is from genome assembly GCA_902578505.1 of uncultured Bacteroidota bacterium. The sequence continues at coordinate 9,561 of CACHDD010000034.1, read as the reverse complement.
CTTTTCAGGTCCTAGAAAGGACAGGACTATGGAGATAATCATAAAGGATGTAGAAGGCGAAGAGATTTGGACTAGGGAAATAAAATCTAAGGAACTGTGAGTTCAATAAGAGATATAAGAACAGATTACACAAAAGGTGAGCTTAGCCTCGATTCTATGCTTGATTGTCCTTTAGAACAGCTTTCTTTATGGATTGAGGAAGCAACTAACGAAGGTGTTGGTGACCCAAATGCTTTTTGTCTATCTACTTTAAGAGAAGGAGGAATGCCTACTGGAAGAATTGTTCTTGCTAGAGGAGTGGATGCTAGTGGAATAGTATTTTATACAAACAAGCAAAGTTCAAAAGGCGATGAGATTGATATGCACTCTAAAGCGTCTGCTACATTCTTTTGGCGAACTATGCAAAGGCAAGCTAGATTTAGTGGTGTTGTAAAGCATTTAAGCGAATCAGATTCTGATGCTTATTTTGCTTCACGTCCTAGAGCGTCTCAAATTGGAGCTTGGGCTTCGGATCAAAGCAGCACTTTGTCAAGTCGTAAAGAACTAGAAGAAAAATATGCAGAATTCGAAGCGAAATTTGAAGGTGTTGAGGTGCCAAGGCCGCCTCATTGGGGTGGATATGTAATTGAGATCGCTGATGCAGAGTTTTGGCAAGGTAGAGCATCAAGGCTACACGACAGAGTGAGATATGATAAGGAGGGAAGTGGTTGGAAGAAAGTATTGCTTCAACCTTAAGCTACTCAAACTAGTCTACTCTTAGGACTAATCCTTTTAAATACGAACCCTCAGGATGGAAAGCATTTACAGGGTGATCCGCAGGTTGATGAAGTCTATGCAGGATTCTTACAGTTCTATTTGCACCGATTGCAGCAGATATAATTGTGTCTGTAAATAGCTTGTCATTTACTGCTTGAGAGCATGAAAATGTGAAAAGTATAGACCCAGGCTTCATTGATTCTAAAGCCCTTAGGTTTATTCTTTTATACCCTTGAACTGCCGCGTGTTTGGCAGATGCTCTTTTTGCAAATGCTGGTGGGTCAAGAACCACAACATCGTAATCCTCTAATTCCTCTTTTAAGAATTGGACTGCGTCTGCATTGATGGATTTGTGTTGGGTTTGGGGTAGGTCATTTAGATCTACATTTTCCTCGCAAACTTCTAGAGCTCTTGCTGAGCTATCTAAGCTGTGGACCTCAGATGCTCCTGCCTTCATTGCATAAATTGAAAAGCCGCCTGTGTAGCTAAATACGTTTAGAACCTTCTTTCCTTTAGAGAATTCGCCAAGAAGTTTTCTATTCTCTCTTTGGTCAATGAAAAATCCTGTCTTTTGTCCTTTTTCCCAGTCAATATTGAATTTATTGCCGTGTTCAAGTGCATAATGGTTTTCCGGGATTTCGCCCCAAAGAAGTCCGTCAACGCTTTTTGTGTCGCCGTGTTTAGCTAGTGACTTTGAGCTCTTGTCGTATATGGCTTTTAGGTCCGAGCCTAGGGCTTTGGAAAATGCGTCACAGAGTAATTTTCGGACGTTGTGCATTCCTGGAGTATGGCATTGGATAACTAACACTCCACCGTAGAAGTCGGCGATTAACCCTGGAAGGCCATCTCCTTCAGCGAAAACTAGTCTGCAGGTATTGTTTGATTCTGTAAATAAACCCAAATCACGCCTCACCTGTACCGCTTCCTGAATCTTGGTGTTCCACCATTGTTCATCGGGTTTTATATCGCCGAATGTAAGTAATCTTATTGCGATAGATGTACCAGGTGAGTAGTGACCCCATCCGAGAATTGCACCCTTATTCGCTGTAACGCAAACCCAATCCCCAGCACCTGGTTTTCCGTCAATACTTTTGATAGCACCACTGAAAACCCAAGGGTGTTTACGAAGAATACTCTCTTGGCGTTTGGGCTTGATTTTTACTAATGCGTAATTACTTCCTGGACTTATCATAATGCTCAACTAGGCTGCGAAGCTATGAAGACATTTGTGCCTTCTGTGTAAATAACACCTGAATCTAGTAATTGTCTGAGTATTTGTGACACTGACAATCTGTGTCCAGGGTTGAATTTTCGGATAAGTTCATACGCACTTATACCATTTTCACTATTTATTATTTTACGTAATGAAGCTTCAGCTTTAAATGAATCCCAAGTGCAATTATCACAAACTGCACAATTATCTCTAATCGTGTTTGAATCTAAATAATTCTCTAATTCAATAGCTCTACAATTCTTTGATTGTGCATATTTATTTACTAAATCCAACTTATCGAGTAGATGTTCCTTTCGCGAAGCCAACAATTTAGAATCAAATACTATTTTGTTTGTTGCTATTCTTGAGTTTGGCCAAGTTACCTTTAGTTCGCCATTGTTAGGAGCCCAAAATATCAACCCCTTTGCGTTCAATGCCAATAGTGACGATTCTAAATCTTCTTGCTTACAAAATAGTTGAGAACACAGTTTTTTTAATTGAATTTGAATCTCTTCAGAAGGTGAGGTAGAGACTCTCATGAAATGAGCTGAAAGCTTTCCTGTAAGCCCTGTTTCTTCATTTAAAATTCTGTTTTTTCCTCCGAGCCAAACCACATGCCCGTCTACAACAGATGGTTCTTTAAAAGATATGTAGGCGTGAGATTCTAAAATCGATAAACATCTTCTTAGAACAGATCTAGAAATGTTTAGTTTATCTAAAGCCTTGTCTATAGAAAAATCACATTTTTGATTGTCACCTATTGCTACTCTTCCTTGGTCGGCTATGTTTTGGTATACATCCTGAATGAGTCTTAATTCTGGGAATTTCGCTTCGATGGAAGATGTATTTCTTTTAGATAGTTCTGAGTCAAAGAACGCTATGCACTCTGATTCTTTTAAATCGCGACCAGCTCTACCTGCTTCTTGGATATATGACTCGAGTGAGTTGGGTAAATTGTAGTGAATTACCCAACGAACGTTTGGCTTATCTATACCCATACCAAAGGCAGAAGTGCAACAGATGATTTGGGTTTTACCTTTAAGCCAATTGTTTTGACGTTTTGCTTTTACTTTGGAATTTAAGCCAGCGTGATAAGACTCTGCCCTCAAGCCCAAAGTTTTTAACCTTGTAGCAAACTTGTCTGCTACAGCTCGACTTTTGACGTAGAGTAGCCCAGCGCCATCAGAATATTTTTGGGATAATTTGATCGTTTCGTGTAGAGTCTCAACCTCTGGGTTACCCCAAAGATTAACGCTGTATTTGAGGTTTGAACGTCTTAAGGAAGACCGAAATACTTGAGGGTTATCAAGTTCTAATTGCAATTCAATATCTCTCAGCACATCTTCTGTTGCAGTAGCTGTATACGCACCCCAAACAGTATTTGGGAATAGTGTTTTGAGATTTTTAATCTCGCAATAATCAGGTCTGAAGTCGTGTCCCCATTGAGATATGCAATGTGCCTCGTCTACAATGATAGTCCTTACATCAAGCTTGTTCGCACGAGCTTGAAACATTTGATTTTCTATTCTCTCAGGGCTTAGGTAAAGAAAATCTAATTTCCCCAACGATGCATTCTCCAGAACTCTATCAATACCATCATTCCCAATATTACCTGAAAGAGATGAAGCTCTAATCCCTGATGCTTTGAGGTTAATAGTTTGGTCTTCCATAAGAGCCACAAGGGGAGAAATAACTAGGCAAAGACCACCATGATATAATGCAGGTAACTGATAACAAAGACTTTTACCGGCACCTGTAGGCAGAAGAGCAATTGTGTGAGTTTTTGACGCAAGAGAATACACAGGACCTTTTTGGTGGTCGCGTAAGGAATTAAACCCCCAATTTGATTGAAGGATGTTTTTAATTATTGTCTTTGACTCAGAGTTCAGCATCTTTGCACAAATCAAATATGATGAGGAACATAGTAGCAGGAAACTGGAAAAGCAATAAATCTTTCAACGAGTCATGTGAGTGGATAAGCGAAATGAGTGAGTTGACAACTTCATTGCCTTCAAATGTGAAAATAATCGTAGCGCCTCCAGCTCCGTTTTTAGCATCACTTTCTGATATTAAACCATCAAGTATCATCCTTGCATCCCAAAATGTAAGCGCAACAGGCACAGGGGCTTACACTGGAGAATACACAGCTGAAATGTTGAAATCATGCGGAGTAGAATTTGCCTTGATTGGCCACTCTGAAAGGAGAGAATACTACGGTGATTCAAATGAAGTGGTGGTTGAAAAGATTTCTAGATCAATCGAGGCTGGACTTGGTGTTGTTCTTTGTTGTGGTGAGCCATTAGAAATTCGAGACGCAGGAACTCATCAAGAAATGATTGCAGGCCAATTGGATTCTGCACTTTCAAATATTTCTGATTTAGACCCAGAAAAGTTTGTCATCGCTTACGAGCCGATTTGGGCAATTGGAACAGGTAGGACTGCTACAGCTGAGCAAGCAGGAGAGATGCACACTTTTATTAGACAATGGTTAGGAGAGAAGTTTGGGACTAAGAGAGCAAGCCAAATCTCAATCCTTTACGGTGGTAGTTGTAAGCCTTCAAACGCAAACGAGTTATTTGCAAATGAGGACGTAGATGGTGGTTTAATAGGTGGTGCGTCACTTAATCCAAGTGACTTCAGTCAAATCATTCAAGCTGCAGGTGAGTAGAGAATTTATAAGAGAGGATTATTTAAAACTGGAAATAAAATTTACTCCAGTACTTCCTGCAAGGGAAACAGCGATTGCTTATTTGTCCGAATTGGATTTCGAGGTTTTTGAGCCTACAGAATTTGGTCTTATCGCTCATATCCCAAATCTAAATATCGATAGAGATTTGTTGAATGAGGCTAAGGCCAAGCTTGAAGCAATAGCTGATAATACGGTTTGGACTGAATCATTAGTAGAAAATGAGAATTGGAATGCAAAGTGGGAGGAGGAATACGAACCTGTCAATGTAGAGGATAGGGTAGTGGTTAGAGCCCCATTTCACACTAAATCTGATGCCTTACTTGACGTTGTTATAAAGCCTAATATGTCCTTCGGAACAGGCCATCACGACACTACGTGGATGATGATAAAAGCTATGTTGGGTTTAGACTTAAAAGGATCTGTGGTCTTAGACATGGGATGCGGAACTGGTGTGCTTGCTATTGTAGCCAAATTGTTAGGTGCAGAAAGAGTTTTGGCCATTGATATAGAAGAAGGCGCTGTTGATAATACAGCAGAAAACGTTGCATTAAACGGAGTTAGCATTGACGAAGATTTCACAATTGATTGTGGTACCTCTGAACTTTTGGCCTCGAAGTACAAAGGATTAAACAACATCATACTAGCTAACATCAATCGCAATGTTCTCATAGACGACATGTCTACCTATAACAAAGTGCTAAAGCAAGGAGGCTCAATTGTATTTTCTGGATTTTTCTCTGTAGATGTAGAAATAATGAAAAAGGAAATCCAAGCTCTAAATTGGACAATTATATCAAATCTTGAACGCAATGGTTGGGCGTGTATTATTTGTGGGAAACCTGCACTTTAGTCTTAAAAACTCTACTCAATTTAATCATAACTTAGGACTTGATGCGAAGAGTCCTATTTATAGTATTTACACTTTGGTTTACATGCGTTTCAGCCCAAACCGAATTACCAATTCCAAGCGCATTTTTAAAAGAATTAGAATCTGACCTTTCTAAAAGCCTTCCAAATCAAGCCAAATGGTTAAGCTCAGAGTTTACGAATTCCTTTAACAGAAGCTCTACTACTAGAGCAATGCAAGACACAGTGATCTCTACTGTAATGCAACTTCAGGAGACTAATATAAATTTGTCTACTGGAATAATTGGTTATTTAGAAGGAGTGAATGCTCAACTAAATTCTGATTCACTTAGGATGGAGATTTGGGATGGATGGCACAAGTCCATTATTTCTCTTAATGAAAATAGAAGATGGTACAAAAAGCTTAACTCATATTTAGTTTTATCAAAGGATCTATTCTTAGAAAATACAATTTCTAATTCAAGAGCATCAGTTTGGCAATTCGTGGGAGGCGATATGAGCATTGGGGTTGATTCAATTCCTTTTGTGCAATTTGATAGTGGAACGCTTGTTTGCTATTCAAAAGGTGATAGTGCATCAATTAGAAATACTTCAGGAAGATTTCTACCTACTACAGGCCAATGGTATGGTCAAGGAGGTCGGGTACACTGGGAGGGAACAACTTTCAATGATTCAGCACAGTTTGCTGTACTTAACAACTACAAAATCAAATTAAACGGTAGCACTTTTAAATGTGGTCCTGTAGAATTTCATACTGAATTATTCAAAAAACCTCTTACAGGTGACTTAACATTTAAGGTTCAAAGAACTAATACGCCAGAAGAGAAAATTTATCCAAGATTTGAGTCAGATTCTGAGAAATTGTTTTTAGAAGATTTCTTTCCCAACATGGATTTCGAGGGTGGAATTGTAGTCAAAGGATCAAGATTAGATGGTACGGGTGTAGATGAAGAAAAGGGACTACTGAAAATTTACAATTCTGATACATTATTCATTAAATGTTCGATAAATGAGATAATGTTTAGAAAAGATGGTTTTGGTTCAATAGATTCAGAATTAGCTATTTACATAGGAAACGACAGTATTTTTCATCCAGGTTTAAGCGTTAGATACGATAAACCTTCAAATAAATTGATGTTCATTAGAACTGAAGATGGCATAGGAATGCAAGCCTTTGAAGATTCGTATCACAAAATAGAATTTCAGGTTGAGGCAATTACATGGAATGTAGGTTCTCAAAATCTTTACCTTGGATCGCTTTTACTATCTGGGAGAGGATTAGGAATATTTAGATCAATAGCCAATTTCGATAAGAGATCATATGATTCTATGATGGGGATTTCTTCTATTCATCCGCTTTCAGAGCTAAGGCATTTCATGAAGAATAAAGCTGGTAATGGATTTTATGTTAGCGAATATGCCTATCACTTGAGACTAAGCGAACCAACAGTTAAGCTTATGCTAATTGATTTGGCATTGCAAGGTTATGTTAGTTACGATGCTGAGGATGGTTGGTGCGAATGGCTGCCAAAAGCAGATAACCATCTTAAGTGCAATAAGGGTAGAGCTGATTACGACGTTATAGCTTTTAGATCAGAAGTAGGAAATGGTGCAAACGCTGTGCTTGGTCTAAATAGTAAAGTATTAGACATAGGTGGAATTTCTCCATTCAAGATAAGTGAAGCCCAAGAAGTTGTTATTTCTCCTGAAGAAGGCCAAATCAAAATGTCAAAAGACAGAGATTTCTCATTTGCAGGAAACGTAAAAGCAGGAAAATTTGAATTTAACGGAAGCAATTTTGAATTCGATTACTCAGCATTCCAAATCAATTTGAATGCTGTAGAAAGGATGCATATAAGGGCAGAAATTGATGGTGAATTCAATCCGTCAGGAAGACCCAAAACAAGGCTTATTCGAAATACAATTGACGGAATAACTGGTACACTTCAAATAGATGATCCTTCTAACCGCTCTGGTTGGAGGTCGCATTTATACCCACATTATCCTGTTCTAACTTCAACAGGACCATCATTTGTTTACTATGACAATTATTCAATTCATAAGAGCGCATATCATAGAAACAGATTTAGATATGCTCTTGACCCATTTGAAATTGACTCTTTAGACAATTTTGTAAAGGATAATGTGAGATTCTCTGGGGAATTACTTGCTGGAGGAATTATTCCTGATTTAGACGTTGATCTTAGGTTAATGGATGATTTCTCTTTAGGATTAGAAACTTCAAGTCCACCAGAGGGTTTCCCTCTTTACAGGGGCTTAGGTACAATTACTGCCGACTTGAAGCTCAATATGAATGGTCTACAAGGAACTGGTGTTATTGATTACCTATCATCTCATATTAGTGGGGATGATATGGTTTTAGTTCCTGATTCCGCATTTGGAATGACAACATCATATGTAAATGAAGCCATTTGGGATCACGTACCATCTGTAGAAGCGTCAGTGACTGAATTTGCACTTCATTCAGACAAGGAAATATTGGATGTTAGGTATGATCAAGAAAAACTAAAGTGTTTTGGTGAAGATGCAGACTTAATGGGGGCTATACATCTAAATCCCCAAGGAATGACTGCTGATGGAGAATTTGAATTTGAGGATGCTAGACTGAGTTCAAATCTGTTTAACATGAAGGAAAGAGGAATGCTAGCAGATACAGCTAATTTTGAAATCATTGGCCATGATTTGAACGCACTAGCTTTCAAAACAACAAATGTTCAAGCTGAAATAGATTTTGATGAAAGGATAGGTGACTTTGTATCTCATTCAGGTTTTACTCAAATCGAACTGCCTGCAATTAGGTATTTGTGTACAATGGATAAGTTTAGATGGTATATGGACCTAGACCAAATCCAGCTTGACAACACTTTAGCAGATGCTGAAAATGAGAACTTCATTTCAACACATCCAGACCAAGATTCTCTTTCATTCGCTAGTAAAAGTGCATTGTACAAAGTAGGTGCTGCTGTAGTTGAATGTCATGATGTCCCCTTAATAAATGTGGCAGATGCAGAGATAATACCAGATACTGGTTATGTAGTAGTTAATAGGGATGCTCAAATGAGTCCATTGTATAATGCACAAGTGTTTACAAATAGAGAAACAAGGCATCATAGACTATTCGAAGCAACTATTAATATCTTTGGTCGTAACGATTATAGAGGGTCAGCTCAGTACCTGTATAAGGATGTTAATGAAGTAGAGTGGCCAATATATTTTGACCTTATAGAAGTTGATTCTGCTCAAAATACAATTGCACTTGCTAAAGTACCTATATCCCAAGATTTCTACCTTGATCCATTTTTTGAGTTTACTGGAAACGTAACATTAAAAGGGGAAAGAAAACATTTAGAATTTGATGGTGGAACAAGACTAGCGATCAATTGCCCTGATTTTAATAGGGAGTGGATTGAATTTACAACTGTTATAGATCCAGCCAATATTAAAATTCCTGTAACCGAATTAATCGTTGAAAAAGGCAAAGCCCATCTTGACGCAGGTATAATGTTGTCTGATGATAGCCCTTTCGAAGCTTATTCATTATTCTTTACTAAAAAGCCTGATAGAGGGGATCATTCTGTTTTCAAACCTGAGGGATATCTGAGATTTGATAAAAAGAAAACAAGGTATGTAGTTAGTACAGATGCAAAATTCGAAAACCCCAAATCTTCTGGATCACTAACAGAATTGCCAGAATCTGGATGTGGAGTTTATTCTTCAGGAAGTTCTCATTTGCCTTTTGATTTTAATTTGATAGAGCATGAGTTTATAGGCGATGCTTGGGTTACTGAATCAAATAAAATAGAAATGAGGGGTACTTTACCTCTGAATCTATTTATGAATCAAAAACTTGTTGACTATCTAGCAGGCCAACTTAAAAACGCATCCTCTGCTCAACCTGTTGATGTTAGTTATAACTATGAATATGGAATAACTGAAATGGCTGGCGAAGAAGTTGCATCTGATGCAATGAAGGCTCTTACAAAGGATGGATATTTCAAGAAAATGCCCAAAGAGA
>CACHDD010000033.1 GCA_902578505.1 uncultured Bacteroidota bacterium | reverse complement strand
TGGTTTAAAATGCTATCGCCTAGAAGTTGTAAAATCAATAGAGGTTCAGGGCGAAATGCATAGGTACATTCCTCTTCTTGCTAAAGCTGCTGGATATAATAAAATAGGGGAGCACGTTGTACAGCATCAGGCGAGGAAATACGGGGTAACAAAATTTGGACTTGAACGATTTACTAATGGTATGTTAGATCTACTGACTATAGTTTTTATGCAGCGTTTCGCAAGGAAGCCCATGCATTTGTTTGGCCTATTAGGCACTTTAACTTTCTTAATTAGCGCAGGAATTTTTTGCTACATTGGTGGGTATAAACTCTATGCGATGAATCAGGGTATAGAGGCCAAAAACATCACAGAGATTAGCGCGTTTTACGTTGCCTTAGCTGGAATGATTTTAGGTTCTCAATTATTCCTCACAGGCTTTTTAGCAGAGATGATTTCTAGAACTGATCCTTCTAGAAAAGAGTACGGAGTATCTGAAGAGATTTAGGCTATAGGCCCTGATCCTACTAGGGCATCACCATCGTACCACGTTGCGAATTGTCCTGATGCTATTCCCTTTTGTGGTTCGTCAAAAAGCAAGTATAAACCTTCTTTAGTCATTTGGATTTTTCCATTTTGAAGATTTTGTCTGTATCTGAATCTTAGCTGATATTTTTTAGATTCACCTACTTCGATCTTGTGTGATGGCTGAATCCAGTGAATATCTTCATTGTTAATTAGCAAAGCACCTCTTAGTAATCCAGGGTGATTTTCTCCACAACCAACATAAATAGTATTTGATATTGTGTCAGTGCCTATCACGAATAATGGCTTAGGTTTGCCGCCTACGTTGAGTCCTTTTCTTTGGCCTATAGTGTAAAAATGAGCGCCTTGATGCTCACCTACTATTTGTCCCATCTCTGGTGTTAAAGTGTATGGTTTCGCCCTTTCATTTAAAGAAGTGTTGTCTCTATTGAAGGTTACATGGTTAGAAGCTATCTCAACAATGTTTCCCTTTTTAACATTAAGTTTTTGTTGCAAAAAGTCAGGTATTCTCACTTTTCCAATAAAACAAAGTCCTTGGCTGTCTTTTTTTTCTGCAGTATGTAATCCTGTATCCTTAGCAATTTTTCTTAATTCAGGCTTTTCCAAGTTGCCTATGGGAAATAGAGCATACTTTAATTGGTTTTGGGTTAGTTGGCAGAGGAAATAGCTTTGATCTTTGTTCGAATCAGCACCAGCAAGTAGCCTAAACTCTCCATCTACCTTATCCTTTCTGCAGTAGTGGCCAGTTGCAACTGCATCAGCGCCAAGTTTTAAAGCAGCTTTTAGAAATAAGTCAAATTTGATTTCTTTATTACACAGAACATCTGGATTAGGGGTTCTACCAGCCTTGTATTCAGAAAACATGTATTCTACAATTCTTTCTTTATACTCTGCACTTAGGTCAATTACTTGAAAGGGAATCCCAAGTTGGTCTGCAACCAACATAGCATCGTTGGAATCATCAATCCATGGACATTCATTACTTACAGTAACACTTTCGTCATGCCAGTTGCGCATAAACATGCCTATTACTTCATGTCCTTGCTCTAAAAGTTTTAGAGCTGCAACACTAGAGTCAACTCCTCCAGATAAACCTACAACTATGCGCATATGCAAATGTACGTTTGTGTTGGTAGAGGATATACACGAAATTGCATGTCAGGTCTTAACTTTTTTGAGGCAACCAAATAATTTTAACTACGTCATTCAACCGGCGAACCTATGCAAAACAAAGAATTGCTCGCCCACATCCAAGGATGCCGACGAGGGGAATCAAAATCCCAGCGTTGGATTTTTGAACGATACTACCGTTTGATGTTTGGTGTGTGCATGAGATATGTTTCGGATAAGGATGCTTTACAAGATGTTGTGCAGGAGGGATTTCTCAAGATATTTACCAATATTGAGGGATATACTTCCAAAGGTTCTTTCGAAGGTTGGATGCGTCGAATAATGGTAAATACTTCAATTGACGCCATTAGACGTCGAAAAGCTACAGGCCTTGTATTAGGTGAGGATAAAAGCTTTGAAGATGTTGTTGATGATGGTTTTGAAGAAGAATTTGATGAGGACGAATACACTTTTACGGTACATGATGTACAAGAGGCGATGTCTCAATTGACTCCAATGTACCGAGCAGTGTTCAATTTGAATGTATTCGATAACATGACACACCAAGAAATTGCCTCAACACTTGGTATTACTGTTGGAACTTCTAAGTCTAATCTTGCTAAGGCGAGAAGAAACCTTCGGAAAATTTTAAATAGAAAAAAAACAGACAATGTCTGATTCTAAATTCGATAATAAAATAAGGGAAACCCTTGAGGGGCATGAACCCGAGACTAGACCAAACTGGGACAAGATGAGGGATAGAATTGCTGCTGCAGCTGCTATTGGTGCAATGGGAGTTGATGCTGCTGGTTCTAAAATTGCTACTCAATTATCTATTGGAGCAGCTGTTGTAATAGGTGCAGCATCAATGTGGGTAGCCCAATACTTCATTGAACTTGATGAGGATCTTCCTAAAAAAGAAATTACAACTGAAGTTGTTGAAGAGAAAGGCCAAATTCCAACTGAAGAGGTCGAATCATCTATAGACTTGTCAGACAATATGACCTTATATTCTGATAATCTTCAAATTTCAGAATTGTCCTTAGAAGTAGATTCTAAAAACAACTCTTCTGAGTCGTTTACACATTCAAAAACGGTACATTCTCCAACTGAAAAATCCAATTCTTCAAAGGATGGAAGCAAGGAAAGTGAGGTAATTGGCAATACAGATGAACCATCTGTTAAAATCGATCCTGTTGTGGAAGAAGTGCCTTTTAATTCATCAACCCAAACCTCTTGTGTAGGAGCTCAAGTAGAATTTGAAGTTGAAGGTTCAGACATTAAAATGAAATATCTGTGGAACTTTGGTGATGGTAGTTTTTCTTCTGAGCCAAATCCTACTCACACTTATGAAATGCCTGGAATTTATGATGTTACATTATCTCTAATAACTCCAGGAGAAGGTGCAATTAAGACTAGGACTATTGAGAATTTAATTACGATTAATCCTCAGCCTGATGCACACATGTCGTGGACATTCCCAAGGATTATAACAGGCAACAAAGTTCCAGTTGAATTAATTGATAATACTATTGATGCAAATGATGCAACTTGGATTGTAGACGGTGAAATTTTAGGATCTTCAAGTCCTGTTCTTAATAACCCTGGCAAATACCAAGTAAACTTAATTGCAAGCAACCAATTTGGATGCCAAGACCACACATCAAACGAAGTAATTATAGGCAATAGGAATCAACTGAATGCTCCTGCTAGGTTTAGTCCTGATGGTGATGGTAGATATGATAGCTTCATGCCTTTTGGACTAAAAGGAATGACAGAAAAATGGGAGCTTGTTATTGCAGATGACCAAGGTGCTGAGGTCTATTCAGCAACATCTTTTGACTCTCCTTGGACAGGAGAAATCGCTAATGGGGAATTAGCTGAAAATGCATCAGTTTACTTTTGGACAGTTGTTTGCATAGACTTCGATGGAAATAAAAGAGTCTATTCAGATATGGTGATGGTTGAGAGGTAATTATAAATCATACTCCTAGTATTTGTTTATTCAATTTAAAATTTGGGATTTCTATAACAAGTTTGATTCCTTATCTTGCAGTTTGTAATCATCCTGAAGCATGGAGTTTTTTAAATCATTTTTAGTTTGGATCTTCGTTGTTTTTGTAACAAATCCTTTCTATACTCAAAATACTTTGATTTTTGATGGTGAAGTACAATTGTGTGATGGAGTGTTTGTAGATGATGGTGATGGTGGGCCTTACACGGAAGGTGATTATACATTTACTATTTGTCCAGACAATCCAGGTGATGCTGTGTCAATTGAATTTGTTGCTTTTTTACTTGAGACAAATCCAAACCCTAACAACAGCGACTACCTATCTATTTTCGATGGACCTGATGTAAATGCCAATAGTTTAGGTGATTATACTGGTGGAGCTCTTCAAGGACTTCCCGTAACTGCAACAGTAAATAATCCAACTGGTTGCTTAACTTTTGTTTTTCAAAGTACAGGAGCTAATTCTGGTTGTGGAGGTGGAGGATGCCCTGGATGGGAAGGATTAGTTTCATGTACTACTCCGTGTGATCCCCCTACATCAGCATCAGCTATTATCAATCCAGAACCTTTAGATTCTGATATTCAAAGTGTTGGAGTTTGTATAGGACAAACTGTAGAATTTGCTGATGTTGGTTCATTTGCAGGAAATGGATTTACAATTGAAGAGTGGAATTGGGATTATGACGATGGAACAATTGATTTAGCAACAAATGGAAGTAATGTATTTCACTCATTTGACGAGCCAGGAGAATATATTGTAAATCTTTCGGTAATTGACAACAACGGTTGCGCATCTTTAAACGTTCAGCCACTTCAAGTACTTGTCAGTACAATTCCCGTTTTTAATGCAATTTCTACTTCACCATTATGTGTTGGTAGTCCTGGTTTCATTGATGGAAATCCAGTTCAATCAGTAACTTGGACAGCTCTTCCACCGCAAGTGGTTGCAGGTGAAACGTATCTTGCTGATGGCGCAGGATTCTCGTATTCAAGTGATTTGAATTTTGACTTTTTTGATGATGGAGCTACTCTAGATGATTGCGATGATCTTCTTTCTGTATCTCTAAATATTGAGCATAGTTACTTAGGTGATTTAGCTATTAGCATTCAATGTCCAGACGGTACTTTAGTTGACATTCTAACATTTCCAAATGGGGGTGGAGGGTGCTTCTTAGGTGAAGCTGTAGATGATGGAACAAACCTGCCAGGTACAGGTTACAATTACGGTTGGTCTCCAAATCCAGATATTGGAACTAACATTGATAATGCTGACAATTGGACAACAACTGCATACACTGACAACGGTGGAAATGCAATGAACAATAACATTGTAAACCCTGGTATTTATACTCCTGAAGGTGATTTGTGTGATCTTGTTGGCTGTCCATTAAATGGAACGTGGACCATATCAATTCTTGATAATCTTGCAATTGATAATGGATACATTTTTGAATGGGGACTAAACTTTAATCCTGCTCTTATTCCTGGTGTAACAACATTTACACCAGTAATTGGTTTGGGATTAGATTCATCTTATTGGTCTGGTCCAGGAATTGTAAGTCAAGAGCCAAACTTAAACTATGCAGAAATAGTTTTGGACGAACCAGGATTCTACGACTACACTTTTGAGGTAACAAATAATTTCAGTTGCACGTTTGATACAACAGTTACAGTAGAAGTAATTCAAGGACCTGAGAATGCTTTTACAGCTGGAGAGGATCAGGTTTTCTGTCAAAATCCTGTTCAACTAGAAGGTGCTTTGACTGGTTTTGGAAACTCTACATGTGCCAATGTTTCTGGAACGTATTCGTATTGCTACACTAATAATGATAACACAATATATAGTTATTGTCCAGACAATCCTGGGGATGGAACATTGCTTTCAATAAACTTTACCCAGGGTAGTATGGAAGCTGGTTGGGATATGTGTACAATTTATGACGGTCCAAACGCAACTGGACCAATTTTGGGAACACTTGATGCGACATTTGCTGGCGAAGTATTTACTGCTTTCAATCCTGATGGTTGTATATCTATTCAATTTACTTCTGACGGATCGACAAGTTGTGAAGATTCATGGATGCCTATGGATGAGGTGATTTGGTGTGTCAGTTGTGGTGGTGGTGATATTTGTGGGTTTGACTTCTTGTGGGAGCCATCTGAATTCTTGGACAATCCAGAAATTCCCCAACCTTTTGTTACAGATTTTTCTGGTTTACCAACAGAGTATATTTTGTATGTTTCACCAGTTGGATTTGAAAATTGTGCTGCTACTGACACTGTTCTTGTAATTCCTGGATTTGATTATTCTATTTCAGAACAGCCTCCTTCTTGTCTTGCAAATGACGGTTTAGTTCAGGTTGAAATAAATGAATCTACAACAGATGGGCCATTTATAATTGAACTATATGAAGGATCTAATTTGCTTGAGACAGTTGAATTCGATGGAACTGACTACGTGAATCAATCATTAGTGCCTGGAAATTACTCAATAAATGTTTATGATAACATTGGATGTTCATATTCGTATGATTTTGAGATTATAAACCCTATTCCAATGCAGATTTTAGCAGGACCAGATGAAGTAATTTGTTTATCTGCATCTGTAGCTCTTCAAGCATGGTCAGTAACGCAGAATGACGAGTTTTGGGTTTACAATTGGATTAATTCTGTTACTGGTGATACTGTTACAACAAATGATGGTTCATTTGTAGCTTCCCCGGCATCTAGTACTATTTATACTATTTATGCAGAAGATCCAAATGGTTGTCCTTCTGGTGAAGAGACAATTAATGTGAATGTTCTGGGCGAAATTTTTCCAGATATAGTGGGGACTGACTTTATTTGTAGTGGGGAAGAAGCTCAATTAGATGCAAGTGCTTCCTTTGGCGGATCAGGAAGTGGTTATATGTACACTTGGACTTGGGAAGGAAATCCAATAGGAACTGTATCCGGTATGCAATTAAGTAATGCACCTCCTTCAACTGGCGAGTATTGTGTGATAGTAAATGATGATTGTGAAACACCTCCTGCTTCAGCTTGTATGGATGTTACAATTGAAACACCTATACAGGTAGATTTTGAAGCAGATACCACAGAAGCTTGTGGAACAGGAGAGTTTGTATTTACAAATCTGGTAGAACCTTCTCTAATAACTAACTCTGTTTGGACATTTGGTGATGAACAATTTGCAGCGGAGTTAAATACAAATCATACATATGCAAATCCAGGATTCTATGATGTAGGCTTATCAGTTACTTCATTAGCTGGCGGATGTGAGTACGATGCATTTAAACAGTCTTATATAAATATTTATCCATTACCAGATGTAGGTTTCTACTCAAATCCACAGCCTGCAAGAGTTCCAAACACTACTATTACATTTGATGGTATTCAGAGTGAAAATGTAATCTCATGGTTGTGGACATTTAATACGTATGATCCAATAGGCTCCTCTTTTGAGGAAGACCCTATCTTTACATTTCCATATGATGTTGGAGGTTTTTATCCTGTCACATTAACAGTTGAAGATATTTTTGGTTGTACTAATTCTGTTACACGAGATATTGAAATTAGAGATATTTTTAATCTTTATATTCCTACCTCATTTACTCCAAATAACGATGGTACAAATGACGCATTTTTTGTTTATGGATCAGACATTGATCCAGATAAGTTCCTATTAGAAATTTATAATAGATGGGGAGAGTTAGTCTTTAAGACTTTGGACATGAACGAGCCTTGGATAGGTAATAATGGAGTAGCAGGTGTTCCTGATTACTATGTGCCAAATGGAACCTATACATACAGAGTTAAGGTTCATAGCCTAAGTGAACAGACTATAAGAAAGGAGGTGTTCGGTCACGTAATGCTTATCAGATAAGCACAAGGATTATTCTTTAGGAAGTAGCTCGTCCATAGTAGCTGTTGCTACGCTATGGTAGTTTTGTCTTGCTTTATTATAGTAAATGTTCATGGCCATATCAGTTTGTCCGGTCTCTTTCATAGCTCTGTATAAAGGAGTGAGGAACTTCCTTCTACCAACTTCTACTAAGAAGGTTTCAAGACGAGGGTAAGAATCAGTATGTCCCTTTCTAATAGCCTGTTCAAGCCAAGCAAATAAAACTTCGTTATTGCCAGTTGAGCTAATGTTGTATGCTTCGTTGAGTTCAGTTAATTTCTCAAGACTTACGTTTTCGTCAAGATTTGTAAGAAATCTGTAACGCTCTTGATAAAGCCAGTTTTCCCAATCTAAATCAGCAGTGCTTATTGAATCATTAGACCAACCTTCAACAGCTAAGTCAACTTTTTCAATTCTATCTGACTTTACTTCTGGACAATTTGATGGCAGACCTTTACCATCAATCCATTCATCAGTTTTTGTAGCTAGCTTGAGCTCCTCAGTTGTAAGGAGATTGGCATTCATGTAGTCGATAAAATTGTCTGTATCCATTACTTGGAAAGCGTGATTTTCAAAGTATGTTTTAAGGAAATTGTCGAAATTTTCTCTACCAACAGTTTCTTCTAACATTCGTAAGAACATATATCCCTTGTCATATGCAATAGCTGTCATCCCGTCATCTGGATTTCTGTCCTTGAGGTGAAGCCTTAGGTGAGTGTCCTTTGGGTTTAGGTCCATGATTTCATCGACTTCATCAACGAGCCCTTGGTAGCTCAAACACGCCAACATTTCACTTATTTCACGACCATAGACAGCCTCCATGATTCTTTGTTCGAAATACACAGTAAATCCTTCGTTAAGCCAAAAATCATCCCAAGTTGAGTTTGTTACTAGGTTACCACTCCAGCTATGGGCTAATTCGTGAGCCACAAGGCTAACCAGTGATCTGTCTCCAGCTATAATTGTAGGAGTAGCAAATGTTAACCTTGGATTTTCCATCCCGCCAAATGGGAATGCAGCTGGAAGAACCAATAAATCATAACGCTCCCATCTGTATTTGCCATAAAGTGCCTCTGCAGCAACAAGTAGATCCTCCATTTCTGAGAATTCATATTCTGCCGCGTCAATTAAATCTGGTGTAGCATAAACTCCAGTGTGTTCGCCAACAGAACGGAATTCCACATCACCAACAGCTAAGGCCAGTAAGTAAGAAGGGATGGGCTGATCCATTTTAAATTCATAAATACCACCTTCGTTTTTAGAGGTAGGATTTTCTGCGCTCATAAGAGCCATGAGGTTGTTTGGCACAATCAC
This sequence comes from uncultured Bacteroidota bacterium, assembly GCA_902578505.1. The sequence goes on along the minus strand of CACHDD010000033.1, from coordinate 1,419 downwards.
AGAAGCATTGTAAGTGAATCTAACACCTGGGCTATCTTGACATGGAATCCATGTTCTAGCTAGAATAGCTTGGCTTTGTGTGAAGAGGAATGGGTTTTCTCCTTCAACCCAAAGGAATGCGTCAGCTCTAGGTTGAGTAGTGTATGTTATACTTACTTCCTTTGATTCAGGAGTAATGTTGATTGCAAGGGGAGACCCAATAAATGGCATTTCTTCTCCAATCTCATAAGAAGCTTCTTTAGCATCCACCCTAACGCTAGAAATATTTAATTCTCTTATGTCGAGGATTATTCTTTCAGCGTCCTTAGAAGTAGTAATACTGTAAGTTGCAGTAGCTTCAATAGTTCTTGTGTCGAAATCAATCTTAGCATCCCATTCTAGGTGGTTTACAATTGCTTCGTTTGGCTTACTAAAGCTGTGGTGATCTGTTGCTCTTTTCATATCTAAAATTGCTTGAGATTTAGTGCTGTTTGTTGAGCTGTTGTTTGAACATCCAGCTAGAATTGATGCAAATGCAACTAATGCAATGGTGTAAAAAATTCTCATGATTTAATTCGAGTAAGGGCCCTTGTAATAATGACTAATGCAAGAGTGCCAATTGCTGTTTTTATTAGTAAACCTGGGAGGAATATGTCCATTATGATGCCTAGAGAAATTGTTTCTCCTACCAACATTGATTGCCAAATTAATCCCAAAGCTAAGATTGTAGTTTGGCTTATGAAAAGTATGAAGGCACTTGAGATGAACTTGGTCTTTGTAAAGAGGGCAGAGGTAGAGGCGATTTGTGCTAATGAGCCAGCAATAAATGCACCTACTGGAAATGCAAGTAAGAATCCTCCGTTGCTTCCAATGAAGTGTTGCCAACCTGATGCTCCACCTGAGAATACACCAAATCCCAAACCACCTAAGACTAAGTATGCCAAAACTGATGTAAGCCCTACTCTTAGCCCAAACGCTTGCGCAAACCACACTACTAACAATGATTGTAAGGTAGTTGGAAGGCCAGCAGCGAAATCAATCTTTAATGGGCCAAGTGTACAAATCACACCTAAGGCAATAGCAATGAGAATAGACTCATCAACGGTTTTGTTGCCTGTTATTTTAGTAGACAACATTACTTAGAGTATGTGTTGTTCTCGAGGTTTGTATCAGCCTGGATTAACATTGGGTCAAGCTGTACTCTCGTTAATTTCTTACCCATAGAAGGCACTACTATTTGATAAGTTGGATTAGTCCAAGGCCAATCCTCGGCAAGCTTTTCATCGCCATGTATAGGCCTGTGTCCACGCATAATAACAAGCGGTATGTGGTATTTCATGCTACTACCATCTTCAAATTGTACAAGTAGATCTTGAGGCATGGGCATTACGCCGACTTTTTCAAGAGTAATTGTAGTTTTCATAACGTCTTGCACGACAT
>CACHDD010000032.1 GCA_902578505.1 uncultured Bacteroidota bacterium | reverse complement strand
TGCTTGATTTTTAATTCGGGCTATGATGCTAATTTGGGATTCTTTTCGACAGTTCCTTCAAAAGGAGATTCAGTGATTTACGACCAGCTATGTCATGCTTCGATGAGGGACGGTGTGAGATTAGGAATGGCAAGGAGCTTTTCGTTTGAGCACAATAATCTAGAAGAATTAAAGAAGAAACTGTCAAAAGCTGAGGGGAATATTTTCGTTGTTGTTGAGAGTATATATTCCATGGATGGTGATGCTGCTCCATTAAAGCAGATTGAGGAAATATGTAGTAATAACAATGCTAATTTAGTGGTAGATGAAGCGCATGCAACTGGATTATTTGGCTCAAAAGGTGAGGGGCTTTGTTCGGAATTAGACGTTGAGCCCTACGCTCGGATTCATACATTTGGAAAATCACTTGGATGTCATGGAGCAGCAGTATGTGGTTCAAAAATTCTGAAGGATTACCTAATAAATTTTGCTAGACCTTTTATATACACAACAGCTTTACCACCTCATAATTTAGAGTGTATAAAACAGGCTTATATTGAGCTAGCTGACTGCACAGCAAGACAGAATCTAATGAAAAATATTGAGTTTTTCAAAGCCCAATTTCAAAGTCCAAATCTCATAGAAAGTACCTCTCCAATTCAATGCATTGTGCTTGGGGATAATAGTAAGTGCAAAAAAGTTGCTTGGACATTACAAGATCGTGGATTGGATATAAGGCCCATACTTTCTCCAACTGTTGAAAAGGGTAAAGAAAGAATTAGAATATGCCTTCACAGTTTTAACTCTCAAGATGAAATCTCTCATCTTTGCAGACAGTTAAGCAAGTTGATATGAAATTATTTGTAACTGGTATTGGTACAGAAGTTGGGAAGACAGTAGTCTCTGCTATTTTGACGGAGGCACTTCAGGCTGATTATTGGAAGCCAGTACAGGCAGGGGATTTGGACTATAGTGACACTCAAAAGGTAAAGGATATGGTTAGCAATTCTAAAAGCACATTCTACACTGAGACATTTGCTCTAAATCATCCAATGTCTCCTCATGCTGCGGCTGAAAGAGATGGGATTGAGATAAGTCTTAATGATTTTAAAATACCAGAGACAGAAAATCATTTGATTATTGAAGGCGCTGGTGGATTGATGGTGCCCTTAAATCGCAAGGATTGCATAATTGATTTAATTGAAGGTATAGATGCAGAAGTTGTGCTTGTAAGTAGAAATTATTTGGGAAGTATAAATCACACTTTGCTTAGTGTAGAGGCAATAGTAAGTCGTGGTATTTCTATTAAGGGAATCATTTTTAACGACGTGGAAAACGTAGATACAGAGAGTGTGATTATAGAGATGACGGGCCTCAAATACCTAGGTAGGGTAGAGATGGAAGTGGATTTAACTCAAGAAGTTATTTCTAACTATGCTTCAAAGTTTAGAGCTGTATTATGAGTTTGTCTAAAAGGGATAAAAAGTTTGTTTGGCATCCGTTTACCCAAATGAAAACATCTGGCGATGCTCTGCCAATTACTAGGGGTGAAGGGACTCTGATTTTTGATGAAAATGGGAAAAGCTATATAGACGCAATTGCCTCTTGGTGGGTAAATCTTCACGGTCATGCTCATCCATACATCGCTGATAAAGTAAGTGAGCAAATGACCAAGATTGAGCACATTCCTTTTGCTGGATTTACTCATAAACCAGCAGTAGATCTTTGCGAGAGATTAAGTAAAAGACTTCCATCTAATCAGGCCAAATTTTTCTTCTCTGGTGATGGATCATCAGCAGTAGAGATTGCGCTTAAGATGAGTATTCAATACTGGATAAACCTAGAAGAAAAGCGCACTAGGATTATCGCTCTTGAAGGAGGGTATCACGGAGAAACGTTTGGCGCAATGTCCGCTGGATCAAGAAGCATTTTCTCGGCTCATTTCCATGATTACCTCTTTGAAGTAACTCATATTCCATTTCCTAAAGACGGATCTTCTTTAGATACTCTTAGATTTGAATTAGCAAAGGGAGATGTTGCTGCATTTATATTCGAACCACTAGTCCAAGGTGCCGGAGGAATGAGGATGTATTCAGCAGAGATTTTAGACTCGTTAATTGAGCTTGCCCAAGGTGAACGAGTACTTTGCATTGCAGATGAGGTAATGACTGGCTTTGGAAGGACTGGAACTTATTTTGCATCCAACCAACTTGAACAACAGCCAGATTTCATTTGTATTTCAAAGGGACTTTCAGGTGGTACTATGCCACTTTCGCTTACAACATGTTCCCAAAAAATCTACGACGCTTTCTTAGGTGATGATATCACCACTGCCTTCTTACACGGTCATTCATTTACAGGAAATCCAGTTGGCTGTGCTTCAGCAATTGCAAGTTTTGACTTATTAGAAAAGGATGAATGTTGGGAAAGCATTGAAAGGATAACTAGAAATCATGACGAATTTTCTAAACGACTTGAAGATCACGCTTTGATAGAAGAGGTGAGACAAAAGGGGACAATCCTAGCTATTGAGCTCAAGGCAGATAAAACTGGTTATGCAAGCAATATTCGAAATAAGCTTTATAATCATTTTATCAATAATGGAGTGCTATTAAGACCCCTAGGAAATGTCATTTACATACTACCACCTTACTGCATAACTGATGAAGAATTGTCTACTGTATATAATTGCGTTATAAGTGGCCTCGAAACAATAGCTATTTGATAGCTTTGCTCCAATGCAAGACATCTTGATAACAGCTAAGAGTACAATTGCTTCTGTGGGTCATAATGCAGATCATATATGGAGTAATTATTCTAGTTCTGAGTCTGCTCTTACATTGTGTTCCTTCAATGATCAGGATACTCCAGTTGGTAAATTGAAGCCTGATAGTGAAAAGCTCATAACGGAGTTAAGAGGAGAAAATATAAGCTACAGGAAGTTAGATAAAAGTGTCTTATTAGCTCTTTATACAAGCCGTATAGCAATTAAGGAAAGTGGTTGTTCTAGTATGAATGGCGTTGGAGTGAATATCGGATCATCTAGGGGGGCGACTCAACTATTCGAAAAATATCATCAGTACTTTTTAGATAAACCTGACAAGAGAATGTCACCCCTTGTTTCTCCAACAACAACTCTTGGAAATATTGCCTCATGGATTGCTTATGATTTGGGCTTGGATGGTGTAACACTTTCGCATTCCATCACGTGTAGCACAGCGCTTCATTCTATTTTAAATGCTTGCGCTTGGATAAATGGAGGCATGGCTGACAAATTTTTGGCTGGCGGATCAGAAGCCCCTCTTACGGATTTCACTGTAGCTCAAATGCGAGCATTAGGTATTTACTCAACTAAAAATTCGCCATGGTATTGCGCTCCACTTGAAAAGGGTAAAGATTTTAATACCATGGTTCTTGGCGAGGGATCATCTATTTTCACCTTAGAAGCAGACCAAGGCCAAAACTCAATTGCAAGGATTTTAGGATTTGGCTATGCTACAGAAATTATCGAACACAACGCTTCACTTTCCGCTGAAGCAGATTGCATGCAGAAAAGCATGAGGATGGCTTTAGAAAATTCTGGCTTAAATAGCGTTGATGTGTTAGTAATGCACGCTCCAGGAACTTGTCAGGGAGATCAATCAGAGCTCAAAGCTGTTAAATCTGTTTTAGGTAACGATGTGCATTTGATAAGTACGAAGCATAAAACGGGTCATACCCTCGGTGCATCAGGCGGGCTTAGTTTGGACCTCGCAATTGAGATGCTAAATAGGGGTAAGGTAGTAAATTTCCCATATGAAGCTTCTGTGGCTAAAGGCACCCTAATACCTAAAACAGCGATGATAAACGCTGTTGGTTTTGGAGGAAATGCCGTAAGTATCGTTATACAAAAAGTATAAGAGTATATTTGATTTATTAAAGAGGATCATGATTAAGCAGTGGACACAAGACCAAATTCTAGATATATACAACAAGCCCTTAATGGAGTTGCTTTACGAGGCGGCTACTGTTCATCGTGAAAATCACAACCCACTTGAAGTGCAAATCAGTACCTTACTTTCTATAAAGACAGGAGGTTGCCCAGAGGACTGTGGTTATTGTCCACAGGCAGCTCGATACCATACTAATATAGAGACCAACGACCTTATGAGTGTTAGTCAAGTAAAAGCACAGGCTCTAAGAGCAAAATCAAATGGCTCTTCTAGACTTTGCATGGGTGCAGCTTGGAGAAACATCCAGAATAACGAGGAATTCGATCAAGTATTAGAGATGGTTAAGACAGTCAACAATCTCGAGATGGAGGTATGCTGTACTCTTGGAATGATGACTGAGGACCAAGCTAAACGTCTTGCTGATGCAGGTCTATATGCTTACAATCATAATCTGGACTCATCTGAAGAGCACTACAAGGAAATCATCTCAACTAGAGAATATGAGGACAGGCTAAAGACAATTGAAAACGCAAATAATGCTGGCATCAGTGTTTGCTCTGGTGGTATCATTGGTATGGGTGAATCTGATGCTGATAGATGCGGAATGTTAGTGACTTTAGCAAATATGAACCCTCAACCTAAGTCGGTTCCAATTAATGCTTTGGTTGCAGTAGAGGGGACTCCGCTTGAAAATCAGGAGCCCGTTCCAATTTGGGATATGGCTCGCATGGTTGCAACAACTAGAATTGTTATTCCAAAAGCTGTAGTCAGACTTTCTGCAGGAAGAACTTATATGAGTGACGAAGGCCAAGCCCTATGCTTTATGGCGGGTGCTTCTTCGATTTTTGCTGGTGATAAGCTTTTGACTACTCCTAATCCAGACATCAATGAGGATAAAAAGTTGTTTAAGATTTTAGGCCTTCGACCAAAAGAAGCATTTATTGACGCAAAGCAGCCCGTGAGTAACGATGACTATAAAGAATGTATGTCTACACGTGGAAATGTAAAGTGGAAAAGACCTAATCACAAAATTGAAAGAAACGAATTAGCTAAAGAAAAAGCCAAGTTATTTAGGCAAGGTTCATTATAAAGTTAGAGTGTTTAAAATATATAAAACTGTTAAAATACATGAGCGATATTGCGATAATTGGTAGTGGGTTTTCAGGGTTAAGTGCAGCAGCTGTACTTTCTCAAAAAGGTCATAATGTCACAGTGTATGAAAAAAACAATGAGCTGGGTGGTAGGGCTCGACAGTTCAAGGCTGAGGGTTACACATTTGATATGGGTCCAAGCTGGTATTGGATGCCTGATGTTTTTGATAAATTTTTTAATCGATTTAATAAAAAACCATCTGATTATTACAGTATTAAACAACTTGATCCAGGATTTGAAATCATTTTTGATAACCAGAATACTTTGCCTATCCCAGCAAATTGGTCTTCTGTTTTAACCTTATTTGAAGAGAAAGAAAAGGGTAGTGCAAAAAAACTAGAAAAATTTATGACGGAAGCTGCTTTTAAGTATGATTTTGGTATAAACAAGTTAGTATATGAGCCTGGTTTATCATTAAAAGAAGTTTGCAAAAAAGACATTTTCACAAACTTATTTAAGTTGCAGATTTTTTCTTCATACAAAAAGCACGTAGCGAAATATTTTTCTAATCCTGATTTAAAAGCATTACTAGAATTTCCAGTATTATTCCTTGGGACAGCTCCAAAAGAAACTCCAGCCTTGTATAGTTTAATGGCTTATTCTGGAATTAAAATGGGTACTTTTTATCCAAATGGTGGATTTGGAAAGGTAATTGATGGATTTGTGAAGCTTTGTAAAGATCAAGGTGTTCAATTCATAACTAATGCCAATGTTGAACGGATAAATGTAAATAAGAGAAAAGCTAAATCTATCTCAACCTCCAAAGGTGAATTTGTATTTGACTATATTGTTGCTTCTGCTGACTATAATCATGTGGATGGAAAGCTCCTTGATAATGAATATCAGAATTATTCTAATAAATATTGGCAGAAAAAAACATTCTCACCTTCTTCACTGCTATTTTATTTAGGTGTTAATTGTAAAATACAAAAATTACAACATCACAATTTATTTTTTGACGAAGATATTGAACCACATATTAAAGAAATATATCACAATCCTTCTTGGCCCACTAAACCCTTATTCTATTCTTGTTGTCCATCAAAAACTGATGAAAGTGTTGCGCCAAAAGGAAAAGAAAATCTTTTCCTCCTTATGCCCCTTGCTCCTGGTTTGAATGACGATCTTACAATGAGAGAAAAATACTTTGATATAATGATCAAAAGACTCGAAAAATATTGTGAGCAAGATATCTCAAAACATATTGAATTTAAACGAAGCTATTGTATTGATGATTTTAAAGAAGATTACAATGCCTACAAAGGAAACGCATATGGTCTTGCCAATACACTTTTTCAAACAGCAAATCTTAAGCCAAAAATCATTAATAGAAAAATTAATAATCTGTTTTATACAGGTCAATTAACTGTGCCTGGACCCGGAGTTCCTCCATCAATTATATCGGGTCAGGTGGTCGCTGATTATATTCTTAAAATAATCAAATAGATATGAAAGATATTTTCGACACCATTTCAAGAGAATGCAGTAAAAAGACAACAAAAATGTATAGCACTAGCTTTTCGTTAGGAATCAAAGCATTAGACAAAGAACTGCATCAACCTATATACAATATATATGGATTTGTTAGGCTAGCTGATGAAATTGTTGATACGTTTCATGATTTTAATAAAGTTGAATTACTAAATGAATTCAAAAATGATACTATTAAAGCTATTGATGATAAAATAAGCCTCAACCCAATACTCAACAGTTTTCAAGAAACCGTGAACTATTATCGTATAGAATGGGGCCTCATTGAAACATTTTTGAATAGTATGGAAATGGATTTACATGACCAGGTTTATGATGATGAAAAGTACGAACTTTACATACTAGGATCTGCAGAAGTAGTTGGTCTCATGTGTTTAAAAGTGTTTGTAGATGGTGACGAAGATGAATACAATAAGTTAAAGCCATTTGCCATGAAGCTAGGGTCAGCATTTCAGAAAGTAAATTTTCTAAGAGATGCAAACTCTGATTTTCAGGGTTTAGGAAGAACTTATTTTCCGGGGGTAAATATGAATATGTTTAATGAAGTAGAAAAAAAGAAAATTGAACTAGACATTGAATCTGATTTCTCCTCTGCTTTAAAAGGAATTAAAATTTTACCATACTCTTCAAGAGGAGGTGTCTACTTAGCTTACAGATATTATTATACATTATTCTCAAAAATCAAAGAGCTTCCTGCATCTCAAATACTGAAATATCGCATTAGAGTTCCGAACATCAAGAAAATAATACTACTTTTTAAATCGATGTTAATGCACCAGTTGAAATTAATTTGAAGTTACTTTTAGTTACTATATCAATTATCTTTTCTGTGACCGTCTTTTGTCAAGACAATCCTATTGCTGAGATTCGTTCATGCTTTTTAAAAGCAGAAAATATTGATGATATCGAAAACTTGATTGAAATAAGTAATAATCATCGTAATCACCCAGTTGTTTATGCATACAATTGTACCGGAAAATTAATGTTGTTGGACAAAAAGGAAAATCCAATTGACAAATGGATAATATTTACAAATGAGACCAATAAGTTGGATAGTATAATTTCTAATAATCCAATGAATATCGAAATTCGTATGTTAAGGTTTGCAATACAGAAAAATGCCCCATCGTTTTTATTATATAATAAAAACATGATCAATGATTCAAATATGATTATTTTGAATTTACCCCAGCAAAGCAATTTTTTCCAAGATTATATAAAGTCAATAATAAATTCTCTTTGATAATAAAATCTAATGTACTTTACCTTCTCAGATAATTTTTTAAATTATTACACATGAAAATACTTGGTGCTTTATTTGTCACTCTTATAACTTTTTTGCTAATGGAAGTTGTTACTTGGTTGACACACAAATATGTAATGCACGGTTTTTTATGGTACTTTCACGAAGATCATCATAGGCCGAAGTATACAAATGTTTTTGAAAAAAATGATCTATTTTTTGTGATTTTCGCTATACCTAGTTCGCTTTTTATTGTTAGTGGCATACATCATCAATTTAACTACTTATTTTTTGTAGGCCTGGGGATTTTATTTTACGGAATTTGTTACTTTATTGTTCATGATGTCATTATCCACCAACGTTTTAAATGGTTTAAAAATATTAAATGGAGATATCTGAAAGCATTGAGAAAAGCTCATAAAATGCATCACAAACAACTTGGAAAACATGGAGGAGAGTCTTTTGGGATGTTGTTGGTTCCATGGAAGTATTTTAATGAAAAGTACTCATCTTAAAATTTTTAATTTGAAATATCTACAATGTTGAGCATTCCTTTTATCGATTTAAAAATTAATAGAAAGGAGTCTGTTAACACAAAAAACTTTTTCTGAATAATGAAAAAAATTAGTGTTGTTGGTGGAGGTGTAGGGGGGCTTGCAATAGCTATTCGAATGGCTGTTAGAGGTTATGAAGTCTCACTTTTTGAAAAGAATGATCAGGTAGGCGGTAAAATTGGACAAATTAAAGCGCAGGGTTATCGTTTTGACACGGGTCCTTCTCTTTTCACACAACCTTACCTAATAGAAGAGCTTATTAAGTTGTGCAACAAAAACCCAAAAGAGTATTTTCGTTATCACAAACTCAAAGAATCATGTCGATACTTTTTTGAGGATTCTACATTGGTTATAGGATATTCAGATTCACAACTTTTAGCAAATGAACTTTATAAAAAGACAGGTGTGAAGTCTTCTAAGGTTCTTAATCATTTAAAAAAAAGTGCCTTTCTATATAATGCTACACGACGATTATTTTTAGAGAACTCATTGCACAAGCTAACCACTTATCTAAATTTTAAATCTTTTATTGCTATATCTAAACTACCTTTTTTAGATCTTTTTACTTCTATGAGCAAGCGCAATAAAAAGAGATTTAATAACAAAAAAACCGAACAGATTTTTAATAGGTATGCAACCTATAATGGATCAGATCCTTTTAAAGCTCCTGCAATTTTAAACTTGATACCACATCTTGAAATTAATCGGGGAGTATATTTTCCTGAAAAAGGCATGCGATCTATTGCAAATTTATTAGAGCGCCTGTGCCGTGAAATGGATGTTAAATTATATACCAACACAAATGTAGAAAGAATTTCGTACAAGAATAAAAAGGTTACTGGAGTTTACGCACAAGAAAAATTTTACGAATCCGATATTGTGATCTGCAATCAAGATATTTATTTTGTTTATGATCGTTTGCTAAATAATAGAAAAGTAGTTCAGACATTAGAACAACAGGAACGATCAACTTCAGCAATCATTTTTTACTGGGGTATAAACAGGCAATTTGACAAATTGGAACTTCATAACATCTTTTTTTCAAAAAATTATAAGGATGAGTTTCATGAGATTTCAAACGACAAGAACGTCCCTAATGATCCTACTATTTATGTTAACATTAGTAGTAAAGAACAAAAACATGATGCTCCAATAAATTGTGAAAATTGGTTTGTTATGATAAATACCCCATCAAATTATGGTCAAGACTGGGATACTATCATATCCAAAGCCAGGAAAAATATCATTCAGAAAATAAATAGAATTTTGGGAACCTCAATCGAAGATCATATCGTTTTTGAGGATATTTTAGATCCAAGAAGTATTGAATCAAAAACTGCTTCTTTTAAAGGCTCTTTATACGGAACAGCCTCTAACAAACGAAAAGCGGCTTTTTTTAGACATCCAAACTTTTCTAAAAGTATCGAAGGTTTGTATTTTTGTGGAGGCAGTGTTCATCCAGGAGGTGGAATCCCTCTGGCATTATCCTCTGCCAAAATAGTAGACAAACTGATTGTGTGAGAAATTTCAAAAAAAATATTGGTCTAGGCATAATAATACTAATCAATATAATAGGAGTTATTGGATTTCGTTCAGAGTTTCTTTTACCTCTTTTTAAAACACTAACACCATATAATCTTCTTTTTACTCTTGTCATTTGCTTTTTTTACCTTCCAAGGAAAATTTTCCTTTCTATTTTTCTTATTCTTTACAGTGTAGGTTTTACAGTAGAATTAGTAGGAGTTAATACTGGCATATTGTTTGGAAATTATCATTACGGGCCTACCCTTGGAATTCAATGGTTTAAGGTTCCAATAATCATAGGAGTCAACTGGTTTGTGCTTGCAATAGGAGCAAGAGGGTGTGCAAATCGTATTACTAATGTCACGTTCTTTCAAGTTCTTTATTCTGCTTTATTTATGGTAGGATTGGATTTGCTTATAGAACCTGTAGCCATGAAATACGATTTTTGGAGTTGGTCACAAAACAAAGTACCAATCCAAAATTATTTTATGT
>CACHDD010000031.1 GCA_902578505.1 uncultured Bacteroidota bacterium | reverse complement strand
CTAAAAAAGCTATTTATAATCAGCATATATGGACCCTAATAACTACAATGTAAGGTCTTTAAATCTTATGATAAACTTTATACCATATACAGACACACTTTCATCTAAGTTTTACGATCTAAACATTTTATGGCTAAATAAGGCATTCTTAATTGAGCCTTATGATGAGTATGTTTTAAAAAATCCGAAAACTGCAATAATTGATAAAGGTGGATATGTCTTTTTTATAGAGTTTAAAAAAGAAATTATTGGCACATTTGCACTTATGCCTAGCGATAAAATGTCATATGAATTAATGAAGATGACAGTTAAAGAATCTCATAGACAAAAAGGTATTGGCAATGAGATAATGATCTTTGTGATCAACTTTTGTAAGAATAAAAAAGCACAAAGTATTTGTTTATATTCAAATACAAAATTGACAAATGCTATTAAATTATATAAAAAACATAAGTTTAAAGAGATTCCTTTACCCGATTCATCACCTTATGACCGTGCCGACATCAAAATGATTCATCATCTCATATAGTATGTTTTATTGCCTATCTAAGAGTATTAGAGATACAATATAAAATTGAAAATATGACACGGCTTTGAGTAACTTACAAGATCTAAAAATTTTTTTATGCAAAGACTTTTAATTACTGCTTTCATTTTTTTTATTGGAAGTTACTCTTTTAGTCAAAACGTTTTACTGAGTGAAGATTTTGAAAATAGCTCATTACCTCCTGAGTGGAGTCAATACACCCTATCTAATGATGGAGGTTGGATAAATGGAAATAATGAAGATCTTCAAAGTGAATGGTGGACAATTCAAGCAAATGGAAATTTTATTGCGACAAATGATGATGCATGTGATTGCGACAAAAGCAAGGATTATTTGATTCTACCTCTACTAGACCTTAGCAGTGTCGATTATGCAATTATGTCTTTTTCCACATTCTTTTCGGGAGAAACATTTCAAGGAAGCACTGAACTTGCTACTGTTGAATATGCTTTTGCTAATGGTGAACCACTAGAAGAATTGGAGTGGACAGTACTTGATGAAATTAGTGGAAATGGCAACTCTGATGAAACAGTGTGGGGGAGTGAAACAATAAACTTAAGTTCGTTGGCAGGTAACAATAATGTGCTTTTAGCGTTTCGCTACAACGATGGTGGTGGATGGATGTTTGGATGGGCAATCGACAATGTATTGGTGTATGAACCTATCGGATTGAATGCAGAGTTGACACAAATAAATGTCCCCTTGAATTTTGCTCAAGGGACAGATGTTGATATTGAAGGTGTGGTGACCAACACAGGTGCTGATATGATTGAAAGTTTTGATATCTTATGGTCTCTCGGAGGAAGCGTAGCTTACTCAGCTACTTTTGAAGATCTAAATCTTGGATCGGGAGAGGTATATTCTTTTACACATCCTGATATCTTGTCTTCTAGTTATATGGGCGTGTACAACTTGGATGTGACAATCACCAACGTAAATGGACTTGATGATGATAATTTGACTGACAATACTTTGTATGCCGATTTACTTGCATTTCAGTTTGGGAATATTGATGTAGAAAAATATCAAAGAGAATATATATATTTCAACCCTTTTGAAGATGAAAACACGCCACTTGTATTTGTATGTCATGGCTATACAGGCTCAGCCGAGGGTATCATGAATTATTCGGGATTCAATCAGTTGGCTTTACAATACGGCTTTGCAGTATGCTACCCACAGGGCATTGAAGATTCATATGGAAATACTTTTTTTAATGTTGGTTACGATTTCCAAAACAATGAAACGGTGGATGACGTGGCCTTTTTAGAAACCCTAATTAATGAGTTTTCAAGTGATAACGATATTGATCATGAAAAAGTATTCTGTACAGGCATGTCTAATGGCGGCGACTTTTGTTACTTATTGGCTTGTGAAGCTTCTGAATTATTCCTTGGTGTAGCTTCTGTTTCTGGAATGATTATGGAAGATATTTTAGAAAACTGTAATCCTTCACAAACAGTAGGTATATTAGAGATTCATGGAACAAATGATAACATAACCTATTACGATGGTGATTATTTCAATGCGGATGGTTGGGGATCGTACCCAAGTATTCCAGAAACGATTGAATTCTTTACTGATATGTATACTATTGATATAGAATCCTCTGGAACTTTACCCAATATCTCCACAAATGATGGAAGTACTATATCTTTTGAAAAATATGGAAATAATATCTCGTGTTCTAAAGTTTGGCTATATACGGTAATTGGTGGCGGTCACGATTGGCCTGGAGCGTTCGGTAATATGGATATTAATGCGAGCGAAGAAGCTTGGTTATTCTTCCAAGATCTATGTCAGGAATCTCTTCAAATTGAAGAACCAATAAATAATTTAAATCATAGAATATTAAAGAAAGTAGATGCATTAGGAAGAGAAGTCAAGCATTCCAGCCAACAAATCTTATTTCAAATCTACGACGATGGTTCAGTAGAGAAGAAGTTTATTCTTGAGTAAGTTACCACTTTGCTATAAGAATACTAACAATATATGCTTTTAGGCATTATTGAGCATATGGATAAGGATGATAATTCCTGCTAATCCCTTGCACAACCAAAACTCTAAACTATCTTTGCACACCGTTTTGGGATACGGTGGCTATAGCTCAGTTGGTTAGAGCACTGGTTTGTGGTTCCAGGGGTCGTCGGTTCAAATCCGATTAGCCACCCATTAATAATTACCCTCGCGTTAGCGAGGGTTTTTTTTATTAGCATATACAGTAGCAATCTCAGCTTAATTTATTACTTGTAAACTAAGCATAGCCCGGCATATCTTAAAGTCTTAAGCTAGATATATCTAGCGTTGCTGCCTAATTCCTAATTTGATTTCAAAATAGATTTATAATTTTTCCAGTTCGCTACAATAAGCAAGAAATTAAAAAGAAATATAGAAGACATAATCAATAAGTGGCTTGGGACCATAAAGATTCCCCACATAAGCATTCCTGTTGAATACGGCAAAGCAATTATGACACCTAATTGCTCTCGTTTTGGAACAACTATTAAAACACTAGCAATAATTTTGACAAAACAAATGAAGGGGATCAAAAATTTTGTTTCTAGGACAGCAAGAACAAATTTTGCAGCTTCTGCTTCTGGATATCCTGTTGCCATTATCGAAGCTTCTGCTAAGTAAATATTATATAAATGCTTAAGAGCGGAGAGTAAAAGAAATATCGAGAAAATATATTTTATTGTGTTATGTAATATCTTATTCATGAATTATTTTTTTCTTAGTAGAATTTTGCAAAATAGAAGAATTCAACTCGTTAAATTCTTCTGATGATTAGAATGATAATTGTAATTAAAAAAAGCAAAAGGCTAATTTTATTAATTCCATGCATCATTCGTAAATTAAGATCAGATGATTGTTCTTTTTTGAAAAAGTTAAAAGGATTTATATAATATAATATTTTTTGTAAAACAGGCTTCATAATTTGAATTTATATCCTCTAAGTTAGTTACGACATCTTCATATCTTTATGTCAGAAGCATGGTTTCTTTAATACGAGAAGATACCCTTAATATAAAAGCAAGATTAACATGACATTATCTTGATGCACAATAGATAGGTTATTAACCATTTCATGAATTTAAAATCTTTTCCAAGCTCTAGATTTTGATCAAAAACTTATTTAATTTCTAATTTCAAGCTAAATCATCAGTACATTCAATATCAATTAAAAATAATAAGTTTTTAAAAAGATACTTTATCTTTATCTCAACTCAATTGATTTGAAAAATCTCATTATTATCATAGTACTAGCATTTCCTATAGCAAGCGTTGCTCAATTTGGATATGGCGTAGCAACAACTACATTTAAAACTGATCTTATAGAAAGTAATTGGGAAGAAATGAGTTTAGGCGACTATAAGGGGATTAGCTTTCAAACTAATTATAAGTTTGACCAAATCATTATTAATGCTTCTGCAGACTTCATACTATCATCTGAAGAACCATACTCAGAAATATTTGCAAAACCTATACTTTCTTATTATCGTATGGGAGTTCATGGAATAACTCAGATCGGAATATTCGACATTCTTCCTAGTCTCAAACTTGGATACTATACCTCACCATATGAAGAATCAATAGCTATGATAAGTAATAATGAAATATTAATGAAAACCATTGCAAGACATATGGGCTTTAGTATTGGTGGAGAAATTATCTACCCAGTTCATCGAATTATACAGAATAAATACTTGAATAGAAGTTGTTTCTTCATAGGATTTAATTACAATATCCTATTTAATAGTAAGTCTTCAATTGGCAATCCTGATCCTGTTGATATTGACGGCTATAATTTTATGACTATAGATTTCGGACTGAAGTATTGGTTGAAAAATAAAACTGGGGAATAATTTTTTGTTATAACTGGTGATAAGAATATAAAATTATTCAATTAACAATTTCTTTGTTGAAGTTTTATCCTTACTTCTCAACTCAACAGAATAAACTCCTGAAGGGAAGTTGCTTAAATCCACCATCATAGACTTATTTTCAACCTCCTGCTCCCACACCAACTTACCTGCATAATCAAAAAATCTTACTGTACTCCCGACTTCGATATTTGAAATTGATAAATTATCGCTTGCTGGATTAGGATATATTTCAATTTGAACATCTGAGGTCTCGGCAATATATGAACCGTCAATGTTTTCTTGGTAGTGTACGGTTGAACTATAGTCATAAAATAGTCCCCCTAAATCAAAATGAAATGCATCCTCATCACCATCACCATCAATATCTGTAAAGTCAGTTTTATAAAGTGCAGACATCGGACTTGCGACCAAGTTAAATGGCGAAAGAACTGCATCACTAAATATGGGATTTGATGGATCTCCTGAATTTTCAAAATATCTTAATTCAGAAGTCATGGTTGAATCTTCAGATCCAGTATATACGTTTAAAATTAAGTCCAAATCTCCATCAACATCTAAGTCAACCGAAGAAACATTTGCACCAATTCCATAAAAAGGTGAATCGATTCCAAAAGGATCTAAATTTGCTTCAGCAAATGAAGGGCTTGAGCTTGTCCCTATATTTTCTATAAGGAAAAGATTTGTAGAATATACATCTTGATCGTAGTCCCCTAAAGCATATACTCCTAATACATCGAAATCACCGTCATCATCAATATCAGTAAATTCTAGGTCAACGATATATGAATCTAGTGAATCTATTTCATTAGGATTTATTAAACTTAAATCTAGTCCAAAAGGATTTATTTCTGCCTGTGTGAAATCAGGAATAGTTGCACTTCCAGTATTTTCAATGAACAATAATCCCTTAGCAAATTCGAGCTCCGTTTTAGTTTCATAGTCATATGAATAAATATAACTGTGTGTGGATACTAGATCAAAATCCCCATCTCCATCAAGATCAACCGAATTCATTGAGCTAATTCCACCAAAGTAAATGTAATCAACCCCCCAGTCTATATTATCCCCGATTGTGTTTCCAGGAGAAAAATTTGGATTAATTGAGGTTCCTATATTCTCTTGATAAATTAAAGGTCCACCTAAATAAAAAGCATATTGAGAGTCAAAATAGAGTCTACTTCCTACTAAATCAAAATCTCCATCTAAATCAAGATCGACTAAATCAAAATCTGCAAATTGATCAGTAAATGTAGAACCTTGAATACCAAATGTATTGAGACCAATGGGTGCGAAATCTTGCGCTTGAGTTAAGCCAACAGCTAGCCCTAGCACTAATACAAGTGAACCTAAAGTCTTGCGAAGTCTTGCAGAACCCATAACAAACTTAAGCTCGTCAATAAGTTTCTGGATCTTTGATTTTAATCCTACAATTTGGGTGGTAAGGGCACCTTTTGTTTTAGCAAGAAGCTTGTTTGTTTGCTTTACTAAGTGCTTGAGTTGGCGTTGTTTCCTTGAGTGACGAATCATGTTATGAGTGTTGCCAAGCAATTTAGTTTGATTTTTTCTTTTTCCAAAATGTAGTTTCAGGCAGCATTAAACTCTCCTTATGAAGCGGCTTAATAGTGTTCAAGATATTGGGCCTAACCTTATCTTTTAGTACGTGAACGTCGTAAATCTCATCTAATGAAGTGTCGTATACAATGCTTCCATACTTGCTCTTTGTAGGAAGGTGAACCACTAATACTCCACTAACGTTGTTCTTGATGTTTGGTATGATTTTTTTGAAAGTAGTTGAATTCTCTCTGAGCTTGGACATCCCTATGAAAAGGAAATCATTGTAATAAGACATACCTCTTGCAAAAGCTCCAGTTTCTAATATCACCTCCTTCTCCCCTGTCTCCGTATTTATTTTTATTAGTTGACCATTAGCCGATTGAAGTAAGTATAATTCCCCGTTGATGAGAGTTGGTGAGTGTGGCATCGCTAATCCATCAGCGATGATTTTGTTGGTCTCAACGTCTATAACGATACCTGAATTTTCAATTCCTTCTCTCCAGCTTTTGGGTGTATTGCCTCTATTAAACGCTGTGACGTATTTGGGCTTGTCGTTTTGCATAGCCATACCATTTAAATGGCATCTATCCTCTGGAGCTATTTTATCTATAAAATGAGGTTGCCAAACTGGAGTAAAATTGTACTCCCCATCAACTCTGACTATGCAAGAGAAAAGTGTGTTAACGGCATAAATCTGATCGTCTTCACCGAAGTGAACGTCATGGACATCTACAGTTCCTGTATAGTATGTAATTCTGGGGACGTAGAGTGAATCGTATTTGTTTGGGGATTTTGGGTAGTATGCCGCAAGGTCTTTTGAATTCTTAAATACTATCACCTCATCTCTACAAGCAATTGCAAGCTTATCCTTTTTATAATCTTCCGCAATACCCATTGCCTTCTCAAAATTTCTAGGGAGTTGAGTTAAAGACTTCCCATCCTGTGAAGAAATGAAAACCAACTTTCCAGCTTGGTATGTAGAAATAGCAATACTGCAACCTAGCTGATTTAGAAGTTCTGGTAGTTGTGGAGTGTACTTCGATTGAAATGGTGAATGAGGATTATTCATAGTTTAGTTTGGCTTAAGGTGAAAGTTAAACATATCGAAGAGAGCATCCATATTTTCAGAGTCTAGTAACACTAGATAGACAAACAATAAAATCCCAGTAGTCAGTAATACTGAAGTAACTATATGGAAGATGGCGTTTCTGAATGACCTGAATAATCCATACTCATAAATATTCAAATAAAGTTGAGTTGTTATTAGCAGTACAAAGGCTGGAAGGGTATAGATTTGGCTTATTTTAAAATAGGTTTCTATGATTAAACAAAACAATTCGTAGAACTCAATTTGGGCAATAATGTAGATCGATAAGATGAAATTTCCTGCTAAATTGGGCATCTTCTTCCTCAACATAATCCACGATACAATTGAGAAAGGGATTGCGAAGAACATCAGTCTGTAGGATATCGAACTATTGACTCCATCGAAGTCCAAATCGCTCGTAGTGTCGATTAAATACTCAGCTGCAACACAAATAAAGAATGCAAAAAGTAGGTACTTAAATGGAGGAGTATAAGGCTGCGTTTTCCCACTTGTATAGTCGTACACAACTGTTCCAGGCCGCCTAACCAGTTGAAGAAAGGTGTGAAACAGTCCCCTTTCAGATTCAACGACAGATTCAACTGCTTCACCTACAATGCGCTTAGCTGTGATACTGTCTTTGTGGTGCTTTTGGCCACATTTACTACACCAAGGGCCAGAGAGATTGGCCCCGCAATTTTTGCATTTATAAGCCATCTACATGTAGTAGTGAATCGAAAAATTGAAACACCTATTGTAAAATCCGCTTTTTGCAGTATCTATTGTTGTGCCAACTTCATCAGATATTGTAATCTCGTTAGGCATGGTAGAAACAAATCCATGAATATACCTTACTGAAAAGGCCAAACCGTTATCAGGATCTTGGAACATCGCTCCCAACATCCCACCAACATCGTAGCTTCTGTAATTCAAGAAATCTTCACCAAAAAGATCAACTTGACTACCATCAGTTGATTTGGATATTGCACTAAACAAGTAAGCTCCCTCTATACCAGCAAGAAATGAAAATGAATCATCTAAGGCATAGCTCAAGTACAAAGGCAAGCAAATGTTTTTGTATTTATGAGTCAAATCAGTTTCTGTACTTCTAAATCCCTTCATAGAGTAGAACATTTCTGAATGAAAGCTGATGTTTTCAGTCAAATCAATCATCAAAGCAACACCTAAATTAAACCCTAAAGTCGCATCATATCTAGTAACACCATTTAAATCGACCTCTTCACCAGCTATGGATACATCATCAAACCCACTTCTAACATTTTCTATGTATGCGCTATTAAATCCTGTAATAACGCCAAACCTAGTTGTGTTTTGGGCTTTAAAAGACTCTAAACAAAATAAGCTCAAGGCTGCGGCTAGTAAAAATCTCATAATAGAAGTTTTGGATTCCTAAAATACTCAATTCCTGCCTATTTTTGTTTATGCTAAAGAAAATTGTAACCCTCAGTTACTTAACCATTTTCACTCTTTTTACTCAAGCCCAAACCCCATGCATAGACGGTATGGCAGGTGGATTCCCATGCCAAAACATGGACCTCCTTTCCTTTGTTGAAGGGGCGGATATAGGCGGTGGTGACATGAATGATATTTGGGGTTGGGTCAATCCAACAGATGGAACTGAATACGTAATCATTGGAAGGACCAACGGAACAGCATTCATAAATATTAGCGACCCATTAAATCCAGTTTACGTGGCTAACCTACCTACGGCAACATACAGTTCTATGTGGCGAGACATCAAAGTCTACAACAACCACGCATTCATTGTTGCAGAAGCGAGCGACCACGGAATGCAAGTTGTAGATCTAATGCAACTCGGAGAAATTACAGCTCCACCAGTAACCCTAGAGCCGGATTATCACTACACGGGATTTGGCAATGCACACAACATCGTGATTAACGAAAGCACAGCAAGAGCCTATGGAGTTGGAACTAGTACATTCGATGGAGGGTTGCACATTTTAGACATAAGCAATCCCACAAACCCACAATTAATAGGTGACTTCCCAAACGACGGCTACACACACGACGCCCAAGTTGTGTCATACGAAGGTCCTGATATAAATTTTGGAGGAAAGGAAATAGCTTTTTGCTGTAATGAAAATACAGTTACAATTGTAGATGTGACTGATGCAAGTGATTGCACACTTATAGGTTCTTCAAGCTATGATGGGGTTAACTACACTCACCAAGGTTGGCTTACAGAAGATTACAAATATTTCATTTGCAACGACGAGCTTGACGAACAGAATTTAGGAATAAACACTACTACTTTTATTTGGGATGTTACCGATTTAAGTGAACCTGAATTGATCGGTACCTTCGTTTCTGACGTTGAAGCTATTGACCACAATTTATACGTTCACGAAGGACTCATATATCAATCAAACTACAGGGCTGGACTTAGAGTTTTAGGAACAGAAAACATAGCTGAAGGGGAGTTAGAAGAAATGGGGTATTTCGACGTTTACCCACAGAGCAACTCAGCCCAATTCAGCGGAACATGGTCTAACTATCCATATTTCCCCTCAGGAGTAATTGCTGTTTCACACATTGAAGAAGGCCTATTCCTATTAAAACTAGTTGACGAATTCTGGGATCTAGGGTGCACTGATTCTGAAGCTTGCAATTACGATCCAGAAGCTACTGTTGAGGATGGTTCGTGTGTTGGATATAACGAATGTGGAGGTTGCGAGGGAGACGAACTCTTCTGCTACGGTTGTACCGATGACACTATGTGTAATTACGATGAAGAGGTAACGATTGATGATGGTTCATGCATTGAATTCAATGAGTGTGGAGGGTGTGAAGGAGAAGAACTATTTTGCTTCGGATGCACTGACTCAGAATCTTGCAACTACGATGAAGAAGCTACAATAGACGATGGATCGTGCTTTATAATCGAAGCGGCAGAACCGCAGACTCTCACCCAAAATATCGAACCAGTCACATTCACAAACGAACCATCATCTTATTGGTTTGAAACCGAGACTTCGCCTGAGGAAATTCACATTGGCGAGTCGTACACTATGTTGTTTTCAACTGATCCACAATCGATTTGGGTTTCTAACTCAAATGGAGAGTTTGAGGTCATTGGGGGAAAGGAAGAGCCTGATTACAACAACGGTCAATACCACGACAACAACTCCTATTGGATGATTTTCGACGTCTACGAAGAGGTACTTTTCGAGTCTGTTGAAGTTTATTCAGAACAAGGTGGAATACAAGAAATTGAAATCTTAAATCCAGATGGATCATTAGCTTCATCTGCAAGCCAATTCCTTACTGCTGGATTAAATGTATTTGAACTTGGCGTTGTGCTAACTCCAGGTGAGGGATATGAAATTAGATCAGGGACAAATGAACCCTATCTATGGCGCGATGACTCTGGATCTCAAGTCAGTTTCCCATACAATATAGGTTCTTTGGCAAGCATTACAAGCACAACAATAACTAGTGAGAATCAGTACAATTATTACTACTTCTACTATAATTGGAAGATGTCGTCTAATGACCCTTGCTTGAGTGATCGAACAGAATTTAATGTTGTTATTGACAATCAACAAAGTGTAAATCTTTTCGAGACACCAGAAAGGAAAATTGTAAAGATTATTGACCTATTAGGAAGAGAAGTACACGAAGCAAGAAACCAAATAGTAATTATTTACTATTCTGATAATTCTTTTGAGAAGAAGATACTTTCTTTTGAATAGGTTTTAAATTCATGGAACTTATTACCGATACCGATAAAATTCTTGTTTTTTAGTTTACAATTGTATTGATTAGAGGAAACTGTAATAGTATTAATTAAAAATATTTGAAGTTTCAAATTTTACTCTTTCCGAGAAATCAGTAATATCTTTTTCTCAATACATTAAATGAATTTTTTCTTTTTCTCTCCATTTGGCCTTCCATTGAGAATCTACAAAGAAAATCTTCAAATCTGCTTGCCATTGAGAATCCACGAAATACACCTTTTTATCTGCTTGCCATTGAGAATCTGTGAAAAACCATCTTCCCTCATTTCCATTTGACTGCCATTGAGAATCAACTTTATATACAGTCAAGTCTGCCTGCCATTCAGATTCTACCACAAACACCTTTACGTCTG